>JAVEXI010000014.1:0-41194 GCA_034004165.1 Gudongella sp. | reverse complement strand
CAACAACGTCTGAAGATATGTATCGGCATCTTGCCGGCATTACAGACCAGATTATAATGTTTGTTAACCTAAATGGGAAAATACTTGAAGCCAACAAAGCTGCAGTGAATGCTTATGGCTATACATACGAAGAACTCTGCGATCTTAACATCACTGATTTAAGGGCAGATTTCAAAAATGTAGAAAAGCAGATTAGTATTGCAAGCAGCAGGGGGATAATATTTGAAGCTGTCCATAGGAGAAAAGATGGAAGCTATTTTGACGTGGAAGTGAGTTCCAGGTCTATGATTTTAAATGGCAAAAAGATTTTGGGCAGCATAATAAAGGATGTAACCGAAAGAAAAGAAATGGAGCGCGAAATATTAAAGCAGAAGGAGCTTTTCAGCAAAGTATTTGAAGAATCGCCAATCGGAATGGCGTTCGGGAAACCTGAAGGAGGAATTATCGACGGCAACAAGGTATATCAGGAGATTCTCGGGAGGAGTATCGATGAACTGAGGATTTTAGGATGGGAGGCCATTACCCATCAAGACGATATAAATAAAGATGCAGATAAATTTGCAAGGTATTTGGCAGGCAAAGAAAAGAAATTTTCTACATATAAAAGGTACATTAAACCTGATGGTTCTATCGTATGGGGTTCATTGACTTTAGCTCCACTTAATATGGATGATAAAGCTAACAGAATGAATATAATAATGCTGGAAGATGTTACAGAACAGGTAGAATCCAGGGAAAAACTTAGACAAAGTGATGAGTTTAAAGAGGTTATAATCTCAAATATCCCAGGCGTTGTCTTTAGATGTGATAATGACGAAAATTGGACAATGCACTACATTTCAGAAGGATGTCTTGACCTTACAGGATACAGCCCCGAGTGTCTTCTGAACAACCAGAAATTATCCTTTAATGATTTGATAGATCCAGAGTATAGGGAAACCCTTAGAGTCAGGTGGGCAGAAGCTCTGAAAGAGAATGAAAATTTCAAGAGCGAATATCAGCTAATCACAGCTTCTGGAGAAAAGAAGTGGGTGTTTGAACAGGGACACGGGATATACGACGACAAAGGCAAAGTGATAGCCTTAGAAGGTCTGATAATTGATATAACTGACAGAAAAGAAAAAGAAGATGAGATAATGTATCTCAACTATCACGATGTTCTGACAGGACTCTATAACAGAAGATTTATAGATGCGCATTTAGCAACTCTTGACGATGATAAAAACTATCCTATTTCAGTAATCATCGGTGACATAAATGGGCTAAAGCAGATTAACGATGCACTTGGGCATGCAAGCGGAGACGAGCTTATTATTGCGGTTTCACGTATTATTTCAGAGCATATAAAAGGGCTGGGTATAGTTGCACGAACTGGGGGAGATGATTTCACAATCCTTCTTCCTGAAACAAACAATAAAGCGGCTATAAAAATTATGAAAGATATTGAAACAGATTGTAATGTGTATTTCGATAAATCGAGAAGGGCTATGTTTAATACAAGTATTTCCCTTGGTTGTGCTACCAAAGAGAACGATACATATTCTTTGATGACGATAATTAAAAATGCAGAAGACAGCATGTATAGAAATAAATTACTGCAAAACGAGAGCATGCACAGCTATGCTATTTCATCTATGAAAGCTGCTTTACTGGAAAAAAGTCAGGAAACCGAGGAGCATGCACTAAGGCTCATAAAGATTTCAAGGGCAATAGGCGAAGAGATGATGCTTTCTGTGGAGGAGCTAAATGAGCTAGAGCTTTTATCGACTCTGCACGACATAGGGAAAATAGGCATTAGTGACAGCATCATAAACAAACCTGGCAAGCTGACGGACGAAGAGTGGGTGCAGATGAAAAAACATCCTGAGATTGGCTACAGGATAGCGATAACCACTAAAGAACTGGCTCCTATAGCTAGATATATACTTTGCCACCATGAGCGTTATGACGGAAATGGATATCCGCAGGGGCTAAGTGGGAAAGACATTCCACTATTAGCTAGAATAATAGCTGTTGCAGATGCATTTGATGCAATGACTGAAGATAGAGCTTACAGGCGTGCAATGCCAGAGGAGGCTGCTATACAGGAAATTATAGATAATTCTGGAACTCAATTTGATCCAGATGTTGTGAAGGTATTTTTAAGTATAATTGAAAAGACGATTTAAATTAAGAATAATTAAATCCTGCTAATGTTAAGTTAGCAGGATTTTGTCAATTATCAGCTTCAACCAGTTTTTATTACTGGTAAATTTGGGTATATTCTATAACAAAGTTATCTTGGAGCATGACTTGAAATGTGATATACTATAAAGGTTATTTAAGTAAATTTTCGCAATCTAAAAGGTATCGATGTTAGAATAATAGGTCGTAATTGGGGGAGATTGGTATAATAACTAGAGATGATTCTTTCGGTAAATCAATACTAAGAGCTTTGTTAGTGTTGGAACAATTTAATAGCAATGTAGAAATAGGAATTAAAGAGCTGAGCATTAGTACAGGTTTACCACCTAGTACAATTCAACGTATTGTGAATACTCTTGAACTCAAAAATTATCTGACTCAAAATCCAAAAAACAACAAATATAGACTGGGCATAGCATTATATAATATAAGTAAAAGCTTTGCTGAAGATCTAGATTGGATCGAAGGGGCAAAAATGCATATGGAGAGCTTAGTTAATAAGCATGAAGAAACCGTCAATTTGGCAATTCTCCAAGGTAGAAGCATAGCGTATTTAAAAAAAGTTGATTCTCCTCATATATTAAGGCCAAGCTTTACTGTTGGAACTCAGTATCCTGCTATATGTACGGCACTTGGAAAATGTATTTTAGCTTTTCAGCCAAAAGAAGTTGTGGACAGGATATTAGCAACACCTTTAGAGAAATGTACTGCTGATACTGTTACTGACCCAGAGGAATTAAAAGAAGAATTCAGTAAAATTAGGTATAATGGCTATTCAACGGAAGACGAGCAATTTCAAAAAGGTCTTTATTGTATCGCTACTCCAATTAAAGATTATAAGGGGAAGGTAATAGCTGCTATAAGCATGACTATTCCAAAACTTAGATTAGAAAAAGAAAGCATTCCAGAGATAATCTCTGATATGATAAAAACCGCTAATGAAATATCGGGCGATATTATGAAGACTAATCCTTAACTTATTAAGGACTTCTACCAACTAAATAATAAACCAAAAAACTCTGCTAGTTTGGCAGAGTTTTTTTGACTTGTTTATGTAAAGTATTTATTGAGCGTTTGCCCCTCCATCTATAAGGATGTGAGTTCCTGTAATGTATCCAGAATGATTAGAAGCTAACAATAGAATTGGTGCAACTACTTCGTCGAAAGTTGCAAGCCTTTTAACTGCTGTAAAGTTTTCTATTGCTTCTTTAACATTTGGTTTGGCTAACCATTCTTCATTTAAAGTTGTAGGGAAGTATCCAGGACAAATTGCATTAACTAAAATGCCATTCTTTGCCCATTCTAAAGCCATGCTTTTGGTGACATGAAGAACACCTGCTTTTGCTGCACAATAATGAGCGATTCCTTTAGAGCCCATTACACCAGCTGCAGAAGAGATGTTGATAATTTTTCCTCCGTTGCCTTGCTCAATCATTTGTTTTGCAACAGCTTGAGAAACAAAGAATAAAGCTTTAAGATCCAGGTCAACTACATCATCCCACTCATTAATACTCATTTCAGTAGCTTTAACAGTACTTGCCCTTCCTGCTGAGTTAACTAAAATGTCTATCTTGCCAAAATGTTCGACAGTTTTTGCAACCATATTGTCTATTTGTTCTTGTTCTAGGACATCAGTTTTTATAGCTAAACAAGAACATCCAAGGCTTTTCAACTCCTCTGTTACTCTGTTTAAATCCTCTTCAGTTCGCGCTGCTATAGCTACTTTTGCACCATAATGTGCAAATGTGACAGCTGTAGCATAACCCAGACCTCTAGAACCTCCAGTAATCAGTGCTACTTTGCCAGTCAGATCAAAATTCGGTATTGTAATGTCTTTTAATGTATGTAGCATTATAAAATCCCTCCTGTAAAAGATTTGATATGAAGTCTCCAAAACAATTATACTTTGCAAAAATGGAATAGTCAATCTCATATATAAATAATATATGCCATTTTGCTTTAATATAACTATTATTAATGCATTTACAAAACAATAAGCGTGTAAAAACTAAAGTAAAATATCAAAAATTGCAATAATAGCTATATTAAATTGTAAAAACAATAATAATGAAATGTTAAATTCGATAATATGAAATACATAATACAATTACAATATAATTATAATGTCAATAGGATGCAGCTAAATGGCCATTTTAAATAGAAGTATATTTTGCAAAGAATAAAATAACAATATAATCAAAAATGGAATTGACAATTTCGATAAATGGAATTACAATGAAAATAGTCAGATTATTATAATTTCTGCATAATTAATTTGATTTAAATCATTTAGTCTCTTGTTATAAATTATTGATTTATTCTTTGCAAATTTGTCTTTACCTCATTTAATAATAAAAAACTCTTAAAGAAAGGTGTGATAGATTTGTTCTATGTCATTTTTGAACAATTAGTCCCATCATGAGCATTGTGGGATCGATGTTTAAGTGAATGTGGAATTAATTAATGAAAAGGGGGCAATAAAGTGGATGGTTTAATGAATTTTGTGGAAACGGCAACTGGATGGTTGTGGGGTTGGCCAATACTGATACTCATCTCTATAATGGCAGTTATCTATTCAATGCAGCTAAGGTTTTTTCAGTTTACGAATTTTGGTTTAGTACTTAAAAATACTTTTGGCAGAATATTTAAGAAAGATATTGAAGGTGAAGGTACAATAAGTGCTTTTGAAGCTGCTTCATCAGCTCTGGCATCAACATTAGGTACTGGTAATATTGCAGGCGTAGCAGTTGCAATTAGTTTAGGTGGACCAGGCGCATTGTTTTGGATGTGGGTAGTTGCACTAATAGTTATGATCCTTAAATACGCTGAAGTTACTTTGGCTGTCAGATATCGTGAAAAAGATCCAGAAACAGGGGTATTTAAGGGCGGATTTATGTGGATGGTTAAAAATGGACTAGGCGAAAAATGGAACTGGCTGGCAGCAGTATTTGCTTTCTTATTTATGCTGGAAATGATAATTGCACCTGCAGTTCAGGCAAACTCCGTTGCTGCATCTGTAAGTCTGTCATTTAATGTCCCACATTGGATAACTGGTTTAGTTTGCGCTATTATAGCTGGATTTGTTCTTCTAGGCGGTATTAAGAGAATAGGAAGCTTTGCATCGAAAGTAGTTCCAATAATGGCAGTTATCTACGTTGTGGCTGGATTGTTAATTATTCTTATGAATATAACACAAATCCCAAGAGTTTTTGCATTGATAATTACCACAGCATTCACAGGAATGGCTCCAGTAGGTGGGTTCGCTGGATCGACAATAATGCTGGCTCTTAAAAATGGATTTGCAAGAAGTATTTATTCAGGTGAAGCTGGCATGGGAACTGCACCATTTGCGCATGCTGCAGCAATTACAGATCATCCTGCAAGACAAGGACTTTGGGGAATATTTGAAATTTTCGTAGATACACTTGTTGTATGTACAGCAACTGGGTTTATTATCCTTGTTTCAGGTGTCTTTGAAACTGCTGAATTAGGAGCAGCGTTGACAACAGCAGCTTTTGCAAAATCAATACCTGGAGTAGGACAGTATATAGTCACTCTTACATTAATACTTTTCGCATTTACAACCATGTTGGTCAATACATATTACGGAGAAGTAGGATTTGGATATTTATTCCCTGGGAAGAGTGGAGTAATGGGTTATAGACTAGTATGCATGGCGAGTATTGTTGTTGGAGCTATTGGTAGTTTACAAATGGTATGGGGTCTGTTTGATACGTTTAACGGAGTAATTGTACTTCTAAACCTTGCCGTAATATTTAGTTTACGAAAAGAGGTAGTAAGATTAACAAAAGATTTCTTCGTTAAAGAAGGAGTACAGCACAGTTTTGTCCGAGAGAAGATTGAAACAGAGTTTTAAGCGTCCCTAGTTTATTCTACTGATACTATAAGTTCTTGCTGGCTTATAGTATCAGTAGAAATATTAAAGTTAGTTAAATAATAAACAAATTTTAAATGTAACAGCGATTAGACATTTGCTTTACAAATGAAACTTTCGGTTATACTGAGGAGGTATATTATGATTGAAGTACGTTGGCATGGTCGAGGTGGTCAGGGGGCATTTACTGCAGCCAGATTATTAGGGCATGCTGTATCAATACACGAGGGCAAATACGCCCAGGCGTTTCCTTCTTTTGGCCCTGAAAGAAGAGGTGCTCCAGTATTGTCATTTACAAGAATAGACAATGAAGTAATAAATGACAGAAGTGATGTAGTGAGTTGTGATTATGTAGTAGTTTTGGATGATACTTTATTTGGACCAAGTGTAATCAATGGCCTTAAAGATGATGGTATTCTAGTCATCAATACAGAAAAAGCAATAGATGAATTTGGAAATCATAATTTCAAGATAATTACAATAGATGCAACAGAATTAGCTTTAAACATATTGAATAAACCAATAACAAATGTACCTATGCTTGGTGCTTTGGCAGCTGCTTCGAATTTGGTAGATATCGAGTCAGTTTTAAAATCTATAGATGCTGAATTAGCACCTAAAATCAGAGAGAAAAACAAGACGTTGCTACTGGAGGCATATAGTTTAATAAAGGGGGGGAATTAGTTGGACAGACCCAAAATAACTAAATTCACTGAGCCGAAAAAACTTGACGAATACCCTATGGGGCCGGCGTTTCAATCAGGCCATCTTGTTGAAGTCAATTCAGGAATGAGAACTTTTCGTCCAGTGATAGACAACGATAAGTGCACGATGTGCTTAAGATGCTTTTTAGTATGTCCTGATGGCACAATTGATAAATCAGGAGAACATTTAGAAGTTGATTACGATTATTGCAAGGGTTGTGGCGTTTGCGCTGCAGAATGCAGATTTGATGCTATAACCATGTTGAAAGAGGTGGAAATATGAATGAAAAACAATTCGTATCAGGCAATGAAGCAGTTGCATTAGCAGTAAAATTAGTAAAACCTCATGTAATTGCTGCTTATCCAATTACTCCTCAAACAATAGTAGTTGAGAGATTGTCTGATTTTGTAGAAGATGGAAGTTTAAATTGTGAATATATGTATGTAGAATCAGAGCACAGTGCGATATCTGCAGTTATGGGTGCCAGTTCAGTAGGTGCGAGGACTTTTACAGCTACTTCTTCGCAAGGACTGTTATATATGGCTGAAGGTTTACATTATGCAAGTGGTGCTAGATTTCCAATAGTTATGATGAATGCCAACAGGTCAGTTGCTGTGCCATGGAACATCTTTGGAGACCAAAGAGACTCTCTTTCTCAACTAGATAGTGGCTGGATACAATTCTATGTAGAAGATGCACAAGAAGCACTGGACACAATCATTCAGGCATACAGAATAGCTGAAGATCCTGAAGTAATGACACCTGTAATGGTAAACCTGGACGGGTTTGTTTTAACTCATACATATGAGCTTATTGAAGTTCCAAAACAAGAAACAGTAAATAGCTATATTCCGTATAAAGACTTTGAAAACAAAATGGATCTTGATAACCCTAAGAGTACATGTATAACTGCAGGACCTCCATGGAATGCTGAATTCAAGTACAAACAGCATTTAGCAATAATGAATTCTTTGGAGAAAATTGAAGAGGCCGACAAAGAATATGGACAATTGTTTGGCAGATCATATGGAGGTATGATTGAAAACTACCATTGTGATGATGCAGAAGTTATTCTCGTAACTTTGGGAAGCATTGCAGGAACCACCAGACTGGTTGTAGACAAGTTAAGAAGTGAAGGCAAAAAAGTTGGAATGCTAAAATTAAGATGTATACGCCCATTCCCTAAGAAAGAACTTGTAAATATTCTTAAAATGACAAAAGCTGTAGGAGTCCTTGAAAAGAGTATTGGATTTGGTTTTGAAGGAACACTTTATTCAGATGTTAATTCAGCATTGACTGCACTTGACAGTATGCCTGTAACCCATAATTTTGTTGCAGGACTTGGAGGCAGAAGTATTTCTAAGGAAGATATAGAGGATATGTACCGTAAGTTACTTGATTACGAGAAATTGTCGAAAGATGGCGAAAAAGTTGAATTTGTAAAGTTGAGGTGTGAAATAGATGGCAATTAATGCAAAGAGTTTGACTAACAAAGAATATTTCTATGGTCATAAAGCATGTGGTGGATGCGGCGAAAGCCTGGCTGTCAGACTTGCTCTGAAAGTTCTGGGAGAGAGAACTTATGCAGTTGTCCCCCCAAATTGTATGTCAACCGTAGGTTTTGTGTTTCCTCAAATGACATTTTTTTGCAATGCAATAATTCCACCTTTCGCGGCGACAGGAGCAGTCATGTCGGGCATTGCAGCAGGGGCAAATGCACTAGGTCAAAAAGACTTTCATGTAGTCAGTTTTTCAGGAGATGGTGGGACAGCTGATATCGGAATACAGGCGCTATCTGGTGCAGTTGATAGAAATGACAAAATAATTTATATATGCATGGACAATGAAGCATATATGAATACTGGAATACAAAAAAGTGGTTTGACACCGTATGGAACAAAGACAACAACAACACCAGTTGGAAGCAATATTCATGGCGCTATGAGACCAAAAAAGAATATGTTTGAAATAATGGCTGCTCATGATATCGCTTATGCTGCAACTGCAAGTCTGGGTTATCCTGAAGACTATTTAAGAAAAATCGAAAAGGCGAAAAGCGTAGAGGGAACTTCATATATTCATGTTTTTGCACCTTGTCCTACTGGCTGGGGTACGCCTGCAGATGTTACGATTTCTCTAGCTAAAGAAGTAGTAGATTGTGGTTTATGGTATTTGGCTGAGTATGAAAATAGTGAATTTAAATTGAACAGAAATCCAAAAGAATTTAAGTCTGTTAAGGATTACCTGTTAAAGCAAGGTCGTTTTTCACATTTAGATGATAATGACATCGATTTGATAACTAATCAGAGAGATGCTAAATGGGAGAGAATTCGTTCTAATTGGATAAAAGCTTAGTGTTAGAATAGGAGTGATAAAAATGATGACGGGGCAAGAGTATCGAGATAGCCTTAGGAACAGAAATATTAAAGTATACGTTAAAGGTGAGTTACTTAAAAGTGAAGATGTAATAGATCACCCATTTATTAAAGCTCATGTAAATGCTGCAGCAATGACATATGATCTTGCTCACGACCCACTTTACGAAGAACTCGTAACAGTAAAATCTCATTTAACAGGGAACAAAATTAATCGTTTTACACATATTCATCAAAGTAATGATGACCTACTAAAAAAAGTAAAGATGCTGAGATTATTATCACAGAAAACTGGGACCTGTTACCAGAGATGTGTAGGATTCGATGCACTAAACTCAATATATACTGTTACATATGAAATGGATAAGAAATTAGGAACAACTTACCATGAGAGATTTTTAAAGTATTTGTTAAAGCTTCAGGAATCAGATCACATGGTAGCTGGCGCTATGACAGACCCAAAAGGTGACCGTAGCTTACGTCCTGGACAGCAGCCAGATCCAGATATGTATGTGCATGTAATCGAGAAAAATGAAGATGGCATTGTAATCAGAGGAGCTAAAGCTCATATGACTGGCATGGTAAATTCTCATGACATGTTGATTATGCCAACTATGGGCATGGTAGAAGGCGAAGAGGATTATGCAGTTGCTTGTGCAATTCCAGTTGACGCACCAGGAGTTATCCATATTTTCGGGCGCCAGACAAATGATGATAGAAAATTCGAAGGCGAGATAGACCAGGGTAATGCTAACTATGGAATAGTTGGAGGAGAAGCCTTAACAATACTAGAAGATGTGTTTGTTCCATGGGAAAACGTATTTATGTGCGGTGAATATGAATTTTCGAGAAGTCTGGTCGAAAGATTTGCATGCTATCATCGTCAGAATTACGGAGGGTGCAAAGGTGGAGTTTCAGATGTAGTTATTGGTGCTTCAGCAGTTATGGCTGAATATAGCGGTTATGAAAAAGCTGGGCACATAAAAGAGAAACTCAATGAAATGATTCATCATGCAGAAACACTCTATGCTTGTGCTATAGCCTGCTCTGCAGAGGGGAAACCAACTGAATCAGGAGCATATTACGTGGATCCACTATTGGCCAACGTAGGAAAGCATAATGTTACAAAACTTATATATGAAATAGACCGATTAGCGCAAGATATAGCTGGTGGCATAATAGCAACAATGCCTTCAGAATCTGATCTAAAAAATGAAGTGATAGGTAAATACGTAGAGAAGTATTTAAAGGGAGTAGCTAATGTATCTACTGAAGACAGAATGCGTATAGGCAGACTTATTGAGAATATGACTGGAGGAACTGCATTGGTTGAGAGTATGCATGGTGCAGGCTCACCACAGGCACAAAAGGTAATGTATTCAAAACTTTCTAACTTAGAGCATAAAAAAGAATGTGCAAAGGTGATTGCAGGTATAAAAACCGATGATAGGAAATAATGCAGACGAACCTATAAGCATTGGTGTTAAATTCTGCGGGAATTGCAATCCATATATTGACCCAATAATGGTTCTCAATAAAATAAAACAATACTACAGGCAGTATAATTTTGTGAGCGCTAATGATGATAATTATGCGATCCTATTAATACTGAATAGCTGTCCCGTAGCTTGTGCAATTCATCCAGATTTCTCTGGTTGTAAAATAGTACTGGACAGCAATTCAGTAAATTATGAGTTAGTTGAGCGAGAATTATTATCTGATAAAGCAATTGAAGCTATTTCAGAGTGCATAATGTCACTGAGACTAAAAAAAGATAAGAGGTGAAAGATGTGAGAAATGTTGTAGTCGTTGGAGCGAAGAGAACACCAATTGGAGATTTCTTAGGGTCACTTAAAGATGTATCAGCAGTAGACCTTGGCGTAGTTGCCGTCAATTCAGCTTTAAAACAAGCTAACATTGGTCCTGAACTGGTGACTGAATTAGCTTGTGGAATGATCTATAAATCTGGATTAAAAGGAAACCCAGGCAGACAAATTCAGCTAAAGTGTGATATGCCAGTTGAAGGTTTTTCATACACAATTGATCAGCAATGTGGTTCAGGCATGAAAGCTTTCGAAGTGTTATATCATTCAATAATGCTTGGTATAACTGATATCGGAGTAGCAGTTGGAATCGAGAATATGTCACAAGCGCCTTATTTATTGCAAAGAGGAAGAGAAGGTTATAGATTGGGCAATGGTGAATTAGTAGATTCAATTTTAGAAGATGGTCTCGTATGTGCCATGGAAGGTTATCATATGGGTATTACAGCAGAAAATCTTGCAGAGCGTTATGAAATTTCCAGAGAGGAACAAGATCAGCTTGCTGTTTTAAGTCATCAAAGAGCAATCAAGGCAATTGTAGATGGGAAATTTGAAGAAGAAATCGAACCAATTACTATATCAACTAGAAAAGGTGTAACTGTGGTTGATACTGATGAGCACCCCAGGGCAGATATTTCTATGGAGAAATTGGGCAAACTGAGACCTGCTTTCAAAAAAGATGGGACTGTGACTGCTGGCAATGCTTCAGGAATAAACGATGGAGCTGCAGCACTTGTACTTATGGCTGAAGAAAAAGCAATTGAATTAGGAATAAAGCCATTAGCGAGAATTATAGCAACAGAAAACGAAGGAGTTAAGCCTGAAATTATGGGTATTGGTCCAGCTTACGCGATACCAAAAGTACTTGAAAGCTCAGGGCTTACAATTGATGATATAGGATATTTTGAAATTAATGAAGCTTTTGCCGCACAATTCCTTGCGGTTAATAGAGAACTAAAAATAGATATGGACAAGGTAAATGCAAATGGCTCTGGAATAGCCCTAGGACACCCAGTGGGATGTACAGCTGCAAGAATCATAGTATCGTTGATTTATGAAGCTAAAAGACGCCAGGTAAAATATGGAGTAGCATCACTTTGTGTTGGCGGAGGACCATCTATAGCCACTTCTGTAGAGATACTTTAGTACCTTAACAAAAATTGAAATAGTTTTTTGCGAAAGGATATAGTAGCCAAGGAGGTTAAAATGAAAAGTCTATCAGTAATAGCAAATAATTATCCTGCTTCTGGAATTAGAAAGATGTTTGATTTAGCAGAAAAATATGATGACGTAATTAAATTGACCGTTGGAGAGCCAAATTTTGATACTCCTCAAAATATAAAAGATGCTGCTAAACGAGCCATAGATGAAGGATATACTCATTATAATCCAAATGCAGGTCTAAAAGAGTTGCGAGAAGCAATAGCTTTGAAATATCATAAATATTCACCAGATTATAATTTTGAAAATGTAATGGTAACAGTTGGCGCATTAGAAGCGTTAACCTTATCATTGATCACCACTGTTGGCCCTGGAGATGAAGTTTTGATTCCTGACCCATGTTTTCCAAATTATTTTGGACAAGTGATGCTAGCAGGAGCTAAACCAGTACCAGTACCAGTTTATGAAGAAAATGATTTTAACATAAAAGCTGAGGATATAGAGAAGGCGATAACACCACAGACAAAATCTATAATTCTAAATTCTCCAAGCAATCCATTAGGCTCTGTGCTGGGTAAAGAAGAAATAATTAAAATCGCAAAGCTTGTTGAGAAATATGACTTGTTCGTATATTCTGACGAAGTATATGACCAGTTGATTTATGATGGGGTTGAGTATTTTTCTATAGCAGAAATACCAGAAGTAAGAAGTAATGTCTTAATTTTGAACAGCCTTTCTAAATCTCATGCGATGACAGGATGGAGAATAGGATATATAGTTGGAGACACAAAGATAATTTCGAGCATGCCAAAGCTTCAGGAGGGAATAGTATCCTGTGTTTCTACATTTACTCAAGTTGCGGCAATAGAAGCGATTACAGGTCCACAGGATGCAGTTGAAAGCATGTTAAAAGATTATGCTAGAAGAAGGGATATTTTAATCGATGGACTAAATGAAATCCCAGGGATAAGTTGCAGAAAGTCTCCAGGGAGTTTCTATGCATTTCCAAATATTAAAGCCTTTGGGAAAACATCTCAGGAATTTGCAGAAGAATTAATTAAGGAAGCACGTGTAGTAGTTGTACCTGGCTCTGCATTCGGAAGTATGGGTGAAGGATACTTGCGTCTTGTATTTGCCAATTCTGATGAAAATCTGCATGAAGCAATTCAAAGAATAGGCGATTATATCAGAAGGACATATTAATTTGTTTAGCACATGTAAGGAGGATTAACTTGAATCTTCAAAACTTAACTGTATCAAAGGAAGGAAACATAGGAATAATCTCAATTAACAGGCCAGAAGTACTTAACGTTCTCAATTCTAATACTTTGGAAGAACTTGATGAAGTTTTAATCGAGTTGGGAAACGATTCGGATGTATATGTAATTATTCTAACAGGAAGCGGCAAGAGTTTTGCAGCAGGTGCCGATATTGAATCTATGGTCGATATGAATCCAGATGATGCACATAATTTTGCATCTTATGGCGCTTCGATTTACAGGAAGATAGAATGTTTTGAAAAGCCCATTATTGCTGCAGTTAATGGATACGCCTTAGGTGGTGGCTTCGAGCTTGCGCTTGCATGTGATATTATTGTTGCGAGCGAAAGAGCAAAGTTTGGTTTGCCTGAAGTTGGCCTGGGGATTATGCCAGGATTTTCGGGGTCTGTTAGATTACCTGAGTTAATAGGATCAAAAAAGGCAAAAGAACTGATATTTACAGGAAAGATTATTACTGCAGAAGAAGCAGAAAAAATTGGGCTGGTAAATGCGGTAACCAATCCAGATAGTACTCTTGATTATGCAATTGACATTGCAAAACAAATTTCAATGAAAGGACAAATTGGAGTAAGGTATTCCAAAAAATCTATAACTCATAGTTTTGATATGGATATGAACTCAGCTATAGCCATGGAGGCATCTCTTTTCAGTCTTTGTTTTGCCAGTCATGACCAAAAAGAAGGAATGGTTGCATTTCTAAACAAGAGAAAACCAAATTTTACAAATGGTAATATTACATCTAAGGAGGGTAAAGTTTGAAGATATTTGTATTAGGTTCAGGAACAATGGGTACTGGAATTGTTCAGACTCTTGCACAGAGTGGTATAGATGTATTTATGAGAGAAAGAACCCCAGGTAAGGGTATGAACATTATTTTAAAAAATCTTGATAGGGCATTACAAAAAGGAAAAATCTCCGAACAGGAGAGAAATACTATAGTCAGTAAGATTAAACCAGTTCAGGGTCTAGAAGATGCAAGAGATGTGGATGTTGTTATAGAAGCTACTTCAGAAGACATGGAATTAAAGAAAACGATTTTCAAAGAGCTTGATAGCATATGTAATCCTGAAACTATATTTGCTACTAACACATCTTCATTATCTATAACCGAGATAGCTTCTGCTACAAACAGGCCATCTAAAGTTATTGGCATGCATTTTTTCAATCCAGTCACTGTAATGGGGTTAGTAGAAGTGATAGAAGGAATTGCGACATCTGAGGAAACCAGAGACTTTATTGTTGATTTAACAAAGACAATAGGAAAGACACCAGTACAAGTTGAGGAAGCTCCCGGGTTCGTAGTCAACAGGATACTAGTGCCTATGATAAATGAGGCAATTGGAGTATTAGCTGATGGCGTTGCTAAAGCTGAAGATATTGATCAGGCTATGAAGCTAGGTGCAAATCATCCGATAGGACCTTTAGCTTTGGCTGATTTGATTGGTAATGACGTATGTTTAGCAGTTATGGAGACGCTCTATGATGAATTTAAAGATCAGAAGTATAGGCCAAGTCCGCTATTGCGTAAAATGGTCAGAGGTAATCAATTGGGAAGAAAAACTGGAAAAGGATTCTATGAGTATTAAAAAATAAAACCATTTAAATTTTCTGAAAGTCTAGCGAGAATCGAATGGCTATACTTTATTGTAAGTCATATCAGAATTCTTACTGCTTTAAAATAATTAAACGGGCTAATAATTCACTTAGCCCGTTTAATTATTTTTAATTATTTAAAGCATGTGACACAATTTCAAGTGCATTGTTGTAAGATTCGGTATCTATTTCCTGATGAGGGAACAAAGTATTTGTGTTTATATTTACGCCTTCTTTTACCATTAGTTTCTTGAAAAGCAGTGGGAAATTACTTTGAACATTGTATAAACCCATCAATTTATCTATTTTATTGCCAATGGTTTTGATATCATAAAAGCTATTATTGTTTACTGCTTCTATCCAGTTTGACCATAATTCCGGATAAATATTTGAAATAGCGGCAATGCATCCTGCGCCTCCCGCAATAACATTTGGAACAAAATGATCGTCATACCCAGAATACATCTCAAAATCAGGTCGTTCAGGGAGTACTTTCAATAAAACATCTTTAGTATGAGCAACATTTGCTGTGCTGTCTTTCATACCCTTGATATTTTTATGCTTAGTTGAAAGCTTTAATACGGTTTCTGCTGACATATCAAAACCAGATCGTGCGGAGAAATTATATATGTAGATGTCGCCTTTTATATCTTCAGCAAGCTTATCAAAATATTTGTATCCCTCATCCTGACTAAGAGCATAATAATATGGAGGTATAATGAGCACTCCTTTAACTCCAAAGGCCAAAACAAAATTAGATAACTCTACAGTATCGTCGTAATTCAGACATCCAGTGCCCGGTAAAAGCTCTACCCTGTTATCTACAGTCTTTACATAGAATTCAAGAAATTCTTTCTTTTCTTCCATTGTTAAAGTAGTAAACTCACCGGTGCTTCCTAGCGGTACCAGGCCATCCACACCACCAGCAATTAGATGTTCTATTACGTTTTTATTGCCTTCGTAATCGAAACTAAAGTCATCATTAAAAATCGTAACAGTTGGTGTAAAAATTCTTGCTTTCATAGAAATGAGCTCCTTCCAATTTAATGATATATTCGCATATAAGTACACGATACGTAAATACGAACTACAATAATTATAGCTAAAATCAACATGTTTGTCAAGTTTTAACAAGTGTGTCGAATGAACCGTAAATTGATTCTTGCTGTGTTATATGCTAATATTAGAGTAATTATTTGGAAGGGATTTCGTTTTTAAAAAGTTGATATCCTTGTATCAGATGGGGGAATTAAAGTATGCATAATCCAACATACAGAGTAATGGAGATATTAAAACTTATAGGCTCAACTCCTAATTTAACTCTTACAGAAATATCAAACAGGCTGGACTTCTCAAAAAGTACAATTCAGCCTATTCTCATGACTTTGTCAGAATTGGGATATATTATTCAGAATGAAGATACAAAAACTTTTAAAATAGGAATGGAAACATATAAAATTTCTCAGGGATATTTAGGAAACAGTAGTACGATGAGTTTGCTCAAAAAGCATATGATGCAAATAGTAAGTAAATGTAATGAAATATGCCAGATGGGAATTAATGATAGCAATAATCCTCAAAATGTATTTTATATTGCTAAGGAGGAGCCAAGTCAGGCTATAACTCTGATATCGAGCATTGGTACTTCATTGCCTGCACATGCTACAGCTTTGGGGAAATGTCTTTTATCCTCATATACAAATGAAGAAATTAGAAATCTTTATAAAGATGGCATGAAAAAACTTACCAGTAATACTATTACAGATGTCGACCAGCTTATAAAACAATTAGAAGCCATACGTTATGAACAATTCTCTTTCGAAAAAGGAGAGGCAACAGAAGGCATTGTATGCATTGCTGTTCCTCTAAAACAAAATTCGAAAGTAGTAGCTTCTTTAAGTGTTTCATTACCTGAATACAGAGCCTCTGAGGAAAAGTTGGATTATATCAAGTCTGTGCTACTGGAACATATGAATGATATTAATTTGGTTCTATTAAACAATCTATTTAGCATCTAACGCTATTTCCAGAATCCTGTAAATGGTTCTGCACGTATCCACGAGGCTTTCTATAGAGACCCACTCGTCTCCTGTATGGTAGTTTTCGCCATAAGGCCCAAAGATATAAGTAGGAGCATTTAATCTGGTACCCAGATAGTTAAAATCACCTATGCTTGAAAAGTAAGCAATTTCTCCATTCTTTCCTGAAATATCCATAATTGATCGCTGTATAAGTTTAGTGTATTTATTTTCTTCATCAACCGCGTAAGGTATAAACCCGTCTACTTCTTCGTAAGGAGCTGGTCGGAAATTCATTTTCCAACTGCTTTTAATATCTGCCCTCTTTACTGCTTCAATTATTTCATTTCTCAACGTAACTTTATCTTCTCCGCGGACTACATGTCTGAAAACTGTAAAATTCTCGCTTTCTGCAACACTTGCTGCAGCACCGCCTCCTTTTACGTCAATAACGGCTAAATCACCCATTCCGAGTAGAGGATCATTTACAAATTCAATGTTTTCGAGTTGACAAATTACTTTCGACATATCGACAATAGCATTTACGCCTAATTCTGGGTTTGCAGCGTGACTTGCTTTGCCTGTCAGAGTAACTGTGTAATTATAACCGCCTCTGGCACCAAGACAAAGGCATGGATACTCGATATTACAAAATCCAGCGCTCGGTTCGGTTACTATTGAAAAATTGATTCCATCCGCATATCCATCTCTGATAAGGGAATCAGTACCTAATCCGTATGGACCTTCCTCATCAGATACAAATGAGTATACTATTTCTCCGTTAAAGTCTTCATGATTTTTCAAAAACATGTCTAATGCAAGCATAATTGCTGCTGATCCACCTTTCATATCAAGAGCTCCAAGCCCGTAGAGCCTGTCTTCTTCTATGATGCCTTCAAAAGGGTCTTTGGTCCAGCCGTCTGTTAAATATACAGTATCCAAGTGTCCGTTTAGTAGGATTTTAGGGCCATTACCTTTTCCCGTTATTTTGCCCACTAAATTAATTCCTTCAAAATTAGTTACTTTGCTTTCATGATATTTGTGAAATTCAGCAGGAATATTTCTGCTATTCAACCATTCATATGCATACTCCATAACTTGTGCTTCTTTGAAATAAGGACTATAGATATTTACTAGTTCTCTAGTAAGTTGTACAATTTCTTCTTTCATAATATCCACTTAAGTCACCTGCCTTTTAAATATTATACCATAATTAAATTGTATCAAAAGACAGATAATGTGTATTTCACACAGGTTCAATGCAAAAAAATATTTGCATTGAACAAAAAAACTAACATATAAAAAAAGTGAGAAATTGATTAAGCTCTATCTAATACCGCTAAAATAGCTATTTCTAATATTTATAATCATTTGGCATAAGATTTGCAATATTATAAATTCATTAACAATTATTGCCTTTTACTATCTTGCAAAGGAGGTGTACTTGTTTAGCGTAGAATTAAAGTTATGAATTATAATATTATATTAGGGGGGTTTTTATGCAGAGCTTAGTTGATGCATTAATTAATTTTTCTGACTGGTTGTGGGGTATACCTATGCTGGTAATTTTGGTTGGAGGGAGCCTTTTTTTAACCGTCAGACTTGGATTTGTACAGTTTAAATATCTTCCATTTGCATTAAAAGAAACTTTTGGTAAAATGTTCAAAAAACAAGAATCAGGCGAAGGTACTGTTACAGCATTTCAAGCAGCATCAGCAGCGCTTGCATCTGCTATTGGTGCTTCGAATATAGTTGGAGTACCTGTGGCAATTGCATTCGGAGGTCCCGGAGCAATTTTCTGGATGTGGGTCATTGCTTTTGTTGGGGCTGGTGCGAAATTTTCTGAAATTGTTCTTGGGTTGAAGTACAGAGAGAAAAATGAGCTTGGAGAATTTGTTGGCGGGCCTATGTACTATCTTACAAAAGGAATGAAGTCGAAAGTAGGCAAAGCACTAGGACCAATATTTGCATTCTTCCTGATGATTGAACTCGTTCCTTCGATAGCTACTCAGACTGTTTCAGTTGTACAGACGGCTGCAACCATCAATATACCCAACTGGGTTTCAGGGCTGGTACTTGCAGGTATAATTGGTATAGTAGTGTATGGTGGAATAAAGAGGATTGCAACTGTAACCGAGAAATTAGTTCCATTCATGGCACTTTTGTACATAATCGGAGCAATAGCAATTATCATAGTAAATATCTCAGAATTTCCAAATGCCATTGCGCTTATATTTAAACATGCTTTCTCTCCTGCAGCTGCTACTGGTGGTTTTATTGGGGCGACAATTGCAAGTGCCATTAGATGGGGTACTGCAAGAGGCGTATACTCCAATGAATCCGGTATGGGTACTGCACCAATAGCTCACTCATCAGCTATAACTGACCATCCTGTAAGACAGGCAATGTGGGGAATATTCGAAAATATCGTTGACACTCTAATCGTCTGTACTGCTACTGCTTTTATAGTTCTGGTCACAGGCCTTTATAAGACAGTTTCTCCAGATCAGGCAGCAGCAATGCCTTCTATGGCATTCCAGTCACTTTTAGGAGAAGGACTTGGTGGAGGAATTGTAACAGTTAGTATAACATTGTTCGTAATTTCTACAATAATTGTAATAATATATTATGGAGAAAAACAGGCTGAATATTTATTTGGACTGGGATTTTCCAAAGTTATGAGAGTGGTATACTTGCTCGCTATTGTAATGGGAGCTTTTGGAAGTATAGAATTCTTATATAAATTCTTAGACCTGCTTCTTGCATGTATAATAATTCCTAATATTATAGGTCTTGTAGCTCTTAGTGGTGAAGTCGTTGAACTTAAAAATGAGTTCTTCAACGGTCCATTGTATAAGAAAAGCTAAACTTACAAGTTTATGAGAAGGGAGTTACAAAAGTAGCTCCCTTTTTGTGTATAAAGTTCATTTAAGTGATAAAATGGAATTAACTACTAAATGAATGAGGGTGTTTACCATGAGCAAGATCAGTATTAAGGATATACCAAGTATATTTAAATACGTTGACTTCCTGGTTATAACCGATAGAGAAGGTTACATTCGATACTACAATATTTTTAATGCGAGGGGAACCAGGATAGTCGAAGATCCGGTGGGACTGCATATTTTAGAAGTTCATCAGCACTTGGACAATGATTCAAGTACTGTGATGTCTGTGCTTAAGAACAGAGAACCAATCATCAATGAGAAACAGTATCTAAATATTTTTAAGGAAAGAACAGAAGTAGTTTTGAGCACTACTTTTCCACTGTTTTCAGGCAACGAAATTATTGGAGCAATGGACATAAATACATATATTGACAAAGATCATACATCATATATAGATGATGACTCTAATAATTACAGTGATAATGATTTCTATTTTACTATTGACAACTTTGTTGGGAGAGACACGAAAATACTTGAAATTAAAAACAGGGCTCTTAAGGCTGCTAAGTCCCATTCGCCGGTAATGGTGTATGGAGAGTCTGGGACAGGCAAGGAGCTTATAGCAAAAGCGATACATAATCACAGCTTAAGAAAAGACAATCCATTTATAATACAAAATTGTGCAACCATTCCATCTACTTTAGGAGAAAGTACACTTTTTGGAACTACTAAGGGCAGTTTCACGGGGGCTGAAAATAAAGTTGGAGTATTCGACCTTGCAAATAACGGGACTCTGGTTCTTGATGAACTTAACTCTATGGAAATGAGCCTTCAGTCGAAGCTTTTAAGGGTTACAGAAACCAATAGCTTTAGGAGAGTTGGTGGTACGAAACTCATCAATACTGACATTAAGTTGGTGTCTGTATTAAATGAGAGTCCATATAATCTAATAGAAAACAAAGTTTTGAGGATGGATTTATTTTATAGGTTGGGCGTTGTACTTATCAATATTCCGCCACTTAGAGATAGAAAAGGCGATATACCTATCCTGGTTGATCACTTTATTGCTGAAAATAATCAGAAAATGGGGAAAAGCATTAAAGGAGTCTCAAAGAAGGCAATGGAATATTTTATGGATTATGATTGGCCTGGAAATGTGAGAGAGCTTAGAAATTTTATAGAAGCAGGGTTTAACTTTGCCGAAAGCAATATCATAAAATTTGAAAACATGCCGCATCACGTGATGAACAAGAATCTAGATGATATAAAGAAAAATTTTGAACCAGATTTTGATCTGCACGAAACCATGAGAGATATCGAATCAAAATACATTGAAAAGGCGTTAATAGAGAGTAAAAATCTAAATGAAGCAGCAAAGCTTTTAAAGCTCTCACGTCAAAATCTCAAGTATAAAATTGACAACTATGGACTTTCAGATGAATAGAGAAAGCAAAAAATAATTTGCTTATTTCTGATTATTTGTTAGATTTTTTTAACTGTTTAAACAATTGTCTTTCTAAGCCTGTATTTTAGCGCTTAGTATAATTCTGATAAGAAAATTTTACTGGCATAATAATTGCATTTCATTTAATTGCAAAAATAATTATTAAGGAGTGAAGTTATTGAATCTGTCTGAGAAAATTAGAAAGCTTACGATTGAGCTGACTGAAATCCCAAGTATTGTAGGAACAAGAGAAGAGATTAACGTAGTGAATGCTATTTACAAAAGATTTACTGAAATGGATTATTTTAAGAAGAATCCTGACAGTATAAAGATGATAGACGTTGTTGACGACCCATTGGGGAGAAAAAGCGTCATGGCAGTTGTCAGAGGCAGGAAGGGTTCTAGTAAGAAGACAGTCGTTTTAATAGGACATACCGACACCGTTGGAATATCAGATTATGGGAAAATCAAAGAATATGCAACAAAACCCTTGGAATTGCCCAGTAAATTAAAAGAAGTTCAGATTTCAGATGAAGCTATGGAAGATTTGAACTCTGGTGAATATCTTTTTGGTAGGGGAATATTCGACATGAAGTGTGGAACTTCAACACTTATGGCAATAGTTGAGAAGTTTTCAAATGATGTAGATGAATTAGATGGGAATATCGTATTTGGTGCAGTTTGTGACGAAGAGGGCAACTCGGGTGGCATGCTTTCGTTAGTTCCACAGCTCGTAAATCTCAAGAGAGATGAAGGGTTCGAGTATCAAGCAGTTATCGATACTGACTACATGGCGCCAAGATATGACGGTGATGAGAATAAGTATATTTATGTAGGAACAGTCGGCAAAATAATGCCATCATTTTATGTAGTTGGTTCAGAAGCTCATGGAGGAGACCCATTTAAAGGATTAGACCCTAATCATATTTCTTCAGCAATAATGGAAGAAATAGATTTTAACACCAAATATAGTGACGAAGCTGAAGGAGAATATACAGTACCGCCAATTTCACTAAGGCAACAGGATCTTAAGACAGAGTATTCTGTTCAGACGGCAAGAGACAGCTATTTGTTCTTTAATTTTGGAACTCACTCAAGCACTCCGGACGAAATGATGAAAAAGGTCGTAAAAGGTGCAACTGAAGCTTTTGGTAAGGTTATAGACAACCTTAATCGAGAATATGAGAAATACTGTTCCTTTAACAACTTTAAATTTGAGAAACTTCCTTGGAAACCAAGGGTAATCACATATGAAGAACTTCTTGAAAAAGTGAGAGCAGAAAAGGGAGAAGAACTTGAAGCTCTAATTAAGATGAGAAGTACAGAGCTATCGGAAGATGAATCTGTAGATGAAAGAGCATTTGCACTATTGATGATAAAATCTGTCTATGATTTATGGTCGGATAAAGATCCAGTGGTAATTGTCTATTTTTCACCTCCATATTATCCGCACATTTACGTTAAGGGAGAAACCGATATTGAAAAGAAACTTCTTGATGCTGTAAACAAGGTAATCTCAGAGACGAAATCTGATTATAAAATTGTGATGAAGAAATTTTATCCATATATTTCAGATTTAAGCTACGCAGCAGCGCCAAGAGAAGAAAATGCAGTCGCATCCTTAAAGAACAACATGCCTGGTTTTGGAACAAAATATAATCTTCCAATAGAAGGTATGCAGGAACTAAACTTGCCAGTTGTAAATATTGGACCTTTTGGAAAAGATGCTCATAAATATACAGAAAGACTGCAAGAAGATTACTCATTTAATGTTGTGCCTGGAATGGTGTTAGGTACTATTGCTGAGCTTTTAAAGTAATCAGCGTGCCAAATTAATAATGATTTGAACCAGATATATGATTATAAATCAAATATCTGGTTTTTTATTTCTCTAGGTGGCATAATAGAAGGAGATTGGGGTGACGAAATGAAAAGACGGTTTATGGCACTTATACTTATTCTAATACTCATTATTCCTGGTATTGCTTCTGCAGACCAGCAGGTTTATCAGGTCGTTGGAGACAGTAATTTTCCACCATACGAATACGTAGATGCAAATGGAGATTTCAAAGGATTTAACGTCGATGTATTAAAAGCTATAAGCCTCGTTACAGGATTAGAGTTTGAGTTTACCCCAATGCTTTGGAGTGTTGCTTATAATGCGATAGACAAGGGAAAAGCAGATATCATACGGGGTATGAAAGAGTCTGAAGAGAGAAGAGAGCATTTTTTGTTTTCTGACTCGTTACTTATGAATTCTCAGTCAATATTTGTACTTGATAAAACTACTGATATAAAAGGGCTTAAAGACTTAAGTGGAAAAACAGTCGCTCTTAATGTTCAAGAAATATTATATAAGGAAATAAGTGAAATTCCAGATGTCACAATTATAGAATACTCTACATTTGGGGCTGCCCTTTCAGATCTCTTGGTGGACAAGGTAGATGCTCTGATAGGAAATACACTTACCATAAACTATTTAGTAAATGAAAAAGATGCTATCGAAAAAATAAAGATTGTAGGGGATACTTTAAACGAGCAGAAGTATTCTATGGCTGTAAGCAAGAATAACAAAGAGCTTGTAGAAAAGCTTAATAAAGGACTCGCGGAAATACAGAAAAGTGGCTTGTATGATTCTCTATACAGAAAATGGTTCGGTACTCCCATAAAAAACACCAAGACCAGATATGATACATTACTGAATATTGTGTTTGCAATAAGCGTAGGACTGCTGGTCGTAGTACTTATTTTTCGAGAGTTGAATAGAAGGCTAAAGGAAATCATCGAACAAAAAACTGAAGAACAAAAAGCTCTAATGCATGAGCTTAGAAACTATGACAAGCTCCAGTTTATGCAAAAAATAATTTCATCAATAGCACATGAAATCAGAAATCCTATGACATCCATTAGAATTTATACTTCTCAGATGAAAGAAAAGATTGAGAACAAAGAATTTATGCTTGCTGCTGCTGAAGACATACCAACAGAAATTGATAGAATGGATGGTCTCATTAAAGAATTCATGGAATATATTTCCCCCAGAAGGCCAATTCTTTCAAATGTCAATCTATATGAGGAGTTGATGAGCTCGTTAAAACTCATTAAAATGCAAGCTAAGGGAATAGATATAGTGGTTGACGTCGAGAAGAATACATACATACATTTTGATATGAGTCAGTTCAAACAGCTTATTATAAATATAGTTCTAAACAGTATAGATGCTGTTAAAAATGTGGATAAACCACAGCTTGAGATATCTGCAAGAGAAGAAGATGACTCGGTAATCCTGCAGTTTAAGGACAATGGATGTGGCATGGAAGAAGAAGGTTTGCAATATATTTTTGAACCTTTCTACACAACCAAGGAACTTGGAAATGGAGTTGGCATGTTTGTAGTAAAACAGATAGTTGATGAAAATGGTGGTAATATTTGGGCAGAAAGTGATGGAGTTGGTGAAGGCATGTTAATTGGAATAACGGTCGGAAAGGGTGAAGGCAATGAAGAATAAACTTTTGATAGTTGATGATGAAGCAAAGATTCTCAGATCTCTAAAGTTTCTTTTAGAAGATAGTTATGAAATATTTACGAGTGAAGAATCACAAGAAGCTTTAAACTTGTTAGTAAAAGAAAAGATAGGATTAGTACTTCTTGACCTTCGCTTAAAAGAAGAAAATGGGTTTGATCTTTTAGAAAAGATTCTTGCTGCAAACTCAGAGGCTGTTGTAATCATTATGACAGCTCATTCAACAATAGAAAACTCAATTAAAGCTATTAAAATGGGCGCTTACTATTTCATAACAAAGCCCATAGATAACGAACAACTAAGGCTTTTGCTGAATACGGCTAACGAAAAATATATGATGGCACAAAAGATTTACAGCCTAAAAACGCATGTAAAAAAAGACATAATTGGTGAAACAGAAAATATAAGAGAAGTTACCGATATTATCGATAGAATTAAGGACACAAACGCTACTATTCTTATTACAGGCGAAAGTGGAACTGGGAAAGAGCTTATTGCACAAAAAATCCATACGACCAGCAACAGGCACAATATGCCATTTGTAGCAATTAACTGCGCTGCTATGCCTGGTGAACTATTGGAAAGTGAGCTCTTTGGATATAAAAAGGGATCATTTACTGGTGCATACAAGGATGAAATAGGCATAATTAGAAGAGCTGATAAAGGTACATTACTTTTAGATGAAATTGGAGAGATGGACTTAAAGCTTCAGTCTAAACTATTAAGATTTCTTCAAGATAAGGAAGTAAGACATGTTGGCGATGCTGATACTCATAAAGTTGATATAAGGGTTATCTGTATAACTAATAAAGATTTAAAGAAAGAAGTAGAACTTGGAAACTTTAGAGAAGATCTCTACTATCGAATAAACGTTATAAATATAGTAGCTCCACCGCTAAGGGATAGGATAGATGATCTGAAATATTTGGTTCCGTATTTGATTGATAAATATAATATAGCATTTAACAAGAAAGTATTTGGCATTACCCATGAAGCTTACGAGATCCTCAGGAACTACACATTTAAAGGAAATATCAGAGAACTGGAAAATATAATTCAAAGGGCTGTATTGCTGAGTACAACTGAGTATATTGAAGCAGATTCATTCTATATTAGCCCACAGAGTATAATAGCTGATAGCCCTGATGACTATAGTACAAGCAAGGGATATATAAAAATCTATGAAGGCGAAAATATTAAGGACATAGAGAAGAAAGTAATTAAATTTGCACTTTCCAATAACGATCAAAACAGAAGACTTACATCTGAAAGCCTTGGTATAAGTGAGAGAACTTTACGGTATAAAATTAAAGAATATGAACTTTAATACCTTGCAAAATTTGCACCCTGCAGATATTGCAGGGTATTTTTTTGATTTTTTTTATTAACCAATATACAAATTTTTACAGAACATTGATAAATGCACATTCTATTTTTTCTATCGCCATGGCATGAAAAATGCATTACTAATATGTAAGAATAATAGTTGCAATAGGGGGGCAACTAAAATATGGCAACTGTAAAACAAATAGAATAGGAGGATTAAAATGAAATTTGAAGTATTAGAAGGAATTTTAAACATCAACGTTGACGTGGCGAGTACACTGGCGTTTGCCGCAATACTGTTATTATTGGGATATTTTGTGAAAAATAAAGTCAAACTTTTGGACAAATATTGTATACCTGCGCCAGTTGTTGGTGGATTCATATTCATGTTTATAACTTGGATAGGGTTTTCAACTGGAACATTCTCTTTCAATTTTCAAAATATTTTCCAAGACATATTTATGCTTGCATTCTTTACGACAGTAGGTTTGGGAGCGAGTTTTGCATTACTTAAAAAGGGCGGCAAATTATTAATTATATACTGGTTGGTTGCCGGAGTCATTTCAATAATACAAAATATTTTAGGGATAGGAATCTCCAAAGTTATTGGGCTTGAAGCTCCTTATGCGCTCTTATCAAGTGCTATTTCAATGATTGGTGGACATGGTGCTGCGTTGTCCTATGGAAATACATTTGCTGAGATGGGCTTTGAAGCAGGGCCTCTTGTAGGAGCTGCAGCAGCAACATTTGGTCTCATATCAGCTGTACTGGTAGGTGGACCTTTAGGAAGAAGATTAATTGAAAAGAACAATTTGAGACCTGATAAAGACGAGACTTTTGATATGTCTGTTACTGAGATAAATATAGCATCTGGTGAAAAATTGTCATCTCTTGATGTAATAAAGAATGTTTCTGCGATAATTATCAGTATGGCAATTGGAACAATAGCATCTGGATGGGTTAGTAAATTGATAGGAATGGGATTCCCCAATTACGTTGGAGCCATGTTTGTAGCAGTTATTCTTAGAAATCTGAACGAAAAATTTCGTTTTTACAAATTTGATTTTGCCCTTGTAGATGAGATAGGGAACGTTATGCTAAACCTCTATTTGTCACTTGCATTGATGACTTTAAAACTTTGGGAGCTTGCAGGTTTGATTGGTGGAGTTATGATTGTACTTCTAGCCCAGGTTGTAGTAATGATATTACTGGCATACTTTGTAGTGTTCAGAATACTTGGAAGCAACTATGATGCAGCCGTTATGGTCTCTGGTCTTGCAGGTCATGGCCTTGGAGCTACTCCTTCAGCAATCGTAAATATGACTGCTGTAAATGAAAAGTATGGAATGAGCAGAAAGGCAATGATGATAGTACCAATAGTTGGAGCATTTTTGGTAGATATAATCTATCAACCTCAGACAATTTGGTTCATAAAGACATTTGTGGCAAATCTAAAATAAAGTATCAGCTGAAAACAAGGAGGAAATTATGAGGAAATTAATGGAGTGCGTGCCAAATTTCAGTGAAGGCAGAGATAAGGCACTTGTAGAAAAGATAATCGACGAAGCTAGGAAAGTAGAAGGAATCATCATACTAGACTATTCTTCAGACAAAGACCACAACAGAACAGTGCTTACCATGATAGGTTCACCTGAGCAGGTAAGAGAAGCTGCTATAAACACTGCAAAAAAAGCTGCAGAATTAATAGACATGTCCAAACACGAAGGGGCTCACCCTAGAATGGGAGCTACAGATGTAATACCATTTACACCAGTTACAAACGTGACCATAGGCGAATGTGTGGAAATAGCAAAGCAGGTTGGAGAGGAACTAGGAAATATGGGGATACCTGTTTACCTGTATGAAGATGCAGCAACAAGCCCTGACAGACAGAATCTGGCGTCAGTAAGAAAGGGGCAATACGAGGGATTTTTTGAGAAAATAAAGCAACCCGAATGGAAACCAGATTTTGGGCCACAGGAAATGAATGAAAAGAGTGGAGCGACTGCAGTAGGGGCAAGGGTACCACTGATTGCCTTTAACATCAACTTAGATACACCAGATGTAGAGATAGCAGACAAAATAGCAAAGACCATAAGGCACTTGGGCGGTGGCTTAAGATATGTAAAAGCTATAGGATTAAAGCTTGAGGAAAGAAATCAGACACAAGTATCGATGAACCTTGTAAACTATGAGAAGTCCTCAGTGTACCAGGCATTTGAGATGGTGAGGATGGAAGCAAAGAGATGGGGAGTTGGGATAGTTGGTAGCGAAGTAATAGGGACAGTTCCAATGAAGTCACTTTTAGATGCAGCAGAGTACTACTTGCAGATAGAAAACTTTGATATCGACCAGATACTGGAAAAGAGATTGTTGGATCAACAGGAATAAAATAATTAAGAAGAAGCCAGGTATTGATAGCTTAGGATATTGATACCTGGTTTTTATTGCCATTTTTAAGGATGTATTTGAATTTTTGAGCGCAATAATATGATATAATGGAGTCAAAATTAGCGGGAAGTGATCATATGGATGCCAGAGAAGAGCTGAAACGCTTAAAAGAAAAGCTATATATTTACGAAGAGATAATTGACAACCTTAATGATGGAGTACTGCTGACTGACAAAAAAGGTATCATCGAAATATACAACAAAGCGATGGAAGAGCTTGAGAAGAGAAGTAAGGATGACATGATAGGTAAAAAAATATGGGATGCCTATGGATATGAGGACAAAGGAAAATCCGAGCATATGCAGGTATTTGAGACTAAAAAACCCATTATTGATAGATATAAAGCTCATGCCTATAACAATGGAAATCCAGTATATAAGACATATAGCACTATTCCAGTTAATATAGGCAACGAAACCATTGGAGTTTATTCAATCAGCAAAGATGAATCCAAGCTAAGAGAGCTACTTTCTGAAATAATCGATCTGAAGAGGAAATTTCATCAAAGTGACGAAAACGACAAAGTAAACTATAACAATGGAACCAGATATACTTTTGAAGATATTGTTGGCTCCAGTGAAGCAACAATGAAAGTTATAAGAGAAGCTCAGGCTGTTGCCTGGCTAGATAACAGCATATTACTCGTTGGTGATACAGGAACTGGGAAGGAAGTTTTTGCACAGAGTATTCACAATCACGGAAAGAGAAAAACAGAGCCATTTATTGGGATAAATTGTTCAGCTATTCCTGAAAATTTACTTGAAAGTATACTTTTTGGTTCTGTGAAAGGTGCATACACAGGAGCTTTAGATTCGTCGGGAATGTTCGAAGAAGCAGGCAAAGGGACAATATTTCTAGATGAACTAAACTCAATGTCGATAAATATGCAGACAAAGCTCCTAAGGGTTTTGCAGGAGAGATCTGCCCGAAGGGTGGGAGGAAAGGATACTTATCCAATTAACTGCAGAGTTGTCAGTGCTATGAATGAGGATCCGTATAAGCTGATAGCTGATGGAAAACTGAGACAGGATCTTTTTTATAGAATATCTGGCTATCATATTTACATTCCAAAACTTACAGAACGAGGAAGAGATATAATCGAGCTTAGCAAATATTACGTGATTAAGTTCAATAAAGAAATGGGGCGTAACATATCTGATATATCGCCTGAGCTGAGAGAACTGATGAAAATGCATGACTGGCCAGGCAATATCAGAGAGCTGTCGCATTTCATTGAGAACATGATGATTAGGAGTTTAGAGGGCGAAACGGAGCTTAAGATAGAAAATATCCCTGACTATATACTGGATGTAATGAATCCATCATTGGAAGATGAAATATTTTTTGTGGATAAAGAAATAAATCTTGAAGAAAAAATTGAAGAGTTCGAAAGAAAAACTATTATAAATGAGCTGGACAGAGCCTTGTGGAATGTTTCAAAGACCGCAAAAATTTTAGGCGTAACTAGGCAGAGTTTAATTTATCGGATGAGGAAATTAGGCATTTTTAGAGACGATAAATAATGTTTGAAAATCAAACAAATTGTTTCAAATTAAAACACGAATTATATTGGAAAGTCACAATGTTGTTTGAATATCAAACAACATTGTGACTTTTTTAATTATAGATTTTAAAACCCAGTGATTGCAACAGGTTTAGGATTGTAAATAGTGGCATGAAAATTGCTATATATAATATGAGGGTTATAAATTAGTTTTAGTTTATGTTATTAACCATTATAGAAGGACTATATAAGCTATATTATTTACGGAACAGGGGGAATCTAATGAAAGCGGATCTTGTTATTGAGAATATAAGCAATCTTATAACACTAAAAGGCGAAAATAAAGCCAGAAAAGGCAAGGCGCAAAGTGAAATTGGTCTGGTACACAACGGTATTATTGCAGTAAAAGAAGGCAAAATTATATATGTAGGAGAAGGATCTTTGCCATCAGGAATTGAAATAGACGAAAATACGGTTGTTATCGATGGAACAGGAAAACTTGTGACTCCTGGCCTCATTGACTCTCATACGCATTTGGTTCATGGTGGGAGCAGAGAAAACGAATTTAAGCAAAAACTCGAAGGAGTGGACTACCTGGATATTCTTGCGGCAGGAGGAGGAATCCACTCTACTGTCAAAGCAACGCGGAATGCCAGCTTTGATGAACTTTTTGAGAAGGCTGAAAAAAGTCTGGACATCATGATGTCTTTTGGCGTGACAACTGTAGAGGCTAAATCTGGGTACGGAGTAGAAGATTTTGATACTGAAATGAAGCAAATGAAAGTTGCCAGAGCATTAAACGATGAACATGCAGTTGATATCTTGCCAACATTTATGGGAGCTCATGCAGTACCTGAAAAATACAAAGACAACTCAGACGCATTTGTCGACATTATTATAGAACAAATGCTACCAGTGGTGGCAGAAGAAAAACTCGCAATTTTTAACGATGTATTCTGCGAATCAGGAGTGTTTTCGGTAGATCAGTCCAGAAGAATACTGGAAGCAGGAAAGAAACTTGGGCTCATACCTAAGCTTCACGCTGATGAGATAGTATCTTTAGGTGGAGGAGAGTTGGCTGCAGAAGTCAAATGCATCTCAGCAGAGCACTTGATGGCTGTAAGTGATAAGGGAATCGATGATTTAGCCGCAGAAAACGTAGTTGCAATCTTACTTCCTGGAACAAGCTTTAATCTGCAGAAAGGAACAGCCGCTCCAGCTAGAAAGATGATTCAAAGAGATGTTCCGGTTGCAATCGCCACCGATTACAACCCAGGTAGTTGTCCCAGTGAAAACCTGCAGTTCATGATGTCACTTGGCTCACTTCTTTTGAAGATGACTCCGGCTGAAGTAATAACAGCTGTAACTATTAATGCAGCTGCAGGCCTTGGTATAGAACACGACAAGGGTTCTCTGGAAGAGGGGAAAATTGCAGATATCTCCGTATTCGACGTTCCTAACCTCGAATACATGATATATCATTTCGGAATTAATCATACTTCAATGGTTATCAAAGATGGAAAAATAGTTTATGAAAGGTAGTGGAATTATGTGGACTAATGATGTCATTGAAAAGGCAATGGAAATCAAGATCGACAAAGTGTTGCCAGATTACCCTGAATTTGAAGAAGGGTTGAGAAGAGCTCCAAAAAGGGAAATGACACTGACAAAATCAGAAAGAGAAATAGCTTTAAAGAATGCATTAAGGTATATTCCTGAGGAGTTTCACGAAGAAATAGCACCTGAATTTATGAATGAACTGATGACCCGTGGGAGGATATACGGCTACAGATTCAGGCCAAAGGGCGTAATTACAGGCAAACCAATAGATGAATACAAGGGAAAATGTGTTGAAGGTAAAGCTTTTCAAGTTATGATAGACAACAACTTGGATTTTGATGTGGCTTTGTATCCTTATGAGCTTGTAACTTATGGAGAAACTGGGCAGGTATTCCAAAACTGGATGCAGTATAACCTGACTATGAAGTATTTAGAAGAACTAACGGATCAGCAGACACTTGTAATTGAATCTGGCCATCCACTGGGACTTTTCAGATCATCAAAGCAGAGCCCCAGGGTAATAATCACCAATGCTCTAATGATAGGCATGTACGACAATCTTGACCAATGGACAAAAGCTCAGGCGATGGGAGTTGCTAACTACGGTCAGATGACAGCAGGCGGATGGATGTATATAGGACCTCAGGGGATTGTTCACGGTACATTTAATACAGTACTCAATGCTGCAAGGTTAAAGTTAGGAGTACCTGAAGATGGAGATCTGACAGGCCATATGTTTGTAAGCTCAGGGCTTGGTGGCATGAGTGGAGCTCAAGGAAAGGCGGCCAAAATAGCTGGTGGAGTAGGTATCATTGCAGAAGTTGATGAATCCAGGGTTAAGACAAGACTTAATCAGGGATGGATAGACAAGTCCTTTACAGACTTGAAAGCACTGTTTGAAGAAGCCCATGAGGCAATGTCTGAGAAAAGAGCGACAGCATTGGCATATCACGGAAATATTGTTGATTTGCTAGAATACGCTTTGAACAATGACGTACACATCGAACTGTTATCAGACCAGACATCTTGCCATGCAGTATACGACGGAGGATATTGTCCACAGGGACTGACCTTTGAAGAAAGAACTGAGATGTTGTACTCTGATAAAGAGAAATTTAAGAAATTGGTAGATAAAACTCTTAAACATCATTATGATTTAATTAGAAAACTCACCGAAAGAGGAACTTATTTCTTCGACTATGGTAATAGTTTCCTTAAAGCAATATACGACGTTGGAGAGATGAGCATCTCAAAAAATGGAGTAGACGATACACAGGGCTTTATTTTCCCATCCTATGTTGAAGATATTATGGGACCAATGCTGTTTGACTATGGATACGGTCCGTTCAGATGGGTGTGCTTAAGTGGAAAAGATGAGGACCTTAGAAAAACCGATAGAGCTGCTATGGATCTGATAGATCCCGACCGAAGAGGACAGGACAGAGACAACTACCACTGGATAAGAGACGCCGAAGAAAATGCGCTTGTAGTTGGTACAAAAGCTAGAATTCTTTATCAGGATGCTGAAGGAAGAACCAGAATAGCACTGAAATTTAATGAAATGGTTAGAAATGGTGAAATTGGACCTGTTATGCTGGGAAGAGACCACCACGATGTATCAGGCACAGACAGCCCATTCAGAGAGACTTCAAATATCAAGGACGGAAGCAGTGTAATGGCAGATATGGCAACTCAGTGCTTCGCTGGAAATGCTGCCAGAGGGATGAGCCTTGTCGCCCTTCATAATGGAGGCGGTGTTGGGATTGGAAAAGCAATAAATGGCGGCTTTGGAATGGTACTTGATGGATCTGAAAACGTAGACACAATTCTAAGTACAGCTATGCCTTGGGATGTAATGGGCGGTGTCGCCAGGAGAGCCTGGGCAAGAAATGAAAATTCAATAGAAACAGTAATGAAGTATAATGAAAACAATAAACAGACAGACCACATAACCCTGCCTTATATTGCAGATGATGAACTCGTAAAGAAACTGGTAGAAGAAAACTATTAGTAGCCGATATATAAAGCTTATGCTTATATATATATAAGAGTCACCAAATTAAAATTAGGAGGGAAATCATGTTAACTAACCCAGTATTAATTTCTGTAGTTGTAATGTCCGTTTTATGTTTGCTGAAGCTGAATGTTCTGGTATCAATAATTGTTTCAGCAATTGTTGGGGGCCTAATAGGCGGAATATCCATAGGTGATGTAATGGACATACTTATTTCCGGAATGGGTGGACAGGCTGATACAGCTTTATCCTATATCCTTCTGGGAGCTCTTGCAGTTGCAATAGGGCATACAGGTATAGCGGATTTACTCGTTGCAAAAATTAGTAATGCGATTAGCGGTAAGAAGAAGCTGTTTGTACTCATAATTGCAGGTATCTCAATATTTTCACAGAACCTTATTCCAGTCCACATAGCATTTATTCCAATCTTGATTCCACCATTGCTAGGACTGATGAACAAACTGAAAATTGACAGAAGAGCTGTAGCTTCAGCACTTACATTTGGACTTAAAGCGCCATATGTTATGCTGCCTGTAGGATTTGGACTTATATTCCATGGTATTGTTGCAGATTCATTAACTGATAATGGAGTAATTTTTGACAAGATGGACGTATGGAAGGGAACACTTCTTCCTGGTGTTGGAATGATTATAGGACTCTTTATTGCGGTATTCATCAGCTACAAAAAAGACAGAGTATACGAAGATAAGTCAATTGGCGGCGATGACGGCAGAGAACTTCAGACAACAATGGGAATGCCACAATGGGGTGCTCTTTTAGGAGCTGTTGCAGCTTTTGCAATACAGCTTTTAACTGGGTCACTTCCACTGGGAGCACTAATAGGTCTAATCATTATGATATTGTTTGGATCGTTCAAATTTAGTGAGCTTAATGAAATGGTTACTGGCGGTATTGGGTTAATGGGATTCATAGCATTTGTAATGCTTGTAGCTTCAGGATATGGTAGTGTTCTTAGAGCAACAGGCGGAGTTGAAGCTCTTGTTGATGCAAGTGCCGAAATTATGGGAGGAAGCAAATTAATAGCTGCATTTATTATGCTGTTGATAGGACTTCTGGTAACTATGGGTATTGGTACTTCCTTTGGAACCATTCCTATAGTAGCAACAATCTTTGTTCCACTTGGAGTAAAATTAGGTTTCAGTCCACTTGCGATTGCTTCACTGGTTGCAGTAGCTGGAGCACTTGGAGATGCTGGTTCACCCGCTTCAGACAGTACGCTTGGACCCACATCGGGACTTAACGCTGACGGGCAGCATGACCACATCTGGGATACGTGCGTACCGACATTCTTACACTATAATATTCCACTAATTATATTTGGAGTAATTGCAGCAATGATTTTGTAGTAATTAGAATTGGAGGCATTTAATATGAACCATGTTGAGATAGACGGAAGAAATTTAAATCTGGAAAGATTTATTGAAGTGACAAGAAAAGGAAGACAGATTGTCCTGACAAAAGATGCAGAAGACAAGATTAACAAATCGAGAGAATTTGTCGACAAACTCGTCAAGGAAGAGAAGGTAGTATATGGAATTACTACCGGATTTGGCAGATTCAGCGATGTCATCATCAAAGAAGACAGCACAAAAATACTCCAGAGGAACCTTATCATTAGCCATGCCTGTGGTGTAGGAAATCCACTGGATGAAGATATCGTAAGGGGAGTAATGCTCTTAAGGATAAATGCATTGTCAAATGGCAATTCTGGAATCAGACTGTCAACCCTTAACACTTTAGTTGAGATGCTGAACAAGGGAGTTCATCCAATCATTCCAGAAAAGGGCTCACTAGGAGCAAGTGGCGATTTGGCTCCACTGGCTCACATGGTGTTAACCATGATTGGAGAGGGAGAAGCAGTATTTAAAGGCGAAAAAATGCCTTCCAAGCAAGCGATGGCTATAGCAGGAATTGAAGTAATTGAGCTGACTTCCAAAGAAGGTCTCGCACTGATTAATGGAACTCAGGTCATGACTTCTGTTGGAGCTCATGCATTATACGATTCAATTAACTTAAGTAAAACTGCTGATATTGCCGCAGCACTGACCATAGAGGCACTTAATGGAATTACAGATGCTTTCGACAATAAAGTTCATGCAGTAAGAGGTCATAAGGGACAGATAGATACAGCTTCAAACATTCTTAAGATAATGGATTCCAGTAAAATGACGACAAGACAGGGTGAGCTAAGGGTTCAAGATGCATATTCCCTACGCTGTACACCTCAGGTTCATGGAGCATCAAAGGATGCATTGGAATTCATCAGAGAAAAAGTAGAAATTGAGATGAATGCTGTAACTGATAATCCTATAATATTTGTGGATGAAGAAGAAGTCATCTCAGGGGGGAACTTCCATGGACAGCCGATGGCACTGCCATTTGACTTCCTGGGAATAGCGGTTTCAGAACTTGCCAATCTCTCTGAAAGAAGGCTTGAGAGGCTTGTAAACCCTGCGCTAAGTAATGGATTGCCTGCTTTCCTTACAGAAGAGGGAGGAGTTAATTCTGGGTTTATGATAGTTCAGTACGCAGCAGCAGCATTGGTGTCAGAAAACAAAATCCTCGCTCATCCAGCAAGTGTAGACTCAATCCCTTCGTCAGCAAACCAGGAAGACCACGTTTCGATGGGTACTATTGCAGCGAGAAAGGCTTATGAAATTCTCAAAAATGCAAGAAGAGTGCTGGCTATGGAAATTCTTGGAGCTTGTCAGGCCATAGATCTTAGGGGAAACAAGGGTCTGGGCAAAGGAACTGAAATTGCATACAATCTCGTAAGGGAAAAAGTAGAGATGAACAGAAGAGATGTTATCATGTACAAGAACATCAATACCTGCGAAGAGCTACTTCGCATTAACACAATAGTTGAAGAAGTGGAGAAGTCTTTAGGCGAAATAAGCTAAACAATATATAATGTGAATCTGATTAAGGCCACTGAATATCTACTTTTCAGTGGCCTTCTAAAGGAATTTTAGGTTAGAAGTTTTAAACAAGGAGGAAATTATGAGGAAATTAATGGAGTGCGTGCCAAATTTCAGCGAAGGCAGAGATAAGGCGCTTGTAGAAAAGATAATCGATGAAGCTAGAAAAGTAGAAGGAATCATCATACTAGACTATTCCTCAGACAAAGACCACAACAGAACAGTGCTTACCATGATAGGTTCACCTGAGCAGGTAAGAGAAGCTGCGATTAATACTGCAAAAAAAGCTGCAGAATTAATAGACATGTCCAAACACGAAGGGGCTCACCCTAGAATGGGAGCTACCGATGTAATACCATTTACACCAGTTACAAACGTGACCATAGGCGAATGTGTAGAAATAGCAAAGCAGGTTGGAGAGGAACTAGGAAATATGGGGATACCTGTTTACCTGTATGAAGATGCAGCAACAAGCCCTGACAGACAGAATCTGGCATCAGTAAGAAAGGGACAATACGAGGGGTTTTTTGAGAAAATAAAGCAACCCGAATGGAAACCAGATTTTGGGCCACAGGAAATGAATGAAAAGAGTGGAGCGACTGCAGTAGGGGCAAGGGTACCACTGATTGCCTTTAACATCAACTTAGACACGCCAGATGTAGAGATAGCAGATAAAATAGCAAAGACCATAAGGCACTTGGGCGGTGGCTTAAGATATGTAAAAGCTATAGGATTAAAGCTTGAGGAAAGAAACCAGACACAGGTATCGATGAACCTTGTAAACTATGAGAAGTCCTCAGTGTACCAGGCATTTGAGATGGTGAGGATGGAAGCAAAGAGATGGGGAGTTGGGATAGTTGGTAGCGAAGTAATAGGGACAGTTCCAATGAAGTCACTTTTAGATGCAGCAGAGTACTACTTGCAGATAGAAAACTTTGATATCGACCAGATACTGGAAAAGAGATTATTGGATCAACAGGAATAAAATATTTCAAAAGAGGGGCTAATATAAAATGAACTACGAAGATGTGTTAAAGCTGATACTGGACACAGATGATGTTACCGTTGGCGGAGGGAGTGCTTCAGCTCTTTCTGGAGCAGTTGCATGCGGACTGATAGGAATGGTTTGTAAGTTATCCACAAAAAAAGATTATGGGATATCACCAGAAAGACAATTGGAATTGGCTAAAGAACTTGAAGACATTAGAGAGGTACTATTAAAAGGTGTTGTTACAGATGCCAATGCTTATGGAGTTATAAGAGATGCCTATAAACTTCCAAAGGAAACCGACGAAGAAAAAGAAATTAGAAAACAGGCTATTGCCAATGCAGGAACTGTCGGAGCAACAGCACCTATGGAAAATGCTAAACTTTGCAGACGAGTTTATGAAATAGGAATTGAATTAGATGGTAAATCTAATCCAAACTGTCACTCAGACCTTGCTATAGGATATGAACTGGCTAAAATAGGTACGAATGGTTGCATAATGAACATTGAAGCTAACCTTCCACTGGTAAAAGACGAGGCAAAAATTGATGAGTTTAACAAAGCTATTACAGAACTCAGAATTGAGTAAAACGAGCCAGCTATGAGAGAGAAAATATATACTAAAGATGATTTTATTACCACTAAGTGGGCAGGGGGCGAAACAACACAGTTTCTAATATACCCAGAGGGGGCAGTTTTTTCTGAAAGAGATTTTCTGTTTCGTATTTCATCAGCTACCTTTACGTCAACTGAATCTGAGTTTTCGAACTTTAGTGGGTACCAAAGATATATACTTCCTTTAGAAGGCAGCATAAAGCTAATTCACAAAGGATTGTATACCAGAGAACTGGGGAAGTTTGAGCCAGAATATTTTGATGGATCCTGGACTACTTTATCTGAGAATACACCAGATTGTAGGGATTATAATTATATAGTGAGAAATGGAAGTAATGCTATGTTGCAGATGCTTCAAAAAGGAGACAAAATAATCCTAAATGCGAGTAATTTGATGACATTATTTTCCATTGATAGTTTTACTGTAAGCCATGATAATGGCAGGATAGAGGTAGAAGAGTTTTCTCTTCTCACACTGGAAACTGATGAGCAAATTACAATAGATATTATTGAAGCTTCATCCCCAATTATACTCACAGAATTTAAGACAGCATAAATTGCTGTCTTATTTTATTTATTACTAGGCTCGAAATAATTGGGTATATGAATCATGGGCAAGTGATTTTAAAGGAGGTTTTTTTATGGCAAAGGGAAGTGTATTTGTAAACGAACTGACAAACGGTTTGTTAGATCCGAATGAACCCATGTTAGGGCCTGTTAAGGATGGTGGAATCATCGTAGCCAACACTGCTCCTGGATGTTGGGGGCCAATGATTACACCCGAACTCAGAGGAGGGCACGAAGTAACTAAACCTGTATTTGTAGAAGGCGCAGAAATTGGAGATGCGATAGCTATATATATTAAATCAGTGGATATAACTTCAACAGTAGTCGCATCTGGAAATGAATTTACTGTACCTGAAAACTTTGTGGGAGATCCGTTCGTAGCTGGGAAATGCCCGAAGTGCGGCACTATGTATCCAAAGACAGAACTTGTTGGCATAGGCCAGGCATCAGTACGATGTGCGGTATGTGGAGAAGACATAGCGCCATTTAAGTTTACACATGGTTACACAATTGCTTTTGATGAAGACAAAACGGTAGGTGTTACCTTGACGAAGGAAAAAGCTGAAGAAGTTGCACAAAATGCTAAAGAGGCAATGGCAATACCTGATATTTCTATTCAAAATCCAATTGTCACTTTTGCACCACATGACATGGTCGGAAGTATATCAAGACTTAAGCCATTTATAGGTCAACTTGGTACAACTCCTTCAAAAGTGATGCCCGATTCTCACAATGCAGGAGATTTTGGTTCATTTTTAGTGGGAGCACCACACGAATATGCAATGACCGCAGAAGAACTTAAGGAACACAAGACCGACGGACATATGGATGTTAACAGAGTTAGAGAAGGCGCAATTCTAATCTGCCCAGTAAAGGTTAGAGGCGGTGGAGTTTATGTTGGAGACGTTCACGCTATGCAGGGAGATGGTGAAATCGCAGGACACACTGCAGACGTTTCATCTGTTGTTTCCCTAAAGGTTAAAGTATTGAAAGGATTAAAATTAGACGGGCCAATTCTTTTACCTCTGGAAGAAGACCTTCCATTCTTAGCTAGGCCATTTAGAGGAGAAGAATTAAAAAATGCAGAAGCAATGGCTGAGAAATGGGAAGTTGATTCACTGGAAAAGACTGCTCCAATCAGCTTCATTGGCACTGGTGGAACTCTAAATGAAGCAATAGACAATGGTCTGGATAGAGCAGCGGAAGTGCTTGGCATAACAGTCCCAGAGGTTAAAAACAGATCGACAATAACAGGAGCGCTTGAAATAGGAAGATATCCTGGTACGGCAACTGTAACATTCTTGGCACCTGTTGATATTCTCGAAAAAGCAGGTTTGTACGAGATAGTAAAAGATCATTATAAACTTTAAAAATTCTCATTAAAAGACTGCAGGGGCGATTGCTCCTGCAGTCTTAGACTATATCATCCATTATCTTACATAATGCTGACCTTGTTTCTCCCTTCAGATTTGGAGATATACATAGCTTGGTCTGCTCTTTTTAATGCATTTGAAAAATCTACATCATCGTAATTGAAAAAAGATACGCCAATTGATATCGTAGGTAGAATAATAGAATTTCCTACATCTATCTGAAGATTATAAACAGCGTCTCCAATCTTCGCTGCTATTGATTCAGCATTGTCTTCATTGATACCGCTAAAAATACCGACGAATTCATCCCCGCCCCAGCGGAATAGTCTATCATCTCTCCTGATTACTTCTGTCACTGCATTTATTACTTCAATAAGAACTATATCGCCTGCATAATGACCGTACATGTCGTTAATGCTCTTGAAATTATCTATATCAAATAACATTACAGCAGGAGAAATGCCACTGCTTATATAGTCTTTGAAAGCTTGTTCAAGATTATTTGTCCCCTTATTTCTGCTTCCCGCTTTAGTGAGTGGGTCAATGTTTGCCTCGTTAGCTACTTTTTCGAGTACAAATTGTCTTCTCTCAAGATTCATAAGCTCTTTGCTTGCAAAACGTACTACAATTAGATATACGATTAGAAGGAATACAAGAATAGAAAATAATCCTGTTATGAATACTTTGCTCTTGATATGACTTAATGGTGCAAACAAGGTTGCGCTTTTTTGCTTTGATACAAAATAAGCATTTTCACCAATATCAGCAGTTGCAAAATGATATTCATTGTTGCTGTATATGGTGGTTGTTCCATTTGTATACGCAACTGTTGCTCCATTAACCAATGTAGAAAAGTCTATGTCGTCCATTAAATAGGTTTCAACAGTAGAACTGTGTAATGATCTAATCATTTGAGTAAGGTCAATCACCAACCTGTCATAACATAGAATTTAGTTATCTAGGATTAA
>JAVEXI010000013.1:0-41656 GCA_034004165.1 Gudongella sp. | reverse complement strand
TAGCTTCCATCTTTTCTCCTATGGACAGCTTCAAATATTATCCCCCTGCTGCTTGCAATACTAATCTGCTTTTATACATTTTTGAAATCTGCCCTTAAATCAGTGATGTTAAGATCGCAGAGTTCTTCGTATGTATAGCCATAAGCATTCACTGCAGCTTTGTTGGCTTCAAGTATTTTCCCATTTAGGTCAACAAACATTATAATCTGGTCTGTAATGCCGGCAAGATGCCGATACATATCTTCAGACGTTGTTGTGCCTGGCAACTTTTCAATCGGTGCGGAGCTATCGAAATGCATATTAGCCCTCCTGAAAACATATAGGTACTTTACTATATTATAATGTTTGCCTCGACTAGTCAATATTTATGACGTATTTATTGACCTGATAAGCATTTTTTTATCTTAACTAATTTCAAATTCTCGATTATCTTTATCAACCCATCCAGTTTTCACTTTGCAGCCAAAATAGTGTACCAGAAGATCCGCCAGCTCTCTTTGTGCATCTTCCATCTGCTCTCTGTTTGCAAATTGGAAACCATCTATTGGAAAAAAGACATTTTTCGTCTTATCTGTGATTTTCCCTTCCTCGCTCTGCCTCCAAATCCAGCGACGGGTACGAACTGAATCTCCGGTAACGTAGACTATCTCTCCTCCATCCGGGTTCTCCTGCTCTGTTTGCCCAAAGGGAATGAAGTAATCATCAGATTCCGCTTCTCTTATAAAAATGTCCTCTTTTGTGCTATCCAGATCGTGCGCTCCGATAGGCACTCTGTATTTAAGTGAAACAGCATTTCCTAAATCTACAATTGAATTAATGGAAGGCATTCCCTTTTTCTTAGAAATTCTCGTTAGAAGTGCTTCTATTGAACTCATATATTTATTTGGATTGATACCCATTGACCTGAACGCATCACGATAAGCAGAAATCTCTGAGCTCTCTTTTACTGATTTCCCCTCGTAATATTCTTCACACATACTTATGCTTATCTGAAGCAATTCTCTGATTTCTGGAATTTCAATAGTATTATCAATTCCCTCAGCACTGACTATCGCGAAACATACTCCTTCAATCTTTTCAAAAACTGACTGATCTACAACAAATTTCATGTCATTTCCTCCCGTCCTATTCTAAATTATATGTCCCTTTAAAGTGTTGTAAGTGGTTAATAAAAATAAGTTATCATTTTTGATAGGTTTAATCAAGGCATAAATCTGTAAATAACTGGATTTGTGATTCAAACTCTGGTATTTGTTTACCCTAATACAATTACGGGAATTAATATACAGATAGATAACAAATATTCAACTTGGATTGGACATGCCTGTCTAATCTTTTTTTAGAAGGAGGGTTTTTATGAAAGCTATTGTAATGTCCTCATTTGGGGATCCTGAGGTACTTCAGATTAAGGAAATTAATGAACCCATTCCAGGGGTTAACGAAGTCAGGGTAAGACTACATGCAGCAGGAGTAAATCCAAATGAAGCATATATCAGATCAGGCAACTACTCATTTGGAGTTCCGGATCTCCCCTTCACACCAGGTTTTGACGGAGCTGGAGTTGTTGACGCTGTTGGCGAAGGAGTAACTCATGTAAAAGTTGGCGACCGCGTATTTGTAGCCGCAATGCTGGCTAAAAAGAACACTGGCACATATGCACAGAAGGTTGTATGTGAGGCGGATGCTGTCCATCTACTTGCAGACAATGTTTCTTTTGAACAGGGGGCTTCACTTGGAATTCCAGCTATGGCAGCATACAGAGCACTGTTTCACAGAGCAAAGTTAAAGGCTTCCGAGGTTGTGTTAATCCACGGAGCAAGTGGCGGAGTAGGAACTCTCGCTGTTCAAATGGCAAAAGCCATAGGAGCAGTTGTAATTGGTACTGCAAGCAGCGATGAAGGAAAGGCTATGGTTAAAGACGCTGGTGCTGACTTTGCAACTGATCACTTAAGGGAAGATAATTTTGATGAAATATTGAAAATTACTGATGGAAAAGGACCCGATGTCATCATCGAATTTCTGGCTAATCACAACCTTGAAAACGACATGAAGATTATTTCACAGTATGGCCGAATAGTAATAGTAGGAAATCGCGGCTCAATAGAAATTACTCCAAGACATGCGATGGGAAAAGAAGCTGATATTTTGGGAATGGCATTGTGGAATGCTCCTCCAAAAGAATATAAGGAAAGTCTTTATGGAATTTCTGCCTTCCTTAAGTCAGGTGTCGTCGTACCAATTGTTGGAGATAAGTTTAAGCTTGAAGAGGCTTATAAAACACACGAATTAATCCTGACCAAGAAAGGTCATGGTAAGATGGTACTGTTAATTGATTAAGCATTGACATACATTAAAACTCCCTGGAAATTACCCAGGGAGTTTTTTATTCATCTATATAACACCTAATTTTCAAACCATGCTGTGGTGTTGTTAGCAATTTTTACAAGCAATAACATCACAGGCACTTCCGTAAGAACGCCTACGATTGTCGCTAAAGCCGCAGGAGATTTTGCTCCAAACAATGAAATGGCTACTGCTACTGCCAGTTCAAAGAAATTAGATGCCCCAATCATCCCAGCTGGAGCAGCTATATTGTGAGGCAGCTTCATTGCTTTACTTCCAAGATAGGCAATGAAAAAGATTAAGAATGTCTGTATTACAAGTGGCACAGCAATCAGCACTATATGCAGTGGGTTATTTATTATTACTTCCCCTTGAAAAGAGAAAATAATGATTAACGTAAGCAATAGTCCTGTTATTGTTATGTTCCCAAACTTAGGAATGAAGCTCTTTTCAAAATACTGCAGTCCATGCTTTTTGACTACATAGTTTCGCGTAATCATCCCTCCACTAAGTGGTATAACTACAAAAAGAATTACTGATAAAATAAGTGTATCCCATGGAATTAAAACTCCACCTATTCCCAGCAGCAATGCCACTATCGGAGTAAAAGCGATAAGTATGATTAAATCATTCGTTGCAACCTGAACTACTGTATATGCAGGATTTCCCTTTGTCAAATGGCTCCATACAAATACCATCGCTGTACAAGGTGCCGCACCAAGTAAAATTGCACCAGCAAGATAATCTTTAGCAAGCTCTGGCTGTATCAAAGATTTGAAGATGACAAAGAAAAACAACCAGGAAATCCCAAACATAGTAAACGGCTTGATAAGCCAGTTAGTAATCCAGGTAATATACAAACCCTTGGGGTTTTTCCCAACATTCTTTATGCTCTGAAAGTCAACCTTCAACATCATCGGATAAATCATCAGCCAGATCAATATAGCAATAGGAATGGAAACATTGGCATATTCAAACTGACTTAGAAAGTTTGGAATTGAGGGAAAAAATCTCCCTATCAATATTCCTGTAATCATACACAATGCAACCCATACTGTTAGATATTTTTCAAAAAAACTTATGCCTGTAGTCTTCTTTTCTGTCATGGTACTACCTCCTTAATCTTCCTAAGATGCTAATTACTTCATTCTTTTTTAATACTTTACCATAAGAAACCACCTTCTCATTGACAACTAATGCGGGGGTTGTCATAATTCCATAAGCAGCTATTTGTTTAAAATCTGTTACATGCTCAATTGGGTTGTCCATTCCGAGTTCGCTAAGAGCTTCTCTTGTGGCAGCTTCAAGCTGATTACACTTTGAGCATCCTGAACCAAGAATTTTTACAATGAAGTCTCCATTATGAGTTACCTCTGACTGCATTATACTCTTAGAATTGTTATTTTCACTAAATTCATCTTTATTTTGCTGCATTCTATCGGTTGCTTTTCTAAATATTTTTACCATTTTACTTACCTCCTAAAAATTCTAAATTTCTATAATATCTACAAATTCATTTCAATCAAACAAGTAGTACATGTAAAGTATTAAAAATATATCCAACGATAATAATTCCAATTGCGCATATAGCAATAAATAGTGTGAGTAATTTTGGCTTTATAGCTTTTCTTAGCATTATTATCGAAGGGAGAGACAAAGTAGTAACACCCATCATAAAAGACAGAACCGTACCTAGCTGAGCTCCCTTGAATAGCAAAGCTTCTGCTATTGGTATTGTTCCAAATATATCAGCATACATAGGTACTCCAACTACTGTAGCAATCACTACTCCGAAGGGGTTCCTGCTACCTAAAAGGGATACGACCCATGACTCTGGTATCCAGTTATGAATGAAGGCTCCTATTCCAACACCGGCTAGAATATAAGGGAAAACTTTGTTAAAAGTAGAAACCATCTGTTCTTTTGCATACACAAGACGATCTTTAGTTGTCAGACTTGGCGATTCTATATCAATACTTCCACTGGTCAAAATAAAATCTTCAACATATTTTTCCATATGTGCTTTTTCTATTAATGTTCCTCCAACTACTGCAATTACCAATCCAAATAGAACATATAAAACAGCCGTCTTAGCTCCAAATATACTCATAAGCAGAATAAGAGAACCTATATCGACCATTGGCGATGAAATCAGAAACGAAAAAGTTACTCCCAACGGCAATCCAGCTGAGGTGAACCCAATAAATAAGGGGATTGATGAGCAGGAGCAAAAGGGTGTGACAGTGCCCAAAAGTGCTGCAACTGTATTAGCCCCAAACCCATGAAATTTTCCTAATATTTGTTTGCTTCGCTCTGGTGGGAAAAAGCTTTGTATGTAGCTGATAAAATAAATTAAAAAACATAATAGTAAGACAATTTTGATTACATCATAAACAAAAAATTGAATACTGCCACCTAATCGGCTGGAAGTGTTTACTCCCAGAGAGGACAGTGCGTTCCCGACGAGATTATTCAGCCATCTCATTCCGAGGATTTGATTCTGTAATACATCCCAAATCCTTTCTATCATTATTTTTTCCTCCCAACTTAAAATAGTCATATCAAATAATTTTGATGTATACTGCCAAACAAAAGCCATCTTCAAGATGGCATCTGAAAAATTATATACAGCACTTACTGCTACCTACTGTTGCCTTCATTGTTGTAAGTTCTTCAAGTAAAGACATGGCATATTCGCTGCCTTCTTCACTGATTCTATAATAAGTCCATTTGCCTTCCTGTCTGCTATCTACCACACCAGATTCAACAAGAATCTTCATGTGATATGAAAGACCAGATTGGCCTAAATCCAATTGTTCCAAAAGAATACATGCACATTGCTCTCCATCACAAAGCAAATCAAGTATCTGCAATCTATTTTCATCACAAAAAGCTTTAAATATTCTCGCTTGATCTTTAAAGGTATCTTTCACGTTCTCACCTCATATCAAATATATTTGATATGTTAAGTATATTCTCATTTATTTCTACTGTCAATAAAAAATAAATATTTATTTACTATTTCTTAGTCCGATATTGCATTACTTGTCAGATTTAATGTTTTAAACTATAGTTGTAGATAGAATAAACAAAAAATATCGGCTGCATACTACAGCCCGAAAGGAAAGGAAATCCATATGCTATTTGTATGTTACAGCAGATGAAGTACCTGTAAAAAAGCCCGTGAATGGCTTGATGAAAAGAATTTGAAATATGAATTCAGAGATATTAAAAGAGACAACCCAACCTTAGAAGAACTTACAGCCTGGTATAAAAAAAGTGAAGTACCTCTAAAAAGATTTTTTAATACCAGCGGAAAAATCTATAGAGATTTAGATTTAAAAAACCGTCTGGAAGACATGAGTGAAGAGGAACAGCTTTCACTTCTATCCACAGACGGAATGCTTGTAAAGAGACCAATACTTGTTAAAGACAATATTGTTCTTGTTGGCTTTAAAGAAGAAGAATGGAAGGATGCTTTACTTATGACCTCGCCATAAGTCCTACATATTTTGAAAGAGTTTTTATACCACCTAATAACAGCAAATAAGAGTTTTTCAGACCATATTTCTTAAGCATCTCAGTGTTTCTATTTACAAATAGATTTATATACAAGTTGGTCTTTAGAAGCTCATAATAGTAATTCCTAAGGCTGATTTTTGATGGGCTTATCATCACTTGTCCAAATGACCATCTTTCGTAGTCCTCAGGTTCATAAAGCAGTCTGTCTTTATAATCTTCGTAAATTGCAAGATTTGGGAAAGGTGTCAAGGGACTGATTGAGCAAATCTCTGGCTGTAACTCTTTTATGGTCTTTCTTAAGCTTTTGAAATCCTTCTTATCCCAATCCGGATGTCCGATAAAAGAAGCCCATACATCAATTCCTACTCTCTTAAGTATTGACGCTGCTTTATGATTATCCTCGACTGAGGATTTTTTTCTGTAGTCCTTCATTTCTTCATTGCTAAAGCTCTCATAACCAGCTATAAGTGCCTTTAATCCTACTTCTCTCAGCTTATCCAAATACTTCTCATACTCAATAATGCCTTTAACTGAGGCATAGCCTATATAGTTCTTTTTTAGGTTAAGCTCTTTAACCATTTCTAAAAAGGTTTCAATTTTGCCCTGACTTGAAAGAAAGTCGTTGTCGAAAAACATTATCGTATCTTCTTTAATACTCGCAAGGTCTGTTCTCAGCAGATCAAGATCCAGTATCTCCTCTTTCGCACCTTCTATCCTCCACCTTAAACAAAAATTACATTGCTTAACGCAGCCCTGCCCAAACTCCATAATGGCTGCTGGCTTATAGCCAAAGTAGGAATACTGATTTCTGTATTTCCTTGTGGACTCTCTATTAGGCAGCAAAAACTCATTTCTACTTTTGACATTTGAAGATTCGTATCCTAATTTTCTATCCAGTACTCCTGGAATAATTTCTACTTTATTAATGCTAATATTCTCTAAAACTTTCAAGACATTTTCCCTATTTGTATACTCAAATATGTAATCAATGCTTTCATCGTCATAAGCAAGCGGATTTAAATATGTCTGAGTTCCGCCAACAAAATTGACTATGTTATAGTCAAAGGTTTTTACCCTTTCTGCCAGTGTCTTAAGTTTTTTAATATCTATGCAAAGGCTCGTAAAGCCAACTACATCTGGTTCGTAGCTTTTGAGTTTTTCTTCCAATGGCATATCGTCTGCCATCATGTCAAATATTTCTACTTTATGTTGTCCTTCTATAAGACCATAAATCATCTCTAATCCTAAAGGTTCAGAGAACATAAATTCTGATATGGTAATTGCCTGCTTTATCCTTGGTGGCCTGACTAATAGTACCTTCATAGCATTCTCCTAAAATATATTTGGAGTTATCCTGTTCTTTATCTGGTGGGCATAATAAAGATTGACTCCAGTGTAGAATAAATATTTCCCTGGTTCCTTAATGAATTCTTTTCTCAGTATATTTCTTTTAAAAATTGATTTCAACGTGAAGAGCTCTTCGTAAAGCTTCCAATAGGCCTTCGTTAATTCATCTGGACCTATCCTCTTAGGAATATGTACAGCCTCTGTCCCATCAAATGAATATATATTGTCCTTGATAATCCTATTTTCTTTCGCCATATCTCTAAAAAATCTGGTTCCCGGTATTGGCGTTAGGATATAAAATCTTGGAACAGAAATCTTGTTATCTTCAATAAAACCCTTTGTCGCCATAATTGATTCCCATGTATCTCCATCCCCGCCCACTACCATTTCAGTGGATACGTCTATTCCGCTATCCTGAATATTCTTAATCAAATGAGGATAATTGTCTGGGTTTGCCCAGGACTTGTTCATGCCTTCCAAGCTTTCTTTAGATATACTCTCAAGCCCAAAGCTTAAAGTTGTACATCCACTTTCCCTCAGTTCTTTAAGCAGCTCTAAATCTCTGCCTATTCTTATGTCGCACTGACTCATCCATTCCATATTCAATGATTTAATAGCATCTAAAAGTTCACTTAGATATTTTCTATTTGAAAAGATATTATCATCGAGAAGTAAAAACTTCTTATATCCCAAATCCTTTATTTGCTTTATATCTCTGACTACTTCTTCCAGAGGCTTTTTAATATATGTTCCCTCGTAAAGACAGGCAACTGAACAAAAGCTACAGGTGTGAGGGCATCCTCTGCCTGCCTGAACAGGGAGAAAATCTCCCAATTTCTTGCCTTTAAGCAAATCAAAACGTGGAATGGGAGTTGAAAATTCTCCATCGTTTAGTTTCCTCTCATATACTTTTTTGAGATTTCCCTTTTCATAATCACTCAAAAGATCTCGCCAGGAAAGCTCAGCATCCCCTACTAATAGAGCATCACAGTATTTAGTAGCTTCTTCCTTCATAATGCTTGCCATGTAGCCGCCGAGGACAACTGTTTTACCCTTATCCCTAAATTTCTTAGCAATATCTATGGATCTGATAACCCCATGACCCATAGTACTAATTCCGATTAAATCTGCATCTGTATCCCAGGGTATGTCTTCTATTATTTCCAATACTATTTCTACCTCATAGTCATCAGGAGTCAGCCCTGCAAGAAGTGGCAACGCAAGCCCAACAAAATACAGCCTATTCTTCTTAATTGGCTTTCCTTTCTGGTCATATGGACTTGGTTGAATTAATAATATTTTTCTCATACCTATCCCTTTATTACTTTCATTATATATTGTAAACTGACGTGATTACTCCCTGCAAGCATTCTGATATTATCCTTAAGTCCATATTTTTTAATAAGTGCCCAAACATTTTTTGGTCTCATTATTATCCTGTAATATGATTTTATCATCTGGAAATAGAAGCTTCTGATAGACATATGCTCAGGCTGTAAAATGACATGAGCCATATCCCATTTCTCATATTCTTTTCTATCGACAATTAAATCATCAGTATATTCACTGTATATATTAGTGCCTGGTAATGGCGTCAAAGGCTGAAGATTTACAAATCTTACTTTATTTTCTATTAACCATTTAACCATAGTGTTGAAGTCATTCTTACTAAAATCCAAGGGAATGATAAGCGTTGCATATAATTCTATATCGTATGTTCTAAGGATCTTTATAGCCTTTTCGTTAATCTCTATGCTGGTTCCTTTATTATAGGACTTTAAGTCTGATTCTCTCACAGATTCTATTCCCACTATTACAGCCTGCAGCCCAACAGCTTTTAATGACTTCAATAATTCTTCATTCTTAGCGATGAAATCAGCTCTGCCATAGATTAAGTACTTCTTATTGATATTGTACTTCTTAATAAGGCCAATAAATTCAACTATTCTATTTGCATCAAATAGAAAATCATCATCGACTATGTAGATTTCTTCTTCTTCAATGGTCTGCAGCTCTTCAATAACATCTTCTATTTCTCGTTTAAAATATTTTCCATTGGTTATTTCCTTGCAAAAGCAGAAGCTGCAATTAAAAGGGCAACCATAGGATGTTTTAATCAAAGCGCAGGGCTTATGAAACATGTAATAGTACTTATCTCTGTACTTTGAAACCGCCTCTCTGTCCGGAAATGCGTAGTTGAAAGTATCTTTCTTAGCTGCTGCTTCCTTTAGAATTCCTTTTATCTCATCCAGGCCTTTTCCTTCATAAATGGCAAGAAGAGTGCTATTAAACATATCAATCCCATTTCTGTCGTAAACAAAGTCTATGTATGGAGATACGAAGTCTTGTCCAACAACCTCCGCATGTACTCCCCCTACTGCAGTGTAGACATTCTCTAAGACTTCCTTTGAAATCTTCGCCAGATTCTTTATTACACCAACATGGCTTATGTACCCAGTAAACCCTATTAAGTCTGGTTTCTCTTCTCTTATAACGTCCTCATAGGATCTATTCTCAAGGATGAAATCAAATATTTTAATATCTACTTTTGATTTTAATTCTTCAGGAATATTAGACACTAAATATTCAAGTTCCAAAGGCTCACACACCATAACATGTTGTAAACCAATTGTCTCTTTATCAGGCTTAGGCCTGATCAATAATATCTTCATTTGCCCTACCTTCCTTAAGCTTACTCAAAGTATATACTGCTATCCTTGGCATAAATTTCTTAACCCTAATTATCTGCATCTTTTTTACTTCAAAATATGGCGATATTATCCTTCTAAATTCTCTGTCAGACGGGTAATTAGCAGGCCCTGTCGTCAGTTTTACAAAGGAAAGCGCCAGTTTATCGTAACAGTTATCGCCACTGGCAAAAGCGATAAAGAATTTTCCTTCATCAGAAAGCAGGTTGTTAATCTTTTCTACTATTAATTCCGGATTTTTATAATAAGGGAGAGAATGCGTAGATATAATGTAATCAAATATCTCATTCAATTCGTCTAACTGCTCCACATTCATAAAATAGTGCTTTGCGTTGGGATTCTTTTCCTTAGATATCCTTATCATTTCTTGCGAAAAATCCAGACCTGACAATTCTAATTCTCCATTATTACTGCTTATGTCTGATAAAAGCTGCCCCGGCCCAGAGCCTATATCTAAAACTTTCCCCTTCTCAATATTCTTAAATTCCTCTACAATATAGTCCCTGGTTGGTTTCAAGGAATATTTTTGCACCCATAGTCTTTCATATTTATCTGCCCAGAAATTCCATATGTTCATTTTGTCTATCATCTCCTGAATACTCTGTGCTCTATTCCATATGGTTGATAAGTGAAAAGCGGACTAAGAGCTTTTAAAATATAGTTGATTATACGGTTGCTGTGATGGATTGAAATGTACTTTTCAACTTCTCTACAGCCAATCTTCAGTTTGCTTTCCTCTGAAGTCTGTCCAAAATCAACGGTTTGAATATTTCTTTCAAATGCTATTTCCAAGACTTTAATTAGCATATTGTAGTACAAATCATTGTTTTCATTGTCTTCCCTATTAAACCCGCAAAACAGGAAATAAAGTTTTTCATTTAGAACCTTAACCTGAATAAAAGCAAGCAGCTTATGGCTACTTTTATCTCTAAATTCAAATAACTCAGCATCATAATCCTTAAAAAAGTCGATAGCAAGGATTTCCAGAGGATCTTTACTTCTCTTAGCAACACTCCTATAAAGGGCATAGTGTTCATCAGAGAATTCATCATTCTTAAGATTTCTGATAATCAAGGACTCCCTGTATTTTAAAGCCTTTTTCAGTCTTCTTCGATAAGGGCTTCTCAGGCTATCTAGGTAACTATCTAAATTCTCAAATTTATTTTCAAATACAAAGCTGGAAAGAGTCCTGGTGTTAACTCCTAAATCCTTATCTCCATTTAAGACTATTGTAATGCCCTTTTTCTTAGCAATAATTTGATTAATCTCCGAAGTATCTCCATAGTAACCCTTTATATCTACAGAAATTGGCAAACCTACTATCCTTACTCTTTTAAAGAGTTTAATGCCAGTTTTGAAATTAAGTAAGTTCAGTCTAATCATATATGATATTACGAAGCTATTCTCCCCATATTCATAGGTCTGTTCACATGGGTTTACCCTTTCCAACAATGACAGCAGGTCTATTAATTCTTTATTAACACCAATATTTGATAAATCTTTTTCAGCTCTAATTTTATCTATACTATCAGCTATTCCCATTTCTTTTCCCCAGTGTATTGTTTTTTATAAAAGCCCAGACTCTCTTTGACCTTAATAATCTCAAATGGATTATCATAAAAAATATGTAGAATACAGGCTTAGGCAGCTTCGATTTAATAACCAAATGTAAAAAATCAAAATATTTTGGATTGGTCTTAGTAAGTTGGTCTTTAAATGCTTCAAAGTCTCTTGTCCCTTTCAAAGGAGTAAAAATTGAAATAGTATAAATATCTATCTTATTTCTCTTAATAAAGCCCAGCAAGTTCAAGAAATCCTTAATTCCATAGTCTGGATGCACCATAAAAAGTCCGGAATAATCGAGGCTCAATCTGTTGAGGATATTGATAACCTCTGGATAATCAACCGGATTTGTTCCCTTGTTGTAGCTTTTCAGTTCACCCTTGGTAACTGCTTCAAAACCGATAATTACCTCATCAAGGCCCTGGTCTATTAAGTCCTTTAATATCTCTTCTTCCTTAATTATAAAGTCAGCTCGCAAATAGATAATGATTTTCTTATTGGGCTTAACCTTCTTCATTTCATCAATAAATTCCAGAGCATCATTTCTATTGGAAAATAAAACATCATCTACTATCCAGACGTAATCTGTTGGAACAGCCTTTATTTCCCTTACCAGCTTGCTATAGTCAGCCTTTAGATATTTCCCCTGATTAATTTCCCTGCAATAACAGAAAGAGCAATTAAAAGGACAAGATATACTCCCCTTAACCAATCCTACACTGTTCTTGTTCAAATAGCGCGTTTTATGGATATTACTTTCCAAGAGACTCCTGTCAGGCAGGATATCTATGTAATTCTCTTCAATCAGTATATCCCCAATTACCCAGTTGCCTTCATCATTCCTGTAATCATAGCCCAAAGGCGATTCTTCGAAATATTCTCCTTCATTTATAATCAAATCCAGGATTCTTTCAAATACTCTCAAATCGTGGGAATGAATTACGCAATCGACAAAATCTCTATGGAAAAAAGATGAGTTATTCTCTATATGCACTCCGCCAACTATTACAATTGATGAAGGATACTGATTTTTAATCGCCTCTGCTTCAATGAGGATTTGATTTTCCGATACATTGTATCCGGTTAAAACAAATATATCTCCATCTTTAATAGGTGTATTTTCATTATCATCAAAAATGTCGTCTTTTATGTACGAATTTAAACCTTTAGAGTTACATATACTTCGCAAGTATTCCAACTCCAAAGGTTCAACTATAATTGGGTTAAAAACAGTGAACAGAGTTTTGTTTCTAACCTTTATTAGAATTATTTTTCTTTCCATAGGTTTTTAACCCCTTATATGTTTAAAAGATAAGCCTTGTAGGTCTTATATTCTTCTCCCATCCATCGAAGACCCAGACCAAGGGATTTTTTGTTTTCTTCTAAAATCCAAGAAGATTCAAAGTAATCGTATTTCCCTCTGACCCGCTTATGTAAATCATTAAATAAAGCGAGGATTGCACCCTTATTCCACTCTGAGGGAATTACCCCTATCTCAACTATCTTCATACCATTTATTCTTTCTGGAAAAAGCCTATTTCTTACGACCGTCTTAAGTCCTAGAGATTCATTTGGTTTAATCAGCTTGTTGAAATCTGGATACCAGAGCAAAAATCCGATTGTTTCGTTATCCTTCTCAATAAAGAGTAAATTTTCTTCCTTTAGCAAATACTTGAAATCCTTGAATAGCTCCCAGTCTTCCTCAGTATCTCTTTCATAATAAAAGGGATGCTCTGCAAATGCTATGTTGTTAACTTGACTATAAAGCTCAATTTCCTTTTTGAAGTTCCTAAAATCACAAGTTCTCACTCTATATGTATCATCAAGCTTTTTCTCAAGCTTTTCACTAATAATATCCTCTAGGCTGTCCAGTTCTCTATAAAAACTGACTAAATTTATTTGGTCAAAGCCCCTGTCTTGAAAGTATTTGTTATAAAAAGGAGGATTGTGGCTGGAACCAAAGCTTTGCCACTTATCGGATCCGTCATCCAGAAACCCCAATCCATAATTAACGTGGATATTGAGAGAAGCAGATATCTTAGATACACCCTTTTCAACCGCCAACTCTTTCGCATGATTAAACAGAAGTTCAAATGCATCGCCATTGTATTCCAGAGATTCGAAAAATGCTATTTGGAGGATGTCATCCATCCTTTGGGCATGAGCTATAATGGCAGCCATAAGAATTTTATCGCCGTCTACTATCATAACAGGTTCCAGACCAACCGAGCGAGACAATATACTTTTACCTTTTACAATATCCTCGACAATTCTATTGCCGGAATTTCTCTTATTGTCCTTATTCAAATACTGGTTTCTATAGAATTGAATAAATTGTCTTCTATTTTCCTTAGTAACTTTCTCTAATCTCATGGCTTCTCCCTTTTGAGGTTCTTATCATTAGATTATATCATATCGATTTGTCTAAATTGTCAACTTTCTAATTAGAGCAATATTTGACAGCTAATTAGTCTATAACGTCAAAAGACATTACTAAGAAATCCTAAGTGCTTTAATAAAATAGTTTTATAATATACAGATTTTGTTTATAATATGAAGTACGTGACGAGTAGAATTGACAGCCATATATAATCTATGTACAAAAAGAAACTCAAAGTATTTACATCTCACATCTCAGCATTTGCTAATGCAATCTATTGCCAATAAACTACTTATAGTTTATAATGAAATTACAAAGGGGAGTAGCTTGATTTAGTTAATCGTCAATACGGATTTAATCCCGGTTAACTAACCTAACTAGGTAGCAAGACCTTTGCTTGTGTTTTTGTGCATAAGCAAAGGTCTTTTATTTTTTATAAGGAGGATAATCTTATGAATTTGGCCCTTCCTATAATAGGGGGACTCGGACTGTTTTTGTATGGTATGAATATGATGGGAGCAGGCTTGGAAAAAGCTGCTGGCAGCAAAATGAAAAGAATGGTAGAAGCCTTTACAAGTAATAGACTTAAAGGTGTATTAGTTGGAACATTAGTAACAATGCTCATTCAATCAAGTTCTGCTACTACAGTTATGGTTGTTGGTTTTGTGAATGCTGGCATAATGAACCTGCCTCAGGCAGCGGGAGTTATCATGGGTGCCAATATAGGTACCACTATAACATCTCAGTTAATAGCCTTTAAGCTCACAGATTATGCTCCTCTGGCTGTAGCCATTGGTGTGGCCATTTGGATAGTAGTTAAGAACCAAAAGGCAAAGACATACGCCGAAATATTAATAGGTTTTGGTATCCTCTTTATCGGCATGGATATGATGGGAGATGGCCTTAGTCCGTTAGCTAATCATCCTAGCTTTACGAAATTAATTATTGGACTTGATAATCCATTTTTCGGAATGCTGACAGGCCTATTGCTAACTACATTGGTACAGTCTTCATCAGCTTCAGTCGGTTTATTACAGGCTCTGGCTGGTCAGGGCTTAGTCACTATGAATCTGGCATTTCCTATTCTATTTGGTGAGAACATAGGAACTACCACTACTGCCTTGATATCAAGTATAGGCGCAAATAAGACTGCCAAAAGAGCCGCATTCATACACTTTTTTATGAAAGTAATTGGTACACTGCTATTTATGACTTTGTTGAGGGCGCCAATAGAAAGTCTGGTCTTAGCCATGAGCCCTAATAACCCAGTCAGACAAATAGCTAATGCCCATACTCTATTTAATATCATAAATACAGTTATCCTCTTTCCATTCATTCCGTTGATAATAAAGGCTGCTAATTTCTTTGTCCCTGGAGAAGAAAAAGATGTTAGTGAAGCCAAGCATTTGGATAAGAGAATATTAGAAACACCTTCTATCGCCCTTACTCAGGCATTTAAAGAAGTTGAAAGAATGGGAGAAATGGCACTGACTAACCTTAAGACGAGCAAAGAGCTATTAATTCAGGGGAAAATTGAGTTATCTAAGGATATTTTTGACTTGGAGAAATCAATTAACAAGATTCATAAAGAAATTACAAACTATCTTATATTGCTGTCAAACAGCTCCCTTAGCAATGAACAGCATGAAGAGCTTAATAATATGTTACTTCTTATAGGGGATATTGAAAGAGTGGGAGATCATGTTAAGAATATCACTGAACTTGGTCAAGAAAAAGATGATGGAAACCTGGATTTTTCTGAAGCAGCTATTAAAGAACTAAACTATATGTATGAAGTATGCGAAGAAGCTTTTTCTCTAGCCATTGAAGCATATAAAACTGAGGATAAAGAGCTGGCTTACAGAGTTCAGGATTTAGAAGTTTTGGTCGATGAACTGGAAATGACCAATCGAAAGAACCATATAGCCAGACTCAACGAAGGACTTTGCAGCACGGAATCTGGTATAGTATACTTAGACATTATAAGTAACTTGGAAAGGGTTTCAGATCATTCTAATAATATTTCATTTTATGTAACAGACAAACATAAGACTATGGTTAAAAGGCCAAATGTTTAATTTTCAGCATACTTTTGGCACTGGAGGAGTTTATGAAAAGTATCGCTATAATAATATTTATTTTAACTTATATATTGCTACTGGTTTTGCCTAAATTTAGAGCGCATGTCGCTCTTATTTCAGCGTCCATTTTTATCATATTAGGGATTCTGCCTTTAGATAAGATTTTTACCACAATCGACTGGAATGTCATTTTAATGATTGCAGGCACGATGGGAATTGTTTCACTCTTCATTGAGTCAAAGATGCCAGAACTGCTTGCAGACCTTATACTAGAAAAAACTCCAAATGTTAAATGGGCTATTATTTCTCTGTCGCTATTTGCAGGTTTAATCTCTGCCTTTATAGATAATGTAGCTACCGTATTAATGGTCGCACCAGTGGCACTAGGGATTGCAAAGAAATTAAAAATCTCACCAGTTAGCAGTATTATTGCTATTGCTGTCTCATCCAATCTACAGGGAGCAGCTACTCTTGTAGGAGATACAACCTCTATTTTGCTTGGTGGATATGCTGATCTAAGTTTCTTAGATTTCTTCTTTTTCAAGGGTAGATTAGGAATCTTTTGGGTTGTTCAAGCCGGGGCTTTGGCTTCTGCTCTTGTCCTGCTGTACTTATTTAGAAAAGAAAAACAAGCTATAAGTACCAAAGAAAGAGCAATTGTAACTGACTATTTTCCAACGTATCTTTTGGCAGGGATGATTATTCTTCTAATCATGGCTTCATTTATTCCTAATACGCCAAAAACTATAAATGGTATTATATGCATCATCTTATTTGGGGTTGGTATTATTAGAGATATTTTAGAGTCTAAAAACCTTACCCAAACATTTAAATACTTAAAGGATATAGATCATTTTACAATAATTTTGCTAATTGGATTGTTTTTAGTAGTTGGTGGGATAACTGAAGCAGGCGTTATAGAAGATTTGAGCAAACTATTTGTAAATTTAAGCAATGACAATATTTTTATCGTCTACACTCTGCTTGTCTGGGCTTCTGTACTGTTCTCAGCCTTTATAGATAATATACCTTATGTCGCAACTATGTTGCCTGTTGTTGCAGGTATATCCAGCATATTAAATATTGAGCCCTACATCTTATATTTTGGTTTGTTGACTGGGGCTACTCTAGGTGGAAATTTAACTCCTATTGGCGCATCGGCAAATATCACAGCGCTAGGCATACTGCGTAAGGATGGGTATGAAGTTAAAGCATCCGAGTTTATGAAAATAGGTGTTCCATTTACCTTAATTGCAGTAACTGTAGGATATATAATGATCTGGGTCTTATGGTCGCATTAAGTTGTTTAGTGTTATTTCATGGTAGCATCTTAAACTGAAATAAAAATGAATATAGATGCTTCTTATTTCGGTTTAAGCTATTAAGTTGAAATAAGAAGCATTTATTAATTTAGAAAGTTCTATTGACATATATCCCTACACCGTGTAGAATGTTATTATCTACACGGTGTAGTATATTGAATGGAGGTGACTTTTATGAGTAAACTTCAAAAGATGTCGGACGCTGAACGAGAAGTTATGCAGCTTGTATGGGCAGCAGGACAATCGGTTTCCTCTGCTAAATTACTTGAGGACTTAAAAACGATTAATAAAGAGTGGAAACCAAACACGGTTTTAACATTTCTCGCCCGATTAATAGAAAAAGGTATTTTGACCTCTGTACGGCATGGGCGGTCAAATGAGTACATACCACTGATTACTGAGAGCGAATACAAACAGTTTGAAACTCGAACTTTTCTTGAATCTGTACACGACGGTTCTGTAAAGAGTTTTATCACAGCCTTATACGAGGGCAACGACTTGACTGCAGAGGAAATAGCCGAACTGAGACAATGGTTTTCACAAAAGGAGGCGGAAGAATGAACGCAGCATTTATCGCCGTACTTTTGATGTCTGCAACGGGTATCTTTCTTGTTTTGTGCTTAGCACTCTTGCGTCCTTTAACGATAAAAACACTAACAGCAACATGGCATTATCGTATGTATACATTAGTGGTATTGTTTATGCTTGTTCCTGTTGGAATTGTTGGCGGTAATCTTCTTTCGAATATGCTAAGTACGACGAATCAGGGACTTCCAAATGTGCCCGTCATCCTTAATGATATGATAGCAGTACAACAAACGGATAAATTACCACTTGAAATTGGACAGGCATTACCGCAAATAGACCTTGCTACTGTATCACCCACCGCACCTACAACAACTACTTTTATATTCAAAACATTTTTATCATTTTTACCACTTATATGGCTTGCTGGGGTTTTAGTGTTCACACTTTTCTATGGCATCCGATTTGTCAGGTTCAAACGGAAAATCATTCGTACAAGTTTGGAAATTGATGATAGGCTAACACTTTTGGCACTTGAAAATTCGATGACTGAAATGGGTATAAACGGCAATCTTCGGATATTGTCAAACAATATCATTAAAACACCCATGCTTACTGGCATGTTCAAAACCTTTTTAATACTGCCCGAAGTCGAAATAAGCGAAAGAGAACTTAACGTTATTCTCAAACATGAGCTTACTCATTTCAAGCGACGTGATTTATGGGTAAAATCTCTGGCGCTTATGGTAAACGCAATCCATTGGTTTAATCCAGTAGCATACAGACTGACAAAAAACATTGACTCTTTCTGCGAGCTTTCATGTGATGAGCAGGTAGTATCTGATATGAGCATGGAAGAACGTAAATTTTATGGTGAAACAATCCTTAATGTCCTGTACAGGGTTGTAAATCAACATACTGGCATGTACGCTACACTTGCAGAATCAAAAAGAGGAATTGAAAGGAGACTAGCACATATGATGAACGTAAAAAATACCTCAAAACGAATTATTATTGTTTCAATTGCTATCGCGGCTACATTATGTATTACAGGAATCGCAATGGCATCATTCATGAATGTAACAGCAGAGGATACCGATAGCGAATATTCTATAAATATCATTAACGAACTTAAACTGGATGATGCTATTCAGGATTCGAATATCACGGAGGAATCAAATATACTAAATGATAGTAATATCGGCGTGGAGTACATATGGCCTGTAACGGGGTATAATCGTATTTCCTCCGCATATGGCACTCGCATGCATCCGGTTGAAAAGATTATGAAATTCCATAATGGTATTGACATACCCGCGCCAAACGAAACTCCTGTATTAGCAGCTAACACAGGTACTATTATTGAAATGGATGAAAATGATATAGATGGATATTATGTCGTTTTAGATCACGGCAACGATATTCAGACGTTGTACTCGATATTATTTGGATTTGCAGAAGATCTTGCTGAGGGCGATGTCGTCCAACAAGGCGATGTTATCGGCTATGTTGGTGAGACAGGTGAAGCAACAGGCCCTCATCTACACTTTAGCCTGATTATTGATGGTGAGTACATTGACCCAATGAGCGTTCTTACACAAGAGAATTGAGACTAAATCCAACTTATAAGCAAAGTATATAAAAAGAAGTCATGTATGAGTTGAAATTATCATACATGACTTTTTTATTTGGCGGAGAAGGGGAGATTTGAACTCCCGCGCCGCGTTAACGACCTACCGCTTTTCGAGAGCGGACCCTTCAGCCACTTGGGTACTTCTCCAAATCCGTACAAGGGATATTATACACGGATTTAGGCTACTTTGCAATTAGCTATTAAGTTCTTAGCCCCTTGCAAAATACTCCTTCATAAGTTCAATTACTTTATCTATATCTTCTATTGATATATCATTGTGAGCAACAAATCTAAATTCTAAAGGCCAGTCGTTATTAATTTTAACTCCATTTTCTAACAAATACTCTTCAAAATCTGAAGCGTCAAAGCCTTCCTTGACGATGTCAAAATACACCATATTTATTTGAACGCTCTCAGGATCAAATGAAATTTCAGGCATCTCTTTCAGTCTTTCTGCCATATACAAAGCATTATCGTGATCTTCAGGAAGTCTCTTAGACATGTCTTCAAGAGCTACTATCCCTGCTGCTGCAAGAACTCCTGCCTGTCTCATTCCACCGCCAAGAAGTTTTCTGTTCTTTCTCGCTCTATTAATGAAGTCTTTTGAACCTGCAACAATTGACCCTACTGGAGCACAGAGTCCCTTCGACAGGCAGAACATTACTGAATCTGTATATTTTGTTATCTCAGATGCATCTACTCCCAGTGCAACTGCTGCATTAAACAACCTTGCTCCATCCATATGCACGGATAAGCCTTTTGATTTTGCTACTTCATATGCACCCTTAAGTATATCCAGTTGTACCACAGTACCATTTGCAAGAGCATTTTCCAGGCACAATAAGCTTGTTGTAGGATGATGGATATCATCTGTCCTAATCTTTCTTAGTACGTCTTCAGCATATATTCTGTCGTCTGGATTATCTACAATGGCATAACTAACTCCTGATAATCTTGCTGCTGCACCAACTTCGTGCACTACGATGTGAGAATTTGCACCTACAATTATTTCATCACCATAAGAGGTGTGAGTCATTATCGACACTTGGTTTCCCATGGTACCTGAAGGTACGAACATAGCAGCTTCTTTGCCTGCCATCTTTGCCGCCAGTTCTTCCAGTCTATTCATTGTAGGGTCGTCGCCATAGACGTCATCTCCCACTGGTGCTTCTGCCATCACTTTTCTCATCTTCTCTGTAGGCATTGTTACGGTATCACTTCTTAAATCGATGTACCTCATTCAAATCCCTCCAATTTAGATTATATTTTCATTATACATTATTTTTATCTGATTCACGGATTCTCTTAAAAAAATTAGATAATAAAGCTGAACACTCATCTTCAAGAACTCCAGTAGTTAATTCAACCTGGTGATTAAAACTGGGATTCCTAACAAGATCCATCAACGAACCACAGCATCCAAACCTCGGATCTGATGCTCCTATGACCAGTCTTGGGATACGGGCATTTACTATTGCTCCTGCACACATGGCGCATGGCTCCAGCGTTACATACATAGTGCAGCCAATAAGCCTCCAACCACCCAAAATTTTAGCAGCTTCTTTTATAGCCATTATTTCTGCATGAGCTGTTGGATCTTTATCGGTTTCCCTGCTATTCCAGCCTCTTCCGATTATTTCTCCATTTCTAACAATAATAGCACCTACGGGAACCTCGTAGGTGCTTGTGTCGGCTATTTCAATCGCTTTTTTCATGTAAAACTCATCCATTTTAATCACCTTAAAAAAATGGTGCACCCGAGAGGAGTCGAACCCCCGCACATGCCTTAGGAGGGCACTGCTCTATCCTTCTGAGCTACGGGTGCAAGTCACAGAATTTATTATATTATTTTTAAACTCTTTTGTCAATTAAATCCAAAGAAAACGAGGCCTAGACAGCGGCCTCTATTGCTTCCCACAGAACATTCTCTACCATTTGCGCAGCATCTTTGATGTCATCGTAGACCATTATATCTACAAGTGATACCGGCTTTATCATTCCAATTACTACAGAGTCCCCATCGTCCCTTATCATCATTTTACATGGGAGAAAATATGCCATATCAGGTTTAGAATTTAGTATTTGCACAGCAATCTTTGGGTTGCAGACTTCAAGAATCATATGATCTTTTCCGTACTCAATCCCCTTTTCTGCAAACTTATCTTTGAAGTTTAAGTGCCAAAGCACGCCAAACTGCCTTTCTTTCAAAGCCTCTTCTAATGCACTAAATGCCGCAGCAAAGCTCTTGTTCGTTCTCTTTTCAAGATATAGTTCCAATTCATTCATCCTCTCTATTTTTTACTACATCACTTATACCCCCTGATGGTATTTAGGCAACAAAAATCCACATCCTGTTAAGAATGTGGATTTTATTTATAAGTTATACTTGTTGTGCTTTTTTCATTGATGTCTTTTGAAGTAGGTATGTTCCTCCAAGAACTGCAATTCCAAATGCGTCAGATGGAAGACCTGGTTTCAAAAGCATTAGTGCGGCAACTGCCAATAGTACTCTTTCGACGATATTTGTCTTTTTGACCAAATACCCTTCGACTGCAGCTGCCAGACATAATATTCCAATTATTGCCGTTATTGCTACAGGAAGTGCATTTAACAGTGGTAGAAATTCAACAACTCCACCTTCCCCTACACTCTTAACCATTATTAGTGCCGGATCTACCGCAAATATATACGGCACTATAAACGCAGCGAGAGCGAGCTTGACCGCCTGGAATCCTGTTTTCATTGAGTTGGCGCCTGCTATACCGGCGCCTGCATAAGCAGCTAGTGCGACCGGTGGCGTTATGTCAGCGACAACTCCAAAGTATAGTATAAACAAGTGAGCAGCCATCAAGTTTACTTCAAGTTTGATTAGAGCAGGTACAGCCATTGTTGCAAGAACGATGTATTTCGCTGTAGTTGGAAGTCCCATGCCAAGGATAATAGAAGCTATCATAGTGAAGAACAGTGTAAGTAAAAGCTTGCCTTGTGCAAGTGTTACAATTACTTCAGCTATTCTTAAACCTAAGCCTGTAAGAGTTACTACTCCAACTATCATTCCTGCTGCAGCACAGGCACATGCTACGCCTACTGCGCCTTTTGCTCCGGCTTCAAGTGCTCCTAAAAAGTCTCTCCATGTAAATGAGCCATCTCTTTTTATAATAGCCGCAATTATTGCAATCACAATACTGATAATGATCGCTTTGAAGGCTGCCAGAGTCGGAGTGTTCCCTGCGATTAAATAGTATACTATAACTACCAACGGTACTAAAAGGTATCCTTTTTTCAACATTAAGTTTCCTACTTTTGGAAGCTGTTCACGTGGTAGCCCTTTAAGTCCCAATTTTGAAGCTTCAAGGTGAACCATTATTCCAACTGCAAAGTAATAAAGAATTGCTGGTATAGCAGCCGCAATTATAATATGAACATAAGGTATACTTGTAAATTCAGCCATAATAAATGCAGCAGCTCCCATAACAGGAGGCATTATCTGACCGCCTGTTGAAGCAGCAGCTTCGACTGCACCTGCAAAATACGGTTTGTATCCCGTCTTCTTCATAAGTGGAATTGTAAATGCTCCAGTAGTAACTGTATTGGCTACAGAGCTTCCTGAGATAGATCCCATAAATCCACTGGCAACAACTGCTGTCATTGCAGGACCACTCTTCAAATGGCCTGTAAGTCCAAATGCAAGGTCGATAAAGAACTTTCCAACACCGGTCTTATCCAGTATCGACCCAAATAATATGAACATAAATACAAAGGTTGCCGATACACCGAGCGGTATACCCATTATCCCTTCAAGACTCATGTACATGTGTGCAATAATTCTGGAGTATGAAAAACCTCTATGTGCAAGAAGCCCTGGCATATTTGGTCCAAAAGCTGCATAGGCCAAAAATAGTATGGCTACTATAGGAAGCTCTGGCCCAACAACTCTCCTCGTTACTTCAAGCGTAAGAAGTATCGCGAGACCTCCCAGAATAAGATCTAGAGTTTCAGCTTTCCCACCTTTTAACATTACTGTCTCAGTAAAGAAGAAAATATACCCAAATACTACGAGCACTAGTCCTGCAAACACAAAATCCAATATTGAAGCTTTGTTTTTATCCGATTTCTTAGTTGCTGGGAAAAGTAAAAAGCCAATTACAAAGGCAAATATTATATGTAGAGACCTTTGTTTAAAAGAAAGTAAAGTTCCAAAGCCCGCAGTGTATAAATGAAATAATGACATTGCAATAGCTAGGACAGTAACAAACAAGCCCACTGGACCGCCCAATTTTCTCAGCTTTGAGGTGTCTTTATCAAACTCCTCCATCAACTGATCAACATCAAGACCTTCTTTGTCCACCAGGGTTTCTTTGTCATCATCGACTTTTAAGTCTTTTTCTGTCATTTAAAACCCTCCTTAGTGATAAATTCAAAGTAAGACATCTGTTTAGTTTCAAATTTAAGTCCTTCTTCAGGTTTTGCAAAATCCAAAAAAGGATACTCATTTCCTCCAATAATTATCTGATGGTTGGCTCTAACTTTTCCAACTCTGTATATTAAATCGGTCATTTCAAGGTTTATGTCGCTTAATCTAAATCCATCGTCGACAATATCGAATTCATATGGCGACGTAGAAGGAAGCCCTGCACCAAATGACTGGAATACGGTTTCCTTTAGGATGATTTTCCCCTCTCTAATTTCATATACCTCCCAAACAGGTGTCAGTTCAACTGAGTGTGTATATTTAATTGTAAATTCAGATCCCTCTTTAGCTCTCCATGCTTTTACGTATTCCGATGTCCTCATGTCGGAGACAAAAAGAGTGTCAATTTTATAAATATTAGATAACGTAAATGCTATGATTGCGACTGCAGCAATAATTTTGAAGAATTGTGGAAAGGTACTGGAGCCACCAGTACCTTTCTTAAAGATCCTATTGTGCACTTTTTATTTTATTCCCATCTCATCATAGTATTTTTGAGCGCCTGGGTGAACGTCAATTGGCATTCCAAGCAGTGCTGTTTCTAACTGAATGTCATTTCCTTTTGCGTGAGTATCGATAATAACCTGTCTTTGTTCGAAAATGCTCTTAGTCATTTGGTAAACCAAATCATCACTAAGATCTTCAGGTACTATAAGCATTGCCATAACTGCTGCAGCTATTACATCATGGTCTTGGCCTCTATAGCTTCCTGCAGGTATTACCACTTCAGCGTAGAATGGATACTGCTCATTAAGAGCTGCAATCTTGTCGGAGTCAATTTCTACAACTACTATGTCAGCGGTCTGAGTAACTTCTGTAACTGCTGATGTTGGAATAGCTCCTGTTACGAATGCTGCGTCAACTTGTTTGTTCTTCAATTGATCAGCTGCTTCGTTAAATGATAGGTAGTCAGCTTTTGCAAGGTCACTGTAAGTTAAACCGTATTCTGCAAGCATTTGTCTTGCGTTAACTTCTGTACCTGATCCAGGTGCTCCTACTGCTACTTTCTTTCCTTTTAGATCTGCAATGTTCTTAATTCCTGATTCTGCAGTTGCTATAACTTGAGTAACTTCAGGATAAAGCATTGCCATTCCTCTGATGTTAGTAACTTTGTCTTTTCCTTCGAAGCTCTCTGTTCCAGTCCAGGCATAATAGGTGACGTCATTTTGAACAAATCCTACTTCTGCCTCTCCGTCTGATACGAGGTTTACGTTCTCAACGGATGCTCCTGTTGACTGAGCGTTAGCTGTTACTCCTGGGATATTCTCATTGAATATCTTTGCCATAGCTCCGCCAAGTGGATAATAAGTTCCGCCTGTTCCGCCAGTTGCAACTGAAATAAATACGTTTTGAGCTGGTGGTGCTGGAGTTTCGGCTGGAGTTTCTGCTGGTGTTTCACCCGGCTCTTGTACTGGTGGAGCTTCTGGAGCCTTAGGTGTACAACCAATCAACAATGAAGCTGTAAGTACGAAGATCATCATTAACGATAAAAACTTTTTGTTCATCTTAATCCCCCTTTAGATTTAATGCAGATTTTGAACTAATCCTTTAACGGACTATATCATGTTTCTATTATAACTCAATAACCCACTTTATTCCACTTTAAATTTCTTGAATTGCGCAAATATTTGATAATTTCGCCATTTTAGGGCTCTTTTAATCTAGTTTTTCAGTGTTTCCCATGTATTTTCTCAACGCTTCCGGTATTGTGACAGTTCCATCCTTCTCCTGATAGTTTTCCAAAATTGCCGCAAAAGTTCTGCCTACAGCAAGTCCTGATCCATTTAGCGTATGGAGATATTCGACTTTCCCAGTCTTTTCATTTCTGAACCTCAAATTCGCTCTTCTCGCCTGGAAATCTTCAAAGTTACTACAACTTGAAATTTCAACATACCTTCCGTAACTTGGCATCCATACCTCTATATCGTAAGTCTTTGCAGATGAGAATCCAAGATCTCCTGTACTGAGCATCACTACCCTATAGGGGATTTTTAGTAATTTTAGCACTTCCTCAGCATTAGATGTCAGCTTTTCAAGCTCTTCATACGAAGTTTCTGGATGAGCAAACTTAACCAGTTCAACTTTGTCAAACTGATGATTTCTTATAAGCCCTCTGGTGTCTCTGCCAGCTGATCCAGCTTCTGCTCTAAAGCAAGGCGTATAAGCTGTATAGTATACAGGCAGCTCTTCTTCTTTAACTATTTCATCCCTCAGTAAATTTGTCAGAGGAACCTCTGCAGTTGGAACCAGGAAAAAGTCCTTTGCGGGCACGTGAAACATGTCTTCTTCAAACTTTGGAAGCTGTCCTGTTCCTATCATACTATCCCTGTTGACCATGTAAGGAGTAGCCATTTCAACATATCCGTGGTCATTTGTATGAAGATCCAGCATAAAGTTAATAATCGCCCTTTCCAACCTGGCTCCCTTTCCCCTAAAGATACTAAATCGAGTACCAGATATCTTCACAGCTCTGTCAAAATCAAGTACACGCAAATCTGTACCTATGTCCCAATGTGCTTTTGGCTCGAAGTCAAACTCTCTTGGTTCTCCCCATTTTCTCATTTCAACATTGTCTTCATCAGTTAAACCTTCAACGACTGTTTCGTGTGGTGTATTTGGTATCTGAAGAAGTAAATTCTTAATCTCGTCATCTATGTCCCTGACTTTGTTATCCAGAACTCCGATTTCATCTGATAACTCTTTCATTCTTTCAAATATATCAGATACATCCTTTCCTTCTTTTTTAAGCCTGGGTATGTCTTTTGAGACTTTGTTCTGCTCGGCTTTCATATCCTCAGCCTTAACAAGAACTGCTCTCCTTTCCTCATCGAGCTTTATTAGTTTTTCGATGGGGTAATCGCCGTGTCTTTTTGCCAATGCTTTTTTTACGTCTTCTGTATTCATCCTTATGCGCTTAATATCTAACATGTCATCCCTCCTAAAAAAATAAAATTCCCGTCCCCAAAATGTTAGGGACGGGATAATTCCCGCGTTGCCACCCTAGTTGACCGATATTTCGGCCCACTCGAATCATTATTGCTCAGGGTTGGATTCGACAGCTAATCCTATCGGTTTGCACCATACACCGACTCTCTTAAAGGTATTACTGTTTACTATTTCCCTTCTTTGCAATATTTAATTAAAGTCAATTATAGCACATCATGCTGTTATGTCAATAGCTCGTCTTAGCATATACTTCCAGGTTGACAGAGCTGATATTATCAATTCTCTTCATTCCCAATCTATTTACCGTTTTCTCATATGTGCTGGTATCACCTGTCGTATAGATTTTTACACTGCCATTTCCACTTCTATTTAAAGAGTCTGTCCCATTAAGCATTGCCCTTATCTCTTTTGCTTGCTGGAATCCTGGATTTATGTAGTTTAAAGACGGGTCAATATCTAAAAACACATCTTCAACTATTGGATAGTGAGTACATGCTAGTATTAGATTGTATATTTCACCCATATCCTTTATGCTGTCTAAATGTCTTTTTACAGTATCATAGGTTTCATTGCTGTCAAAATCTCCATTGTCTATCAGAGTTGCCAGTGTCTTGCTACTTTCATTAAATACTTCTATATCAGGGTTTTTATCTCTTAATAGCCTTTCATATGCACCAGTCTTTATAGTAAATTCTGTTGCAAAAATAGCAATTCTCTTTGCACCCATTCTTTCTATGTGTGAAACTGTTGGCGTAACTATATCAATTATTGGAAATTCAAACTTTTCGTCAAAGAAATGACTTATGGTTGATATTGTATTACACGCTATGGCAACCATCTTTACGTCTCTCTTTTGTAGGAAATCAAACATTCCCATAGTAAGGTCAAAAATCTCTTCCTGAGATCTGTTGCCATAGGGGACATTTTTACTGTCTCCGATGTAAACTATGTCTTCGTAAGGCATAAGTTTTTGTATCGAAGCTGCGACAGTCAAGCCTCCGATGCCAGAATCAAGAACTCCTATTGGCTTTTTCATTGTTTATCACCCCTATAATCTCATATCTCCGTGTCTTATAAAACCTTTTCTTCTCATCCATTCAGAAACAGAAAAAGATATTATCCCTGGAAAAACAAAATGCATCATAGCAATGAGTAAAAATACGTATGGTGTTGCACCCATAGTTTCAATCATCGCAAATTGTCCTACAAGTCCACTGGTCCCCATTCCAGCTCCTAAAGAATTACTCTCCATTTGCAAAAGAAATGTTGATACTGGCCCTAGAATCGCAGATGCAATTATCGCTGGTAACCAAATAAATGGATTCTTAACTATATTTGGTATTTGCAGCATTGAAGTTCCAAGTCCCTGTGCCACAAAACCTCCCATACCGTTCTCTCGATATGAAGCAACCGCAAATCCAATCATGTTTGCAGCACAGCCAACGGTTGCAGCGCCTGCGGCTAGCCCTGATAAATTCAAAGATATTGCGAGTGCTGCCGAACTTATTGGAAGTGTAAGCACAATTCCCATAACAACAGACACTATTACTCCCATAGGTATTGGATGCATCTCAGTTGCCCTATTAATTATAGCTCCAACTCCATTCATAAATGCAGCTATATATGGACTAATGTAACTGCCCACAAAACCTCCGACTAGAATTGTAACCATCGGTACTAGAATAATGTCGAATTTAGTCCTTCCAGATACAACCTTAGATATTTCGGCACCGCAAAGTGCTGCCACAAACGCACCGACTGGTTCGCCTGTAATTATGATAGCTGTAGTTCCATCAAATACAATACTTCCTGCTCCTATTGCTCCTGCTGCTGCTGCTGCAAAGATTCCAAGCGGAGGTGCCCCAACACTGTAAGCTACTCCAACGCCTATAGCTGGCCCCATTAGTCTTTGCGCCACATTCCCAAAGCTAACCAATGCATCAAATCCAGCATAAGTCCCTATCTGCTTGATGATCAACCCTATAAGTAGCGATGAAAACAAACCCAGCGCCATGCCATTTAGAACTTTGACAATATAATCCTGAATACCTATTGACTTTCTTGACATCTATAATCCCCTCTCAATAGAATGTTCCCATCTGATGTCCTTCCCATAGAACTTCAGAGGAATGAATTTATCAAATATTCTTGAAAATATTCTGTCTGTATAGATTTCAGATATTTCATTAGGAGTAAGATTCGTCGAAATTATCGTCTTCTTACCAGATAAAAGTCGAGTATTTACGATATTAAATATTTCTGCATTTGTAAAGGAGTTCGAAACTTCTGTGCCCAAGTCGTCGATTATCAGCAAATCTGATTCAAATAACATAGAATACTCATAATCTGTCACTTCACTTTCATCCCTGCGGAATCTTCTTCTTTCCAGAATATCAAGGATTGTAAACGCAGTTTGATATACTACGGTTTTATTATTATCTAGCAATGCCTTTGCAATACAGTTGCAAAGAAAAGTCTTGCCAAGACCTGTAGTTCCGTAGAATAAAAGATTTTCACCGTTATCTATGTCAAAGTTACTGATAAAGCCTTCTGCATAACCTGCAATATCAGCCATATTTTCACGAGGCGTTAGTTTTTCCCCTTCAAAAGATTCTTCGGAAAAAAGATTTATATTAAATTTTGAAAAGTTCTCTTTTTCCAAAACACGCCCCAGATTGGACATTTTATATGCGCGATTTGCCATTTCCTGCTTAAGACATCTGCATCTCTTTCCATCTTCAAGATATCCTGTGTCGTTGCATATGCTGCATTCGTACTGTCTCTCAAGGTAATCAGCATTTATATTGCCTTCAGTAAGCAGGAATGCTTTCTCCATTTTAAGAGCCTCTATCTCTCCTTTGGCTTTAATTGCTATTTCATCACCATTTTCGGGCTTTGAAAGAACTTCTCTCGCCATTTTTAGCCCGATACCCCTAATTTTGTCATCAATCTCTCTAATCTTTGGTATCTTTTCATAGACTTCGTTTTTTCGCCTTAGAAGCTCTCTTTCACTTCTATCGCGTTTTCTCTCATAAATCAGCTGAATGTCAGCTATTGTTCTGCTATTCATCAGCTTCACCCATTCCCTTCACCCTATGTGCTTCACGTTTCTTTCTGGCCAGTTCCTCCAGTTCAGATGCTGAATACTTGCTCGACCTTTGTTCAAAATTGTGGAATTTTGTCTTGTATGAGATTCTGCTCTTTGGCTTATATTCAGTCCTCTGTGATTTCTTTTCGGCAGGCTTATCAAGTATTTCTATATCTTCCACAGTCTTTATTCCTTTTTTATGCCAATCTCTCATTACGCCATCAATATAATTTATTGTAGGAAACTGAATTTTGCTTGATGCTTCACAGCCTTTTAGCACTAGTTCCATAGAAAAATCGTACTCGTCAAACCACTTGGTAATAAGTTTCATATCTCCATCATTGATTCCCTTATGAGAAAGTCCAACGGCCTTCATCACTTTTAAATACCTGTGATATTTAAGGTCTTCTTTTGATAACTGTTCTATTACTGCATCCATGGTGGTTAGCCCCATATCATACCAGTTTCTTACTATGCCCTCTACGTAGTTTATACTCTTCTTATTTCTAACATCGTATCCATACTGAAAAGCTTTTTCAATTACATCTGGATCCATATTATAGTCGTAGAACCACGAAAGTATCCTCTTCTTTTCGGTAGGCTGTGTTTGTCTTCTGACCGTTTCATCTATACGGTTAAACATCTCATTTATTACGGGGTTTCTCAAAGCGCTTACTAGGTCATCAGACCAGGATGTATTTTCTTTTGCAGTAGTTGCCGTCTCAGTTTTTGGCATTATATTATTTCGTATGAAAAGCTGTTTCAAATTTAGAAACTCGACGTCGTAATTTATGTCGTTAGTTCCCATTTTCTTAATTATTCCTTTAGATTCCCAGAAATCCCAGGCTCTTAATACGTCTTCCAATGGGATGTCCAGATGCTTAGATATTGTCTGATTAGTAAGTTCAATCTTTGCATCTTTGTCAAATGCGTATTTATAGCCCAGCAAATAGACCTTGACATAAGTTCCGTTGGCCATGGGCATATAGTCATTTATGAAAATATTTTCAATAGGCGTATTGCCCAAATCCATATCGGTTGTCTCAAGGTTAAATGCCATCAGTCTGATTCAGCTCCTTATCTCTAGCTAAAAAAGTCTCTTTAGTCAGTCTCATTTCGTAGGTATAATTATATATCTTTTCACCATCAATTACAAAGAATGATTTGTTGCTGATAAACTCTGGATTAGATGTATCCACAGATTGGTCAGCAAACATGTCAAGATAATATGCAGTCGCTCTAAAACCCAGCTTTCTGTATACAGATATAGCTCTTTCGTTAAACTCAGCGACTTCCAGATACATCACTTTCATATTCATCTCATTAAAGTAATACGTTAGAAAAGCCTCCAGTGCTTTTGTACCCAGACCTTTGTTGATATTATCCGGGTCAAAAACAATTCCAAGAAAAGAAGACTTTTTAAAGAAGTTTCTATCTTTTATGCCAATATAACCAACCAATCTGTCCTCTTGGTCTCTTACAGAAAAGTATCTGTTTCTAATGTTAAAGGTCTTAAACCTAAACCATTGCTTAATCTCTTCGTCATTAATATATGGAAAATTGTAATCTGAAAGCAAAATCGTGTCGTGAGTTCCCCACGATCTCATGTCATACGCATCTCTCATGTTCAGATGCTCGAAGATAAGCCCGTTGCCTACAAATCCCAATGCAAGTCCTCCTTAAAAGGGTATCAGAAATATCCGATACCCAAAGTGTTAAAATATATTTTCGTTATAATTAGTCAGTATCTATATACCTCTCAATGTTCAGGAATTTCGTAAACTCCTGCTTGAATACCAGTTCTACACTTCCGGTAGGTCCGTTCCTGTGCTTGGCGATTATTATTTCGCCAATATTTTTCTTTTCGGACTCCTTGTCGTAGTATTCGTCTCTATACAGAAACATTACTACGTCAGCATCTTGCTCTATTGCTCCAGATTCCCTCAAGTCTGAGAGTATAGGTCTATGGTCACTTCTTAGCTCAGGAGCCCTGGATAGCTGTGAAAGCGCCAGTACAGGACACTCCATTTCCTTAGCCAATCCCTTTAGGCCTCTGGAAATCGCAGATATCTCCTGCTGTCTGCTCTCGACTCTTCCGTCTATCTGCATCAACTGCAAATAGTCTACTACTATAAGGTCAAGCCCTTTCTCAACCTTGAGCCTTCTGCATTTCGCCTTCATCTCAACCATAGATATTGCTGCGGTATCATCTATATATATATCCATTTTAGACAATGGTCCCATCGCATTTACTACCTGTATCCACTCATCGTCTGAAAGATCTCCACTTATTATTTTCTGCAAATCTACGTGCGATGTAGAGCTGATTATTCTCTGAACCAGTTGTTCCTTTGACATCTCCAGTGAAAATATTGCAATTTTGCCGTTTCCTCTAAGAGATGCATTGGTCGCTATATTTACGCCAAGAGCTGTCTTTCCCATGGAAGGCCTGGCTGCAAGAAGCACGAGGTCAGATTTTTGAAGCCCCGAAAGCTTTCTGTCCAAATCTCCAAAGCCCGTAGTAAGTCCTGTAAGGCCACCCTTATGAGCCGCTCTTTCCTCAATCTGTGCAAAGCTTGAAAGAAGCACTTCGCTAATGGGTATTATTCCTTTTTTATGAGCTCCCTGTGTTATGTCGAATATGTTTTTCTCTGCTTTTTCAATTATGGCATTAACTTCTTCAGAGTTTTCGTAGGCAAGCCCCATTATCTCATCGCTGGATTTAATGAGCTTTCTAAGTGTTGACTTCTCTTCTACAATATTACAGTAATACTTGGTGTTTGCTGTAGTTGCTATTCCTCCAGATAAATCCGCAAGATAAGCAATGCCCCCTATTGCATCCAGAGAGCCTCTTCTTTTTAACTCTTCACTTAAAGTTATCAAATCTACAGGCTCATTTCTGTTGTTGAGCACGAGCATAGCTTCGTATATTTCCTGATTGGCCTCTTTATAAAAGTCTTCAGGCCTGATAACTTCTAGCGCTGTATTTATAGCTTCTTTATTTAATAACATAGCTCCAAGCACTGACTGCTCTGCCTCTATGCTATGTGGAGGTATTCTGCCTAAACCAGCATCCAAGATAATCACCTCTAATCTATAGTGACGTTCACTTTAACCTTTGCAGACACCTCTGGGTAAAGCCTGATATCAATTTCAGCAATCCCAGTGTTCTTAAGGTTGTCTTTCATCTCAATTTTTCTCTTATCAATTTCAATCGAAAACTGCTCCTTTAACGCCTGCGCTATGTCCTGGGATGTGATTGATCCAAACAGCCTTCCAGCACTTCCGCCTTTTGCTTTTACCAGTACAGTAAGAGCTTCTAGTTTTTCTTTTAAAGCCTTTGCTTCTGCAAGCTCTTTTGCTCTTTGGGCAGCTTCATTTTTCTTTGTTTCTTCCCATTTTTTCATGTTCTCTGGTGTCGCCTCTATTGCAATATTTCTTGGCAGAAGATAGTTTCTGGCATATCCATCTTTAGAGTTAACCAGGTCGCCTTCTTTTCCAAGTCCCTTGACGTCCTTAAGTAGTATCACTTTCATTTCCTTTCACCTTCCTCTAAAAATTTACTGATAGTGTCGATCAAAAGTTTCTCTGCCTCATCAATTGATACTTTCTCAATCTGTGCTCCAGCACTGGTCAGATGACCTCCGCCGCCGAGCTTTTCAAGTATCAGCTGTACACTAATATTACCAAGAGATCTTCCTGATATATGTATTAGCCCTTCCAGCTTGCTTAACACAAACGAGGCTTCCACATTATTGATGTTTAACAATTCATTTGCAGCCTGGGCTGCAACGAGTATCGAATTCTCTTCAGTATGTTCAAGTCTTCCTACTGCAATCTTATCAAATATTATCTGAGCAGACTGTATTACTTCTGCTTTACCGATAAAGGTGCTAAAATCGTCTCTAAACAATTGTTTTACTACTGTAGTATCTGCTCCAGCTCTCTTTAGTACTGAGGCTGCTTCAAATGTCCTTACTCCTGTCTGGAAACTAAAGTTTTTGGTATCTACCATTATTCCTGCAAGAAGTGCCTCAGCTTCAAATTTAGTCAGATTCACTTCATCGCTCATATATGTGAGAACCTCTGTTACCAGTTCAGATGCAGATGACGCATATGGTTCAAGATATATAAGGACTGGATCCTTTATAAATTCTGCTCCTCTTCTGTGGTGGTCAATTACGACCACATTATTGGTCATCTCCAAAAGTTCAGGCGCTTCTGTAAGGGTCGGCTTATGATTATCCACAAGAATAAGCAGATCTTTTTCGTCGATAAGGTCCATTGCAGACTCACCAGTAATGACGTTCTCAGCCATTGCAGGTGCCTCGGATCTCATTCTTTCCATAAGGTTTTTTATAGATGGATTTTCTCCGTTAAGTACGAGGAAAGCTTTTTTCTCTCTGTCTTCGACAGCTCTCATTATACCAATGGCAGATCCTACAGAGTCCATGTCAGGATTTTTATGTCCCATTACAAATACTACCTCAGACTGATCAATAAGTTGCCTGAGAGCATCCCCTATAACTCTTGCCTTAACTTTATTTCTCTTTTCGAGTGCTTTTGATTTACCGCCATAAAAATCGAAGGAGCTACCTTCATTGACCACAGCCTGGTCTCCACCACGCCCTAGTGCGATATCTATGGCGGCATTCGCATTTCTATATGATTCAATCAGGTCCTTGTCAGCCTGGCAAACTCCGATACTAAGCGTTATTGGAATGGTGTTTCCCATACTTAAATCGCGTATTTGGTCCAGAAGGTCAAATCTCATTTTCTTGACTTCTTCAAGACCTGCCTGGTTGATGAGAATCATGTATTTGTCGTTTTCATATTTTCTAACGAGCCCATTATGCTGCCCAAAGTACGAACTTATCATTCTATCTATTTCAGCAAGCAGTATCGGCCTGTGTGTTTCAGGTGTAGAGCTTTTAACATCGTCGTAATTGTCGACATTGACAATAGCTATTATAGTCTTTTCATCTCGATGCGTTTGTATCAGTTCCTGATAATCTGTATCCTCCACCCAGTAAAGCATAGAAAGGTTTCCCTTTGAAAATACGCCTTTGCCATTAATAAAGTTGGGAAGGACCATAAAACACTTGTCCTGATAAGTAATATTTAACGCTTCATTTTCCTTTTTCTTAGAGAGTTCAGTCATGTTGAACGAGGGAACAAGTTCACTTATTGACCTATCCAGAACGTCTCCTCCGCCAATTAGCTCAAGGAAAGGAGTGTTATACCATGTGACAACTCCCATGTCGTCGATAAACACCAAAGGAAACGGCATGTTAAATATAGCATGTTTTGCAGCTGAATCAAACGTATGAGACAGACCCTCTGTATATTTAGCCAGCTCCCTGTTTTTTTCTTCAATTTTTCTATAAGTATAATAGACCAAGTACCCTACAAGCAGAGCCATCACAAATGCTACGATTGGCTGAAACATTGCAAGTATAAGTACCATCAGTCCCATGACAGCCAGATATATACTGACGTCTTTCCATGTATAAAGCTTGTCCTTCATGTTTATCCTCCTATTGGGATTTTCTCCTTCTGAGTTTCCTGAAATCCAGAATGATATCCGCGCCTCCCATTATGGAAACAAGGGTCAGCATTGGCGATAATATCAACAAAACGATCAACAGTATTCCTCTTACAAAGCTCTTAATTTTAAGCTTCAGAAGGAAAAAGTCAATCACCGCAAGACCCTGAATGACAAATACTGTCCCAACAATTACGATAATATTAAGAAATATTACATCATAATATGAGGGATCCATTTTCTTCACTATAAAAAGACCTACAAAGACAAACAACATCCCAAGGCCAAAATTATTTGGCACTGTAAATTTATGCAACCATGGCATTGGGAGAACGCCTATCCCCAAAGTTCTCAAAAGTTTAACAGATAAAAGGTAGTTTACATAGCTTATGAAGAACGAGAGTACCATCAGTATCGCTGGAAGTATTAAGATGAGATATGAATATGCATCTTCTAACATCGTTCTTGCATTATCCAGCTCCAGATTGCTAAGACCCATACCCTCCAGCATTTGCAGCTGCATAAACAGGGCATTCTTAAAAGCCTCTTCAGCTTCTTTCACTACGCTTGTACCCGATGCATTTCCAAATACGGCAAATGTCAAAAGTGTACTTACAAAAAACACAATAGAGCCCGTGGCTAGAACCTCCAAAGGCCTTCTTCTCTTGCGAATGCTGACTGTCATTGCAGCAGACAGCGGACCAAACATAGCTATTATTACTATGGTTGAAGTCATATCCGACACAAGTCCCAGTATAATACCTGCAATTGCAAGCAGAGTCAACATGTTTACAAGTCCATGTTTTACTCCGTATATTATAAATCCAAGTGGAATTATCAATAATAGAATAGGAAAATAATATATGGCAGCAAGCCCTAAAAGAACTATTGCTCCGAGCATCCCTGCTCCCTCAATTATTGGTAACATCCATTTATTGTCATCATTCAAGTGCTTCACCTCATTTTTGGTGCTTTCTATTGATTATACTATACCTTAGAAGAATAGAAAAGTGTTATAAAACCATGAAAAAAGAGAGGTTTCCCTCTCTTAGTCAGCACTGTAAGGTAAAAGCGCCACTTGTCTGGCTCTTTTTATCGCTATAGTTAATTCTCTTTGATGTTTTGAGCAGTTTCCTGAAATCCTTCTTGGCAAAATTTTGCCCCTTTCAGTAACGTATTTCTTTAGCTTACTCACATCTTTATAGTCAATATGCGTTGATTTGTCAGCGCAAAAACTGCATACTCTTTTTCTTGGTTTGAACCTTCTTTGCATCCTTTTCCCCTCCTTAATTAGAATGGAATATCATCATTATCGGTTGGGTGGAAGCCATCTAGTTCAGAGTAATCCTGACTGGTATTGTCAAACGATGAAGACCCTTTGTTGGTGTTGTCTCCCCATTCGAGAAATTCGACGTTGTTTGCAACTACATCTGTCGTAAATACTCTTTTGCCGTCCTTGTCGTCGTAACTGCCAGTCTGTATCCTCCCCTGGATTCCAACAAGCCTTCCCTTTACCAGATAGTTTGCACAGTTTTCAGCCTGCTTTCCCCATACTACTATTCTGATGAAATCAGCAGTAGGCTGATTTCTTGATTCCATTTCTTGTTTTTTCTCTCTTGAAAGACCTTTATCAACTGCGATCGTGAACGTGGATACCGGTGTCCCTGAATTTGGAATGTATTTAAGTTCAGGATCTCTTGTAAGTCTTCCTATCAATGAAACATTATTCAAGTCTGCCACCGTCCTTTAGGTTATTCTTCCTCTCTAACGACCATGTGCCTCATAATGCCTTCAGATATCTTTGCAATTCTGTCGAATTCTTTAACAACTTCAGGGTTTGACTCAAAGTTCAGCAGTACATAATACCCCTCAGACAAATCATCGATCAGATATGCAAGCTTTCTCATTCCCCATTCGTCAGCTGTTGTTATCTTGCCACTGGCTTCGATAATACCTTTTAGTCTTTCTAAGAGAGCGTTTCTCTTTTCTTCTTCCAGGTTTGGGTAAAAGATTACCATAGCTTCATATTTTCTCATGTATTTCACCTCCTTATGGACTATCGGCTCTGTCCATATGACAGAGCAAGGAACACTGAAGTATTATACCATAGGAGAATACTGTTGGCAACAAATAATCTTCAGTTAATACTTTCTTCAGATATTCATTTTCAATTTTCTGTGATATAATAAAGTTGTAAGATGAAGACACTATTTTTTATATATATGGAGGGATGGTCATGAAAGCCAGTATAGACAGAGACGAATGTATCGGATGTGGACTGTGCGAAAGCATTTGCCCAGAGGTTTTTAAGTTGGATTCAGAAAGCTTGGCGACAGTCATTCAGGACCCAATAGATCCTGCTAACTATGAAACTGCTCTGGATGCCAGAGATTCATGTCCTACATCTTGTATTACTGTAGAAGAATAATCTTCACATATAAAAAAAGTCGCGGTCTGATTTAGTCCGCGACTTTTTTGTCTGTAATTTATTTAACAGCTTCGTTTATTACCTCTGCAAGTTTCTTCATTCCTTCAACGATAAGCTCATCTTTCATTGCTGAGTAGTTGAGTCTCATGCAGTGCTCATTGTCACTGTTGGCAAAGAATGATCCACCTGGTACAAAAGCAACGTTTTTCTCAAGTGCTTTTACAGCCAGTTCTCTAGTGTTGATGTGCTCTGGAAGTTCAACCCATGAGAACAGTCCACCCTCAGGTCTTGTGTACTTAACTCCTTCTGGGAACTCTTCGTCCATAACTTTGAGCATAAGATTCCTTCTTCTAAGGTAAGTTTCTTTTATTTTTTCAATATGATTTTCGATATCGTAGTTCTCAAAATAAGTTGCTACCTCAATTTGTGAAATAGTACTTGATTGAAGGTCTGCTCCTTGTTTAACAAGAATAAACTTGTTTAGAATTTCAGGAGAAGCTGCTACCCATCCGAGTCTTAAACCAGGACAGAATATCTTTGAAAATGTTCCAAAGAATACAACTCTTCCTTCAGTGTCGTAATGCTTGATCGCAGGAAGCATTTCGCCTTCAAATCTAAGTTCTCCATAGGGGTTGTCTTCAACGATAACTACATCATATTTATTTGCAAGTTCTACAAGTTTAATTCTCTTTTCTGTAGACCATGTTTTTCCTGTCGGGTTTTGGAAATCTGGTATTACGTATATAAATTTAATGTTTTCGCCATTCTTAAGTATCTCTTCAAGCTCTTCCATATTCATTCCATCGTCTTCAAGCTCAACGTCGATGAAGTTTGGTTGGTAAGCTTTAAATGCGTTTATAGCTCCAAGATAACTTGGCTTCTCCACAACTATTGAATCGCCAGGGTTAATGAAAATCTTAGCTACAAAGTCTAGCCCCTGCTGAGAACCACTTGTAACGAGTACATCTTCTGGTGACATGTGTACATCAACTTTTTCCATTCTCTTAGCAATAACTTCTCTAAGTGGTTGATATCCTTCTGTCGGTCCATATTGCAGTGCTTTTGAACCGTGTTTTTCAATGACTTCCTTACTGATTTCTATCAATTCTTTTGTTGGAAAGAGCTCAGCCGCTGGTAGTCCCCCCGCAAATGATATGATTTCGGGTCTTTGAGTCAATTTTAATAGTTCACGGATTTCAGAAGCTTTAATATTATCCATTCTTTCTGCAAATTTCAATTGCATTACATACACCTCCAAATATTCGGAAAACCTTTTCCCGTTCTATACATACTATATTATCATCTTGAATGAACAGTTGTCTATATAAAGTTGTCGCAAAACTGAAATTTTAAGTTAATGATTTATGCAAATTAAAGAACCAGCTCAGCTTTTTTATCGTCGCCGAAGTATCTGTGGAGATCATATGGAGAGAAAATACCCCTGTCAGTTACAACGCCGCTTACCAGATGAGGCGGAGTTACATCAAATGATGGATAATAGCCTTTTACTCCCTGCATAGCAGTCCTTACACCCATCGCTTGTAGTACGAAATCTGGGTCTCTTTCTTCTATTGTCACTGTATCTATTGTCTCGTGACCAAGATCTGGAACACCTGTGACAAAATACGGTATTCCCATATATTTAGCTACTATGGCTATTTGAAATGTTCCAACCTTATTTACAACATAACCATCCATGCATATGGCATCAGCAGCAGACGTAAATACATCAACACCCTTGTTCTGCATTACAAATGCAGGCATATTATCCGTTATGACAGTTACATCAAAATCCATATCCTTTGCAACGCTTGCAGTAAGCCTTGCTCCTTGAAAATATGGTCTAGTCTCTGGACAGTATAACTTGATTTCTTTTCCTTCTCGCCTTGCCACTTTAAGCATCATTCCGACGATTGTTTCTCCGAAGCACTGAGTCATGACAGTCCCATTATCGGGAAACATAGATACCAGGTTATCAGCAACTAGGCCAATTCTACTATATCTATTGTTTGCTGCATTTACAGTATGTTTAAAAATCGCTTCATCTACTTTTTCTCCAGAATCCATTGCAGCTCTGGCAGCACCCAGACAGCCATCAGTTATAAGTCTCATCCTTTTCTCTGTTGTAGGTCTGGCTGTTGAAATCACTTCTGCAGCCCTCTCAAGATAATCCCATTGTTTATCATCAGATAAATTCTTAGCCTCATAAGCCGCCAATGCCATACCCATTCCAGCAGCCATAAAGGGTCCGCCACTCTGAGTGACCATATCAGTTATTGCTTTAGCGACCTCAGTGTAACTGTTGCATACAACAAATTTCTTTTCAGATGGATATATCCTCCTGTCCAGTATCCTCACCTTTCCATCTTCATACCAGGCGACATTATGGTATTGCAGCATAAATGCTAGGTCTTTGTCTTCTCTGTGCATTCTGCACCTCCTATATAACTCTTATAATATGTGAGAGCAGTCGCATCATCTTATCTTTGGCTTTCTTGCCCTCTTCGTCCACTTCTTCTGTAGTAACTGGTTTATCGAGAATTCCAGCTGCCATATTTGATATCAGCGATATCCCTAAAACCTTTATGCCGCAGTGAGCTGCTGTTATGGCTTCTGTCACAGTGCTCATGCCTACGGCATCTCCACCCAGTATCCTCATGGCTCTTATCTCTGCAGGAGTTTCAAACTGAGGTCCTGTTGCAAAATAATATACGCCTTCTTTTAAGTCTATTTCCTCTTTTGCTGCAACATCTTTCGCCAAATTTCTAAGCTCTTTTGTATACATGTCACTTACATCGAAGAATCTTGGGCCAAATTCTGGAATATTGGAACCTCTGGCTGGACTTGCACCTACCAATTTTATATGGTCTTTTATGAGCATCAGATCTCCAGGTCTGAAGCCTGCATTAATTCCTCCTGCCGCATTTGTCAGAATCAGTTTTTGCACTCCAAGTATTTTAAAAACTCTCACAGGTATGGCAAGTTTTTCAAAGTCATATCCTTCATAAAAGTGAAAGCGGCCGCTCATGCATACTACTCTCTTTCCTGCAAGGTCTCCTATAATTAATTCCCCTGCATGTGAATCAACGGTTGAAACCAGAAAATTAGGTATTTCTTTATACTTTATCACTGTCTTGTTTTCAATCATTTCAGCAATTCCACCAAGGGCAGAACCAAGAATAAGTCCTATCTCAATGTTTCCTTTAGCTCTTTCAAGTATATAGTCAGCTGCCTTTTCGTAGTATCCATAAGCGTATTTCATTTCATCTCTCCTTAGCGCTTTGCAATTTCTAGTATCTTCAATACATCATCTTTATCAAGAGATTTAAATCTTCCGACTGGTCCCATAATTACTGTCTTTTCTGCCATTTCTTCAAATTTGTCCACAGGAATACCCGCTTTTTCAAAAGTAGTTGGAACTCCTATTTTATTCAGAAATCCAACAAACTTTTCAATACCTTCTAGTGCGACCTTTTCTTTTGATTTCCCAGTATCCGATACCCCAAACACTTTGACTGCAAATCTGCTAAATCTATCAGGATTGACTCTGTAAACGTATTTCATCCAAGCCGGAAAAATTATTCCAAGACTAACCCCGTGAGTAGTTCCATAAAGAACACTTAGCTGATGTGCTATCCTGTGGCTGCCCCAATCATCCTCTCTTCCCAATCCTAAAAGGCCAGTGTGAGCTAGAGTTCCTGAAAACATTATTTCAGCCCTGGCCGAGTAATCCATTGGATTATCTGTAAGAATA
>JAVEXI010000061.1:0-9287 GCA_034004165.1 Gudongella sp. | reverse complement strand
CAGGGGCTAGTAACCCCTGTTTTTTTATGCCAATTCTAGTGCTATTTCCATCATCTTTGTAAAACTCTTCTCTCTTTCTTCAGCAGTTGTCTCCTCTTTGTTTACCAATGAGTCACTTACTGTAAGTATTGCAAGTGCATTTACTCCTGCATGTGCCGCATTACAGTATAGGGCATAGGCTTCCATCTCTACCGCTAAAATGTTCATGCCTGCCCACTTTTCTGAGGCTGTTGTGTCAGCTGAATAGAAAGTATCACTGGTTAGAATATTCCCTACATGGACTGGAATTTCCTTTTCTTCAGCAACCTTTACAGCTTTGTATAACAAATCCCAGGATGCGGTTGCAGAATAAGTACCCGGTAGCCCATATTGTCGTCCAAAGTCTGAATTAGTGCTCGCTCCCATGCCTATTATAACGTCGTACAGATTTAAATCTTTTTGAAATGCACCACAAGAGCCAATGCGAATCAAATTTTTTACACCATAGAAATGAATCAGCTCGTATGAGTAAATTCCTATAGAAGGGACTCCCATACCGGTGCCCATCACAGATATTTTCTTTCCCTTATAGGTGCCTGTGTAACCAAACATGTTTCTCACTGCATTAAACTGAACCGGATTTTCCAGGTAGTTATCAGCTATAAATTTCGCCCTAAGAGGGTCTCCCGGCAGCAATATGGTCTCAGCTATCTGACCTTTTTCTGCACTAATATGTGGCGTCATTTTTACACCCCTTTGTTATATTTTTAATCATCCGGTATTATTTCTACCCCAGATGATTTAAGGTAAACTATCCGAACTCTGTAATCCAAGTAAATTTAGTTTTAAATTACGTTAGAAGGCTATTTAATGGGTATACTTTTAATAACAGCAGGTAATACTATCGGAAATACAAATTAATAGATTTAAACAGGAGGTGTAGTAATGAAAATCTTAGTGCCAATCGACGGTTCGGATTATTCACTTAAAGCTTTGGAAAAGGCCCGTGAACTTGGAGAATTCTACAATGCAGAGCTTACTCTCCTAACGGTAATTGACAGCGGGCGCTTTGTCAGCGTCGACTTCAAACAAGACATGATCAACTCCAGTATAGACGCAGGACAGGAACTACTTCAAAAGGCAGTTCAAGCCATTGAAGGTTATCCAAACGAAGTTAAGACAACCTACAGAATGGGCGACATTGCAAACGAAATTATTGCAATGGCTGAAGACAACCAGTTTGACCTCATTGTAATGGGCAGCAGGGGCCTTGGAGTTTTCACAAGAGCTCTGCTGGGTGGAGTTTCTCACAAAGTGGTAACTCACGTAAATACTTCGGTTTATGTAGTAAAATAGTTCACAAAAAGTGAATTCTCCAGTCAGATAAAATCTGACTGGAGTTTTTCCTTTTCTCAACAGTAATTATTTACTTAAAAATTCATTCATAAGCTCTTCAACTGCGCCTTCAGTGTCAAATATATCTTTCACAAATCTGGCTATCAACTCCCCACCGTCGAGAATTGCCTTATGAGTTCTCTCGGTAGTCATCGCTTCCGCAAATTCAATGGTGTGACCATTGAATTCTTCTCCAATGCTGATATATGGATGGAAAGCAGGGCATCTACTGCTTACATTACCTATATCAGACGATCCACCAATCTGATGGCTCGTATCTGTAAGTTCAAGTCCTAGATCTCTATATATTTTCTCAAGATATTTCTCACCTGATAATATTCTTCTCAAGCTGTCATATTTTTCACCAAGTTCTTCAACACTCCATTCAGTCCTAGTCGCCAAAGCAGCGGCTTTGGCACAGTCCATGACCCACTGACTGAGGTAATTTGTGTATTCTCTGTCCTTTGAACGGACTAGCATTTCTACAACTGCAAGGTGAGGCACAGTATTTGATGCATCACCGCCGTGTTTAATATAACCATGTAATCTTGAATCATCATGAATATGTTGCCTCATCATATCCGTTGCATCCATAAACAACCTTGCCGCATTCAGAGCATTTCTGCCTTCCCACGGAATGCTTGCTGCGTGAGCAGGTTTTCCATGAAATGAAAACTCATAGGCATCCAGTGCTAAAAATCCTGTGTAGAGAGAGTTCTTGTTGCCCATGTGAATCATAATTGCGAAAGCATAGTCATCAAATATTCCTTGATTTGCCATAGTTGCTTTGCTTCCCCTCATCTCCTCATCCGGGGTGCCAATTACGTGAATTTCTGCTGGTATTTCATCTCGTATGTTGTTTAGTGCAAGTGCAGCCAAAGTGCTAATAGAACCACTGGCGCAGTGCCCACAACCGTGGCCAATCCCTCTCAGCGCATCATATTCTACAAGTATGGCTGCCTTCTTGCCTTTGCCTCTGTTTATTATTCCCCTGAAAGCTGTGTCCATACCCGCAAATGGATATTCGACTTCGATTCCATTTTCTCTTAATAATTTAACTATTGCAGCTGAAGACTTATACTCTTCGCCACCAATTTCAGGATTTTTCGCCATATAGTCGTTCAATCTGAGTATTTCGTCTCTGTACTTCTCGATTATCTTTCTCACAATTAACCTCCTCGTTTGCTATTATTAATACAATAATAGCAAATCTCGCTATTTTGGTACAGTCCGAATAGAAAATTTGACATGTCATTATTTTTAACAAACCTGGGTATACAAATAATATAAACAATACATCCTGAGGAGGCTGATACATATGAAAAAAATACTAGTCCCGGTGGACGGCTCTTCCTGTTCCAAAAAAGCTCTAATAAAAGCCAGGGAAGCTGCTGAAGCCTACAAAGCAGATGTAACGATTTTAACAGTTATTGACAGCATAAGATACTTAGACATGGATTACAAGTTTGATGCTGTAAGAGATGGAATAGACTTGAGCAAACAGCTTTTAGAACAATCTCTCAAAGCATTTGAGGGCTTTGAAGGTCACGTTGACACGGTAGATAAAACTGGAGACGTAGCTGAAGAAATCATAAATCTCGCTGAAGAAGGAGGATATGATTTAATTGTCATGGGAAGCCGAGGTTTAGGTGCATTCTCCAGGACTTTACTTGGCGGTGTTTCACATAAAGTCATCCAGCATTCGCGGGTTACTGTTATGGTTGTTAAGTAAAAGAATAGTTTACATTTTGACAATACCTTTCGATTGTCTAAATTTACTGAAAATAGTTGAAATTCTGACAAGAATGGTGTATCCTATTGTTAAACAATTACATTGTATTGGCCTGAAATGCTTTTTCAGGCTAAATCTATATTTAGGGGGGTAGTTATGAAAGAAAAAAAGCAAGCAACAATAGGGCACGCAATGATTCCTATTATCGTATTAATGGTTTCCCTATTTGTTGGAATCGTCTATCTTGAGGCTGATGCTCATATCCCAATAATGATCGCTATCATAGTTGCAGGTGCGATTGGAGTTTGGAGTCTGGGATACAACTGGTCTGAGATAGAAAAAGGGGCAATCGAAACAATTCAGATGTCCATGCAAGCAATACTGATCCTTATGATTATAGGTACAGTAGTTGGTACATGGATACTGAGCGGTACAGTTCCTGCAATGATTTACTATGGTCTGCAGATTTTGTCACCATCAATATTCTTGGTTGCAACAGCAATAATCTGTAGCATCGTATCCCTCGCAACAGGGAGTTCCTGGACCACAGCCGGCACCGTAGGTATCGCACTTATGGGAGTTGGACAAGGCCTTGGAATGCCAGCTGCTATTGTAGCTGGAGCAGTAGTTTCCGGAGCATACTTCGGAGATAAGATATCACCACTATCTGACACCACGAATCTGGCTCCTGCTATGGCTGGATCGACACTTTTCGAACACATTAAGTACATGCTTTACACTACATTGCCAAGCCTTTTGATTGCACTTGTCCTTTATGGAATAATAGGTGCAAGCTATGCAGGCAAGCAACTTGATACATCAAACATCCAGGTAATCATGGATGGTATCGCAGCAAACTTCAATATATCTCCAATATTATTCCTTCCACCAATCATAGTTATCGCGTTGGTTATTATGAAAGTTCCAGCTATTCCTGGACTTACAGTAGGAACAATACTTGGCGGCGTATTTGCAGCTATTTTCCAAGGTTCAGGCTTTGGAGATATTATAAACACTGCACACTACGGATTTGAAATCGACAGTGGAGTTGAAATGGTCGACGAACTTCTTAACAGAGGTGGACTTGACAGTATGATGTGGACAGTATCGCTGATACTGCTTGCAATGGTATTCGGAGGCATCATGGAGAAAACCGGAATGCTTCAGGCTATTGCAAATGTCATCCTGAAAATGGCGAAGAACACTGGATCACTTGTACTTGCAACAGTACTTACCAGTATAGCCATCAACATCCTTGCAGCTGACCAGTACTTATCAATAGTTATCCCTGGAAGAATGTACAAGGATACTTTCGACGAACGCGGACTCGAGCCAAGACTACTTTCGAGAACACTGGAAGACGCCGGTACGCTTACTTCACCACTTATTCCATGGAATACGTGCGGTGCCTATATGCAAAGTGTACTATTAGTATCACCACTAGCATTTGCACCATATGCTTTCCTAAACTTAATTAACCCATTAGTAGCAGTATTCTATGCATACACTGGAATAACAATTAAGAAACCGGAAGCAACACAAGCGTAAATAGGCAGTGAATAAATAACAGTGAATAGTGAATAACAAAAAAGATAGAAGTTGTCTTCGATTTAATCGAGACAACTTCTTTTTATTGTGCGTTCACCCAAAGATCCTTCGCTTTCGCTCAGGATGACAGCTTGTTTTCACTGTTCACTAGGGCCAGCAAAGCTAGCCCCTACTATTCACTATTCACTATCTTCTACCTTAATTCAGGCACTATATTCTTTGATGTTCCTGTTTCAAGAAATTCTACCATTGATCTTGCTGCTGTCCAGCCCAGGTTTTTAAAGGTTTCGTGGGTACCTGCTGCTATATGTGGAGTTGTTACTACATTATCCATCTTAAGCAGCGGATTATCTGGAGATGTGGGTTCCATTTCGTATACATCCAGACCTGCTCCTGCAAGTTTTCCACTTTCCAGTGCTTTTATTAATGCTTTCTCATCTATAACAGGCCCTCTCGACGTGTTAATTACATACGCCCCATCTTTCATAAGATTGAATTCTCTTTCCCCTAAAAGATGTGTTGTTTCTGGTGTTAGTGGTGTCATAGTAACTACAAAATCTGATACAGCCAATAGCTCATCCATAGGCTTATAGACTACGCCAAGTTCTTTTTCAACATCTTCTTTTCTGTTTCTGTTGTAGTAGTATACATCCATGTCAAATCCTAGTTTTGCCCTCTTTGCGACTTTTTCTCCGATTCTGCCCATGCCGATTAGTCCAAGAGTTGCATGATTGACGTCCCTGCCAAACAAATTAGAGTTGTCTGCTTTTGTCCATTTCTTTGCTTTTACAAATGAATCCAGAGTTGGTATTCTCCTTGCTGTTGATAGCATCAGCGCTATTACGAAATCTGCCACTGTTTCATCCAGTACTCCTGGCGAATTAGTCCCTATAACTCCTCTTCTCTTAAGAGCATCCAGGTCGTAGTTGTTGTATCCTACAGTGATATTGCTGATTACCTTTAGGTTAGGTGCCAAATCAAGAAGCTCGTCATTTACAATCATCCCAAGGTTTACGATACCTTCAACGTCCTTAAGGGCATCTCCAAGGTATTCAGGTGTAGCTGGCTTACTAAAATCCCACACTCTCATGTCGCAGTGCTCATCTACAAAATCCAGTACCTCCTGTGGAACAGGATATGCAATCAGTACTTTTGGTTTACTCATAAATACACCTCCTAAGCTAGTTCAGGCACTCTCATGCCCGAATTCCTACCATATAACTCATCTACCAGAGCTCTCGCAGCAGCCCATGCCATGTCATCTCGTGTCTTCTGAGTTGCAGATCCGATATGTGGCAGAGTCACTACATTTTCAAGCTCAAGCAGCGGGTTGTCTTCTTCTACAGGTTCAACTTCGTAAACATCCAAACCTGCCCCTGCAATCCAGCCTTCCTTCAATGCTTTTATAAGGACTTTTTCATCTATTACCTGTCCTCTGGATGCATTGACTAGGATTGCTGTATCTTTCATCATTTTTAGCTCTTCTTCACCTATCATATGGAACGTCTCGTCTGTGAGCGGAGTCATGATAACCACAAAATCTGAAGTCTTTAGAAGCTCGTCAATTGACTTGTAGCTAATTCCAAGCTTTTCTTCAAGCTCAAGTTTTCTGGTCCTGTTGTGATAAGAAACCTCCATGTCAAAGCCCATTTTAGCTTTTCTTGCAACCATACCACCAATTCTTCCCATACCGATTATACCCAGAGATTTTTCGTGAATCCCCTTGCCAAATAAATTTGAATTATCAGCTTTTACCCAGCTGCCAGACTTAGTAAATTTATCAAGTTCTGGTATCCTTCTGGCTGTAGTCAGCATCAATCCTAAGACTAAGTCTGACACTGTGTTGTCCAGAACTCCAGGTGTATTGGTACCTATGATGTTTCTCTTTTTCATAACATCAGTATCATAGTTGTTATAACCAACAGAAATATTGGTTATAACCTTTAAATTTGGCGCATTATCAAGTAGATTATCGTCAATTTTCATCCCTACCTGAATAACTCCATCTGCGTCCTTGATGTTTTCCAGTATGCCTTCAAATGTCTTTGGCTTGCTAAAATCCCAGACTACACATTCGCAATGCTCTTTAAGGTAATTTTCTACCTCCTCAGGCACTGGGTTAGCAATGAATACTTTTGGTTTTTCCATAATCACCCTCCTATGCAAATATTGCCAACATAATCAATGTTGCTGCATATATTAATAGTAGCTGTAGTAGTGCATACAGCTTATATTCCTTATAAAGATCAAAGGTTCCTATCTCCATTTCTCCAATAGTCAAGACCTGACATAAATGCAAAGGAGAGTAATAGTAACCCATAAAAGCTACAGCAAACAGGAAAAATGCGTATATATGTACCGCATTTACGCTCATATCCATCATACTTAACAAAGGTAGAGTTACCGCCAGTGCAGATGTTGGATACCCTGTTATATACCCGAAGAAGAATGACACGACAGTAAATACCAGTAAGATACCTATTCCGCTTCCTGCACTCACAAGGATACCTTTAATAAGGATAAGCATCTCATCCAGCTGCAATATTATGTCCTTAAGGAGAAGGATTGCAGCTACCACCAAAATAGTATTTATATTTAATGAATCTCCCATGTTCTTCAGAAAATCTTTTCTGTTTCCTATAAAATATACCGCTATTAAGCTTCCAAACATCGACACAAAAAAAGGAAGTCCTGTTATCACATTTATAACCACTGAAATATATATTGGTGACGTTAGAACAAGCAGTTTTATAAGGTTTTTTGCGCGCCCTTCACTATGTACTTTTGTGCCATTTCCGGCTCCTTTTAAGTACATAGTATATCCCAGAAAAACCATTCCTATTACAAAAGGAATGCTAAATCCAATTACCTTATATATATTTATATCAGGCATAGAAGCCTTAATGAAAAGCAACGCAGTTGAAAACGGAAATAGAAACATTGATATATGCCTAAAGACCAGATTTACTGCTGCTCTCTTTGTAGAAGGTATACCGGTTTCTTCTCCCAGACTGTTGATAAATGGAGCTGAAAGAACTGCTCCGCCAGGTACAACCAGAATTCCTATCATGGAAGGAATTATCATCATAACTAATTTTTTGTTTGAGATAATTTTGAGCATAGTCTCGACGATTCGATCGAGTATCCCATAACGTTTCATCAAACCTCCAAGCACGCTAACGAGGGCAACTGTCAATACTGTGTCAGAGGCCCCTGCATCAGAGAAAGTATTTATGATTGTCCTGAAGAATCCTCCCAGCCCAATCTTAGTGAATATGGCAATTACTATCGACACAATAAAAATCGCCTTGCTCAGATCCAGTTTCTTCTTAATAAGAAATGGAATCAGCGCAAAAGCTGCGAGTATTACTAACAGTTGATTCATTTGCTCCTCTCCCTCTAAATATCCTTCGTATATCTAATGATACCACAAAATGACGCTGGTAATTCATATTTGTATAAATGAATGAATAAAAACAAAACATAAGGGACGAAATATTCCGTCCCTTGGCTCTTAATATACTGGTGTAGCAAAGTGTTTGTATTTCTCGTTCTTTCCAGTTGCAATATCGAAGAACATGCTCTTGATATTCTTGCAGACCTCGCCTTCCCTGCCAGTGCCCACTGTCCTGTTGTCTACCTCGACAACTGCTGTAACTTCCATTGCAGTTCCACTGAAGAATACTTCTTCAGCATTGTAGAGCTCAGTTCGTGATACACTTCTTTCTACAACTTCCATGCCTAGCTCTTCTCTTGCCAAAGTCATGACAACATCTCTGGTGATTCCTTCCAATATATCGTCTGACAGCGGTGGTGTGACGAGCTTACCTTTCTTGACTAGGAAAATATTCTCTCCAGGTCCTTCGCAGACTTTGCCGTCAGTAGTCAAAAATATAGCTTCGTCGTAGCCGTTCTGCAGCACCTCTAAAGATGCAAGAGCAGAGTTGAGATATCCGCCTGTAGCTTTTGTTCTTGGAGGAATCATATTGTCTGTAATCCGCCTCCAGCTTGATACAGCGACTCTTAATTCAGTCTTTCCGGCATAGCTGCCAAGTGGCTGACAGTAGATGACAATTCGATTGTCGTCATCCTTAAGTGTTGGTGTCAGGTTGTTTGAACCCTTGTATACCACCGGTCTTATGTAAGTCGTAGTCTTAAAGTTGTTTTTCTTAAGCAGTTCAACAGTAAAGTCACAAAGCTCTTGCGCAGTATAGGGAACGTCCATATAAAGAGCCTTTGCTGACTCCTTAAGTCTCTCGAAATGCTCCAGTAGTCTGAATCCATACAACTGCTGAGAATCGTCGTCCCAGTATGCCCTGATGCCCTCAAAACATCCCAAACCGTAGTTAAAAGCCTTACACCTAATACTTAAAGAAACCTCTTCTTCAGGAACAATCTCTCCCTGATAAAAAACCCAACTTGCCATTAAAAAACACTCCTTTCCTTAGTTCAATTGACAATTGACAGTTGACAATTGACAGTTAAAAGACAAAAAATAATTGACAGTTGACAGTTGACAATTAAAAGACTAAAAAATAATTGACAGTTGACAGTTGACAATTAAAAGACTAAAAAATAATTGACAGTTGACAATTGACAGTTAAAAGACAAAAAATAATTGATAATTGACAGT
>JAVEXI010000060.1:0-9344 GCA_034004165.1 Gudongella sp. | reverse complement strand
AAATCATTTGAATGATTTCTTCTTGGTCTACGTGCCATAAAATACTCCATATATTGATGTTTATAACATCATTTGGGGAGCAAAATATCACTTATAAGTGTTGTTCAAATTTCCTGATCCACCTCTTTATTGATAAAATAAATATAGATGAGTTAAATAAAATGGTAGATAGTTACTTAAACCTTTGGGATGTATTTTGGAAAAATCAATTAATTAAAATTGAAAAAAATATATATTCTAACGTATAAAATATATATTCTAAAAAAATAAGAAACAAGTGACTAATTTAGTCACTTGTAACTACAAAAAATATACCAAGGTGTAAAAGACACAGAGACTAAAAATAACAACAACAACTAATCTTTTAATTAGTAAAGATAAGAGTATAGTTATTATTGCACCTAATAGATAACTATTAGAAATACTATAATCAAAAGCTTCATTTCTTAAGAAAATAATTGGTGCACAAATTGATGCTAATAGACATGGTGCTGAATACTTTAATACTCTAGATAAAAAAACAGGTATCTTTATTCCTAAATTCGGATCTAGAAATATATATCGGTTGAAAAAAACTATGCAACTTAAAATTATAATTAGGAACCATATAGAAAAAATCATTCTTTAATTCCTTCAAGAATTCCACAGATTATCATTCCAGTTAAACCTGATATAACAATTGCTCCATTAATATTCATTGAACTTAAAAATACTGATAAAAATATAGATATTATTGTTCCAATAATATAAATTTTATTTTTTAATAGTGGGACTATAATTGCAATAAAAGTTGCAACGATTGAAAAATCAAGATGATAGTTTTCTAAATTAGGAATATTCTTAGCTATATATATACCTATAATACTAAAAATATTCCAAGATATGTAAAAAGTTAAACCGGCTGATATCAAATATACTTTATTATTTCTTAAACTATTTTTTTCATTGCTTCCTATTGCAAAGAGTTCATCAGTTAAAAGAAAGCCAATACTTAATCTATCTTTAAGTGAGTATTCTTTCACTCGCTCTCTAAATGTCAAACCATACAGAAGATGTTGGGCAGTGATAAAAAAAATAGTTATGATAATAGATATCATACTAGCACTTGTCGTAAGCATTCCTAATGTGACTAACTGTGCTGCTCCAGCGAATAGAATGGCAGACATTCCTACACTTTGCCAAAAATCTAAACCAGTTTGGATAGCCATAGATCCTGCTAGCAGTCCCCAAGGTAAAACAGAAATGCAAAGAGGCAGCATATCTATTACACCCTGTCTAATTGGCCTAGTAATACTCTCTTCTTTTAAAAGGTAAGTCTCATTGAGTGACATGTTGCGTTCTAAAGCCTTTCGATATATTTAACTTTGAATCTTTCTAGTTTAATCTGTATTTAAGATCGCTACTTTCTTGATCGCATAAAACTGCTTCATTAGCTAGTTCTTCAAATACATAATCTAAACTGTTTTTAAATCCCCATGTTTCAACATAATTGAATTCATGAGAGTCATTTAATTTTTTTGCATCTATTTCTCTCAATTGAGCATATAAGTACCATCTTCTTTCACCACCAAATCGATGATGCCAATCATGACAAACAAGTGAGCCTTGAACTATTAGCATTCTAGTTGGTAAATGAAGAAAAATATGTTTTAGACTCCAAATAAGCCACAGATGCAAATTACTAAAATTTAAACGCTCAGGACATCTTTCACCACAGAATCTAGATAGACAATTATTTAAATGACTTTCTCTAACAGGCATATTTTTATTTCTAATTACCCATCTGTGCTCAGTTATTAAATGTAAAATAGATGCAATTTGATATACAAAAACGAATGGTATGATAATTACAAAAATAGAAAATAAAAGACCTTTATTGAAGCATAAAAAAGTTAATGATATTAACCAGATAGTAGTCATTAACAATCTATAAATTGGAACATGAAAAAAATTAGATTTTATTCTTCCGGCAAAAAATGTTAAATGTAAAAAAGGGTTCAATATAACTTTAAATAAGTTTAAGTACATTTCTTTTATAGATTTACCTGGTGTAAAACCTAACTTATATATTGCAGAAAGATCTTTATCATCTAAAGTAGAGAAATTTTTCCCATGATGCTCGTAAACATGGAATTGTTTATAAGAATCATATGGTTGTATTATAAATATTGTTGAGAGTATTTCACAGATAACTCTATTCAAATAGCTTCTTTTAAATAGATGCTGATGTACCCCATGATGTATGATCGTTGCAACAATATATCTAGCACCTGATGCAGAAAATAATACACCTACTAGGTAAACTGCTAAATATTTGATGCTATTTAAGTTTTCAAATGAATGATATGTCAGAAATAACCCAATAATAACCCAAGAAATTGCCCAAAACACACATTCTATTGAGCTTGAATTCCATAAGGTTTTCCGTCCATAGATTTCTTTTCCTGTTAGCCAAGTCCACACACCTTGTAGCGGTAAAATTTTATACGAATCTCTTATAGAACATGATTCTTCGTAAGTATGCTTGCTCATTTTATAACTCAATCAAATATTAATTTTATTGTAAGAAACTAAAGGAGGTTGATTTTGAGGTGTATTATACAGACAGATCTGTATACCAACTACTTTTTTATTATCTTTTTTAAATTATATGGATATGTAATAGATCTCGAAGAAGGTACGTATAACGGTTAGAAGAGGTTCTTTTTAAATAGGGATTTAATCAATAACAGAGATTTTATAGGCTCAAAAATAATTTATAGAAAAATATTTTCAGATGGAAAATAAAAATTTTTATGTAACTGGAATGCAAAAGCCCTTGTTTTCACAAGGGCTTTTGCATTAAATTTGTTGGCGTTACAGTTAAATGATGTATCGAGCATCGTTTAACGAAAGATCGAAAGGTTTGGCGACCGTTCCGATTTCACACAAAGGCTTTGTAACAACCAAGTCCTATTTTAAGGTATTTGGCATGTGACACAAGACCTAAAATGTAAAAAAATTTCGTTAATCGCTGCTAAGTCCGTCATTTAAACCATTTTTTGGTTCGTTCACTACGTCTGTACAAAAGATTAAGTTAGTAAGTGCGACTTTGATATGTCGGCTTAGTCTTTCGTGGCTTTGGTGTGCAGGTGGACAAGCGACGGCAGGCATCAAAGGCTAAAGGTTTATAACCGCTTCCTCATCTGATGTATTGCACTAGGGGAAGAACGCAGGGAATAGCGCATGTAACCGTAGAATGATTGGCAGGGATAACCTCCACGAGTTCGGGCATGTGTAGAGAGAAAGGCGTGTGCGGGATAGGGATTCAGCCCTACAAATACTCTCTTGCGAAGTGATCTGGGCGCATCTCACTTTGTACCGACTTGAAAGCGACAGCGGCTCCATACCGTGATGTTTTTAAAAAGGTGATATTCAGATACCTGAGCTAACTTAAAAATTAGCGAAGGTAGGGTGAATATCACCGAAAATCTGCTCTAGCTCACCACCCGTGATGAGCAAAGCGAAGCACGGTGGGGATAAGAGCAGATTAAGAACATAGTTTTTACAATATTCATGCCAATATCTACTAGAGTTTCTATACCGTGTCATTTGATTAAATTTAATATATAGAATGCTATCCATTTTTAAATAAGCAAGGATACACAGATACCCCTATTTAACTACGTTAAACAGTGTTAGTCTGTGACCTTGATCAGGGGCTTCACCCCCGATACCCCCGAAAAGCTTTAAACCGAAAAATCATAGATTTTCCAATTTAAAGCTTACAAAGGCTAAAGCAGGGTAGATTGAAATGTCAGGACAGCAATCAGAAGAAAAGAAGCAAGGTAAGGTAGTTCGTGAACGAACTTTTAAAGTCAGACTTTCAGAATCAGAATATCAATTGCTTGATTCAAATAATCCTTATGGTTCGATTGCAAAGTTACTTAGACAAGCCGCAGTAGAGAAAGCCACAAAAATTTATAATTCCAAAGCAGATGATGATCAAAAAATTAAACCAACAAAAGTTGTTGAGTCCTCTTATACCAAGACAGAGCGAGCTTTAATTTTAGAACTTAGTCGGATTGGTAATAATGTGAATCAGATTGCTAAAGCAGTGAATACGGATATTGCAGGTACTGGTGCTTTTGACAAAGTGAAGTTACTACATTTACTAATTTCAATTGATCAGCAGCTTCGGGAGTTACGTCCAGATGATCGTTGATTTCTTTCGACATGGTTCAGGTTTATCAAAAGGCTGTCTTGATTATTTGTTGGGTGAAGATCGGGAGCGTGAGAACGCACTTGTATTAAGTGGTGATATTCAACTAACAGCACAATTGATTGATAGCAGTCCTTTTGCCAAAAAATATACGAGTGGTTGTTTATCCTTTTACGAGCATGATTTAAATGACCAGGATAAACAGCAAATCATGCAAAATTTTGAGCAGTGCCTTTTCCCAGGGCTAGAGAAAGATCAGTATCAAATTTTATGGGTACAGCATCAAGATAAAGTTAATCAGGATACTGGACAGACAAGGCTTGAGCTTAATTTTGTGATTCCTAATGTTGAACTTTCTACAGGCAAACGGCTACAACCATTCTATGCGCCCGTTGATTTAGATCGAGTGGATCTGTTTAAGCAGATTACCAATACAGAACATTCATTGTATGACCCTGATGATCCTGAACATCGACAATTATTTTTAAATAAAAAGAACCTACCGAAAGACGTTAAAGATTTTAAAGAGCAGTTACATCAACGTATTTATCGAGCAATTACCAATGGAGAAGTTGCCGATCGGCAAGAATTGGTGCAATGGCTTGAATCGAATCAAATCCATGTCACCCGACAAACTCCAAAATCCATATCTATAGAAAATCCATACGAGGATGCAAAGCGTCCTATCCGCTTAAATGGTGAGATTTATGAGCAAGGCTTTAGAGCTACTGGCGAATATCGACAAGAAGTACAACAGCGAATTGCAGAGTACCGAGGAACAACTTCTAAGCGGTATCGAGCAAACGTCACAGATTATCAAAGACAGCTTGAGCACAAGAGCCAATATCACAGCGAACGCTATCCAACAGTCGGACGAGAAAATAGCTCAGAGCATTCAAAACAATGTCCAGACGGTCGAGAAGCAGTTAAGCCAGTATCAAACCTTGCTGCAATCGAAATTGAACCGTTTAACGGAATTGAACGAGCAAATACAGAGCCAAGAACAGCAAGCCCAGAATCAAGCCATACAGAAAAAACTTACCATTTTGAATATGGGACTGATTTCAGTGGCAGTTATTTTGCTTATAGCGATTTTCTCGCTTGGTCTCATCACCAAAAACAAATACAGCGAGATGCAGACACTAAATACCGTGATCAACGAGAAGCAAATGAGAGTCGATCACCTGAACAAATCAGGGGGCAGTCTGAATATCAGTACATGCAAGCTACCAGACAGCAAAGCACAGCGCCTATGTATTCAGATCAACAAGAACGCAGGGGAATGGCAGAATGGCTACATGATTCCAATGGGATATTAAATGATGACCGAATTAGAAACACAGTTATTGAAAATCATCGAAGAACAACAGCAACAATTACTGCAACAACAAGCGCAATTGCAGAAGCAACAGCAAGCTTTAGATACGATGCAAACCAAAATTATCCAAGCCTTATCAGCGCAGTCAAAGATAATCAAGAGCGATCAGGAAAGCTTAGAACAGGTACAGACGTCATTATCGACAATACAGAAGCAATTTCACGAGCTAGAACACAGCACAGCAAGTTATACCGAGCAGATCAATGGCAAAGTCCGAGAGATGAGCCAGCTTACAGCCAACAACGAAGAAGTGCTGGAGAGAATCTCAACCGTACAGCATTCAGTCTCGTTACAAGTGACCAAAGTTCAGCAGAATTTGCTCGAAATATCCGAGATATTGAAAAAAATATCGTCCAGATAAAAGAACAGCAGAAAGAAATTGAGAAACCTCGACCTAAGCAAGATCGAGGTATGGATTTTGGAATATAATAGTTTACTTTTTGATAGTAACACCAAGTTTAGTTGACAGTTTTTTATAAAAATCATCACGATCACGAGGATTAGCTAATTCTTTACATGTTTTTTCTAATGCAGAGATAGCATCCTGTTTAGTAAATTTACTTTCATCAATGAATGGTTTTAATTTTTCATCATAGATATATTGCAATTCATTGTATCCAGTACATTGTCCACATGAAACTAGTGATGAGTCCTTACTTCCACCAGCCTTTTTGTCTTCATAAGTATATTGCTCATTAATTTCTTTAATAGTTGTTGCAGTCATTGTTACGGTTTCCTTTGATAGAGTTATTGATTTAGATGAAATTTCTACTAGTTTAGTAATTGAGGGCTAAATTATTTATTTCAAACTATTTTTATAGAAACAAATTGTATAAATCATATTTGCTAGAACTCGTGACTAAATCATACTGCCCCGTTGGATTCGGCTTGATTGCTTTGACTGATATTTCACTGTATGCAATATCTTTTATTTACTTTGTTCGACAGTTTACTTTTGCTGATGTAGCAACCAGAGGAAGTTTCTGTATTCTGGGGGATAGCCGGAAACTTGGATTTGCTTGTGAAATCAAAGAAGCAAGTACAGAGGGAACTTTTGTAAATGGTTGGTATATGATTGAAGAAGAAGTTTTATAAAACTAAAAAAAACCCCATAACAGGTAGCTATAGGGCTTTCTTTGAAACTTTTCTATTCCGTGCTTAGATAAACGATACTCGACTCTTACAGTCTGACCTCGTTCGACGGTGCTGCCGGACTCTGGGCGTAAACCCTATCTTTAAAGACCATTGAGCACATGAATGGTCTATGTATTAGTATACCCGTTATAAATAAAAGTTTACATTAACTTTTGTGACTTTTAGTGATCAAAATGATGTTTTGTTATTTATTTCCTAACTTACCTAATAAGCAGATTGCTTCAATTTTTTCACTAACTTCTAGGTCTTTTAACAAGTTATAAGCACTTCTTAAGGTTGTTCCACTAGCTAATAGGTCATCCACAAGAAGTATTGATTTTCCTTTTAGTTGTGGGATTTTGTCTATCTGGGTTGGGTCTATTTTTAAAGGGCAAATAAACTTTCTGTTTTTTGTATCGACTTCTTTCATAGAAAAAATTTTATTCGGATTACGGTTAAGATCTTTCTCTAAAGAACGACGTAAGGAAATGATGTCTTTTTTATGTTGGGGTGTAAGAGGGAGATGTTGTAGATCCGCATAGATTTCATGGAAGGTTTTTTTCTTAAAAATATTATGGAGTAAAATACAGTTGTCGGGCGTTTTCCTGTTAATTTTTTTAGCAAATCGTTCTACAATTTTATGGGAGGATGGCATCGTAAGAATTACTTCATAGTCTTTTTGTTGTATTACACGGTCAAGGATTACAGATATATTGGGATTAAATTTCCCACACTCTTTAAGACTGATTGAGAATCCTTTTTGCCCCTTCAATGCGTAAATTAATGGATTTCCATCTCCACCTTGACGACTATACAAGCGCTTAAAAACGCTATGAACTATTAGACCATTAAGATTGTGATAATGGGGGTTAGCATCTAACGAAGTATTAACCAGTTGTTCTGTATCTGGAGTAAAAGTTACAATTTTATTGTCATCGACAGTAATACCCAATTTGAGTCTCAATTTTTTGGTTTATAGACATTTTATAAAAATATATTTATAAAAAAGAGAAATTCTAATAAGTTTTGAAACTTATTGGAATTTTTCTTCGGTGAGTATAGTCATTCGATGATTGCAACATCAACTAATGAAATAGCGGTAGGGCTTACCTTATCTTAGTAGCTACCTTAAAGAATAATACTAAAAATAAACACTTAACTATGCCTATCTTATTTTTAATTATATAGTTGGATTTAAATTGGCTGTTAACATTTTCCAAGATATATTTAAATCTTGTTCAATTAATATTCCTAAACTAGCTTTTATGGTTAAACCATCTAATACTATAATAAATAATGCAGCCAACTCTTCTGGGTTTTTAATTTTTGCATCTTTAAATATATTTATTAATTCATAATTTAGCCAATTTTTATATTCTAAGGTGATCTCTCTGAACTTTATATTTTCTGGAAAATCTTCTTGTGCTTTCATAAACATACAACCATGAAAGCCCTTGCTAAAGAACCAAGAACTAAACCAACTAAATATTTTTTCTAACTTCCTAATAGGAAGTTTCTCTCTTTTTATAATATCGTCTAATGAATTAATTATATATATTTTTCTACGTTCTAAAACTTTTGCTATTAAATCATTCTTAGCAGGAAAATATTTATAGAAAGTCATTTTTGCTACTTCGGATTCAGCGATAATCTTATCTACTCCTACAGCTAAATAACTGGATTTTTGAAATAGTTCAGAAGCTATTTCAATAATTTTTTCTTCTTTAGCACTATTCATTATTCACCTTGGCATAGAAAAGAGTATAAAATAATAAAATAATTTAGAGGGGTAATGTATCTATGTTAGAAAAACAAATCAGATCAGAAATCAATCTTTATCTTCCATCAGATATTTTTGAGGAAAATAAGTTAAAGGCTAGAATGTTAAAGAAACATATTTTAAATCATCCTGTATTTACTAATCCAATATTAGAATCTATAAATGAAATTAATAATATTCCTATTAATATTATTAATGAGATACATTGTGAATATCAACATTCTATTGTACAAATTTTTACAGATGCTTTATTGGCAGCAGCTTTTTCATCTACACAATTAGAAACAGTATATAACTTACCACTCGGTTCAAAAATAATACCACGTTTTCTATTAATGCCTAATTTACTAGACGAATTTGGGTTAGAAATAAGTAGTAATAGATTATATGGATCTATCAGAAAAGCGCACTATCCCTTATTTCTAGATGTAATTAATACTTTTAATCATCACAATAAAGAAGCTAGTAAAGTCTCTAAGTTGCTAAGAACTTTCGTTGAAGATTCCTATAAAGACTATCATAAAGTGATTACTTTATTGGCTGTAGTTGAATTTCAAGTTATATGCTTTACCCCCGTGCTGAAAAAAATAATAAGTCAAAGTGACTTAGATATTGATTTTAATGAAGGTTATTATCATGTACATGGTATTACTACTTCACTAGATACGAATGCTTGTGATGATGAACATGCGGAAGATCTTTTAACTTGTTTAGCGCTAATTATAGAGGTGGTCCCACATGTTTGAACAACTAAAAGCTTATTTATAAGTGATACTCTGCTCTAGTTAAGCTACCTTATTTTGTTGTGGTAGCTGGTCATAGTAAAACTCATCTGGAGTCATTTTGTCCAG
>JAVEXI010000012.1:0-43911 GCA_034004165.1 Gudongella sp. | reverse complement strand
AGATGTATTTACGACACCAGATTTTAGAGTGTATACAAATCCCGATGTAATCGGCGTTGAACTCGGAGGAGCACTAAAGAATATCATTGCAGTTGGAGCAGGAATTTCAGATGGGTTAGGCTATGGTGACAATACGAAAGCTGCGCTTATGACTCGAGGCATTTACGAAATGGCAAGGTTGGGAGTAGCTTTAGGCGCTAGTGCTGATACATTTTATGGTTTATCTGGAATAGGGGATTTAATAGTCACTTGCACAAGTATGCATAGTAGAAACAGACGTGCTGGGATTCTGATTGGCGAAGGTTATTCCATGGAAGAGGCGATTTTAAAAGTTGGGATGGCTGTAGAGGGAATAAAGACTATCCAGTCAGCACATAGCCTGGCAGAAAAGACCGGCATTGAAATGCCAATAACTAGAGAACTGTACAATGTCCTATTTAATGGTGAAGATGTCAGATCTTCAGTTGAAAATCTAATGCTTAGAGATAAAAAACATGAAATGGAATTAGTTGCACTTGGAAAGTACGACTGGTAAAAATACAAAGAAAAAGCTGCTCTTTATGGAGCAGCTTTTTTGGTCGGAGTGATAGGATTTGAACCTACGGCCCCAAGTCCCCCAGTATTAACTAGGGGTTTTCATAACTTATTATATCTTGTTCTAACTATTGATAAATAGCCATTTGCTGATTTTATCTTGTCATAGGTTTTTATCGTATTATACAGCTTTATATAACTTTGTGCGGTTTTTGTGCGGTTTTTGTGAGCAGTTAAATGTTGAAATACCAACATACTCAAAAAAAGTAATGCGAAAATATAGGCATATTAGACTTTGTGCCCATAATAAAGCCAGTTTATGCTTAAATGTGAGCTCTTGGAGGAGCATGGCAAAGTTTAAATATATAAGACATGGATTATATCGGCTAAATAAAAATAAGCCCTTAAAAACGATTTTAAAGGCTCTTATTTGCATATATTAATTTAAAGTATCTCTGATAAATGCATTTCAATGAAATATGATCATTTAACTGCTTTAATGCTCCTTTTTAATTTATTCCTGTCTTTAATTAGAAGCTCTTCAAGTGCATTACTTGCGGTCCTATCCATAGTTTTAAGCCCGTGTACGTAGATATCCATAGTTGTACTTGTCTGGGAGTGGCCAAGCCTTGCTGATACAGTTCTAATGTCAGTATTCTTACTTATTAACAGAGTAGCGGAGGTATGCCTCAGTTTGTGTATACTTAGAACAGGGAGGATATTTTTAATCTTATCATCAGGTTTAATTTCTGGATCAGCTAGTATTGCATTATTGTAATCGTCAACGGTTTTCTTGAACCATTTTGATATTGTTTGTAAATACATTCCTTTACCTTCTGGCTGCGTAAAGAGCCAGGGAGTATCAAACCAATTTTTATCCCAAAGATTACCGAGTATTTGAATTTCCTTTTCTTGTTCAAGTTTATAAGCAGATAGAATTTCAAGGACTGTATCAGGTGCGCTTATTATTCTGATAGAGCTTTTTGTTTTAGGTGCTTTGGTTATCATGCCGTCAGCTTCTGTGTATGCTCTTACCTTGTTAATTCTTATTGTCATATTATTAAAATCTATATCATCCCAGGTAAGGCCTAGTATCTCTCCGTTTCTTAATCCACAGAACAGGGCAATATATATAGCTGCCTGGAACTTTAGGGGTTGCTGATTCATAAGCTCCAATAAACGGATAGTTTGCTCCTCATCATAGAATTGGATCGTTTCCTCAGTATATCCTTTAATTGATTTCTTGTTCTTAGGTGGTTTAATCTTATGACATGGATTATCTGTTATGAGCTGCCAGTATACCGCTTGCTGTAATATAGAGCTGATTATTACATAAGTATTTTTAATTGTACGGTCAGAATAGGTTCCAGGCTTACCATCAACACGGCAGCCGTCTTTTAATTGTGTATTCAGGAATGTCAAAATATGCATAGGTGTCAGCTCTCCAAGTTTTACTCCTCCAAGACGGGGGAGTATTTTATTATCAAGCTCTCTTCTGTATAGATCTAAAGTAGTCGCTTCAAGGTTCATTTCAGCGTATTCTTCAATCCATTTAGTTACAAAGTCCTTGAAAGGTATGTCAGCATCTACATTGTAGTATTGCTTTAGTTTCTTTTCGTATTCATCAGCTTGTTTTTTAGCTTCCTTTTCCCAACGGGATAAACTCATGCCAATAGGTTTAGTTATACGCTTAAATTTCCTTATTTGTGTTCCAGCAGAATCTATTCCTAAATAAGCTGTTATTTCAACAATAGTATCATTTACTTTTCTGATGCTGGCCATTTGATTACCTCCTCCTATCAGTATTCTTAAACAAATTATTCATTTCAGACCAATTGTCATTATTCATACTATCCTTTTTCATATCTGCAATTTTAGCTTCTATTTCTTTTACGGTGAAATCCCTATTTTTCATGTAATTAGTAAGGTTATAAATAAAATCAGCTTCAGAAAGGTTTTCCCCCATTAATCTAGTTATTTTCATCCTTAAAGCTGCATTTTTATTTGACTCCCTATTACTACAATATGGGCAATGAGTAGTCTTATCAGCGGTAAATATAAAAGCAGAGCACTTGTCGCATTTTTTTAATTTCTGTTCAGCTCTCAGGCATTCAAAGACTTCGCCAATAGCAAGGGATAAGATGGAATTACTCTTAAGAGCAAAGGTAGTTAAATCTCTTACCATTATATGTTGAAGCTTGTGAGTTTTGTCTTCTGACAGGAAAGGAGTGGGAATGTAAATTAATTCTCGGTTTAATAGGTTATAAGAGTGCTTTTCGACTTCCCATATTAAAGGTATAGGTTTATCAGTAAATATAATTTCCAATAAATTTAGAATTTGTTTTATATTCTTGTTTATTACATAGTTCAAGGTATCCAATTGCTCACTATTGTTTGTCTTTTCAATCTGTAAATATGCATTATTTATGCTTTGGTCTAATTCACGAATTAATTCTATATGTTTGTTCTTTATAAAAGCATGATGGAGACTGCTAATTAAAAAGCCTGGAGGATATATTTCTTTTAATTTGTTTATAGGAACAAGAGAAGAGAAATTCAATCCGTTTTGGATGATTTCAATGAAATCTCTTCCTGACCCTGTAAAGGCAATAGTAATTGAACTGTGATCCATACTATCAACTAATTTAATGAGTTCCATTTCCTTATTGTGTGAATCTATAATATTTTTCACATTTCTGAGTATTTGTTTTGTTTCAGAATCATTCATGTTATTTCCTCCAAAAATACTTTAAAATTATGTTCGCGTATACAACAAGAATATTACAGAAAATATCAAGCTTGTTACTCTGTAATTATCAGTACTTGCAAAATGTTCGCGAATAAACATATTTGATAATGTCTACATGTACATGATAACATAAATACAAAGACAAATCAATAACGTTTGGGAGGTGAACTAATGAATAATTTGAAAGCTGTTAGACTAAGTAAAGGTATGTCACAATTTGAGTTAGCTAAATTGAGTAATGTGGGGCCTGGTGAGATTTCAAGACTAGAAAATGGAAAGATATTTCCATATCCAGGATGGAGACAAAAGCTTGCCGAGGCTTTGCAAGTATCTGAAGAAACAATTTTCCCAGATGTACAAGAGGAGGATGAAAAATGAACAAGCGCGTAACATTAAAGCAAGCTGCTAAAGCATTGGGTCCTCCCTTTACTGAATCTGAATTAAGGCGAGGGGTTAATACTGGAAAATATCCTGCAATGAGAGCTGGAGGGCCTAGAGGAAAGATTATATTTGATATGGAACTCCTAGAAAACCGCATTAGGGAGCTGATGGAGGAAAATCTTAAAGATGATACTCTTGAGAGCAGATCAGTAATTAGAATTGCGAAATAGGTTTATATTACTGGTTTGTGAGGAGGGGCAGTAATGTGAAAAATAACGTACAACTCGAGAATGGATATACGAGAATTGCGAATGAATTGTTAGAGGCCATATATTCAACTAATTTTAATGCAACACAACTGAAAATATTATTTTGCATTATTAGATATACCTATGGATTTAATAGGAAAGAACATAGCTTATCAATAACATTCATTAGTAAAGCTACTGGTATATCTAGAAGGTTTGTATCAAGTGAGTTGAATAAACTAATTGAAAGAAAAGTAATTATTGTAAAAGGTGATTTTACGGTCACTCAAAGCAGAGTCATTTCAATAAATAAATACTACAATAATTGGGAGGGGTATAGAACAACCCTTCCACTGGTGAAGAATACTTCAACAGATGAAGAATACAGCAATACAACTGTAGAACAACCCTTCAACACAACTGTAGAACAATCCTTCTACCAAGAAAGACAATATAAAGAAAAGACTAAAGAAAAAGAGTATCTGACTTTTTTTGAAATACTATGGGCTGCATACCCAAACAAAAAAGGTAAGTCAGCAGTAACAGATAAAACCAAAAAACAGATATTCAAAGAAGTATCTAAAAGTCAAATGTTAAATGCGATAGAAAAATACAAAAATGAAACTAAAGATATAGAAAAGCGGTTTATAATGCATGGTTCCACCTGGTTCAACGGTCGATATGTCGACTATATCGAGGAAGTAAAAGAGGACTCAGCTCCTCCAAGACCTCAAGAGGTTCCCGTGTACAAGGATTACAATGAAAAAATTGCTGAGCTAGAGGAAGCAGAGCTGAGGAGAATGAGAAATGGCCACGATTAGGGAACTTAAACAAATGGTAGGAGAAGCAGCTGAAAATATAATCTCTGATGGAATGGGCCTCGATAAAATAGGAAAAAAGTACCGCTGTCCCAATCGGTCAGCTCATGCTCATGGAGATAGAAATCCTTCAATGAGTTTTGATTCTAAGGCTCTTCAATTTCTTTGTTTTACCTGTGGAGAGAAGATTGACATCTACAGTTATTATAGAGCTCAAGGATTTACCTTTACTGAAATGCTTCAGAAACATGGACTCTTAGAAGAAGAATTTGATGATATATCTGATAGCGAATTAAAAATAAATAGTAAGGAGCTGACAGAGGCTCAATTTGAATATTTGCAGAAACGAGGCATTTCAAGAGTAACAGCAGATTCTTTTAATTTAGGCAATGTCCAGGAAAATATTATCATTCCTTATTTCAATAGTAAAGGGATACTGACAGCAGCTAAAGTAAAAAATCTTAAAAGTCAATCTCCTAAGTATTTTTCGGTTAAAGGTTCAAATTTTGGATTATTTAACAAGCAAAACTTAACAACTAGAGAACCCTTGATAATTACTGAGGGCGAATTTGACTCTATGATTGTTCATCAATGCGGATTTACTAACGTTTCAAGCGTTGGTACTGGCGCAAATAGTCTTGAAAAGCTATTCAAAGTAGAGGGAGATTTTTTAAAGAAGTTTCCAGGACTGATAGTAATTTCAGACAATGACACTGCTGGCCAGGGAATGGAACAAGCGTTTTTAAAGGAATTTAATCTATTAGCCAAACTTCCAGATAAAACATTGTTTAAGAATGTGAAAGATTTAAATGACGTATTCCTGAAGTATGGAAAGGGGCAAATTGAGGCTATTATAAATTCAGCTACAAGAAAGATTGAAGGGTTAAGAAACCTTGATGAAGAGCCCTATAAAGGGCTAGGAGAGAATACAGGAGTTTACATTCCAACAGGATTGTCATCTATTGATTACGCTATAAATGACCTCGGACCTGGTATATTAACTCTTGTTACTGGTAGATCTAACGGAGGTAAGTCCACTCTGATTAATCAAATTCTTGCCTCTGCAATTGATAGAGGTTATAAATGCTTTCTTATAGCTGGTGAGGGACTACAAGATATTATAATTAACAATATTTACAAGGCTGCTATAGGAAGAGATCAGGAATATTACGAATTTGTAAAAATTAACAAGAGGCTTTTTAAAGAGCCAAAACCTCACGTTTTACTTGCTCTTAGAGAATGGCACAAAGGTAAATTGGTTATTTTCAATAAAGGAGATTCCAAGCTTAAGACCACAGAGGAGCTGTTGTTTTTAATAGAGGAGGAGATAAAGACAGCAAAACCTAATTTAGTTGTTGTCGATAATCTAATGTCAGTATTGAGTATTGAAAAAGCGGCTGAAAAGTACGAGAAACAGGGGGATTTCGCCCAGCGGTTGGCTGATATTGCAAAGGCTTATAATCTGCATATTATGCTAGTATTGCATCCAAACAAGACTGTGAGTAAAGGTTCAGAAATGGATTTTGAGCAAATTTCAGGTTCTGCAGATTTGTATAATAAGGCTGACATAATTCTTGCTGTTAAGAGAGAGTATGATAATCAAAAGCTAGAGCAAGGAATAGACGGACAAATATCAGTTTTGAAAAATAGATACTTTAGTAATCTAACATCAATTAACACTCACTTTGACCAGGATACAGGTTTGTTGTTAGAAATTGAAGAAATAACGGGAAATCATTTAGGCTACGCTTTCAAGTGGAGGCAGTTCCTGAAGGATTCAAAACCCAAAGATAAATTTAATATTCCTGAGGGCTTTTCTGAGGTTGAAGGGGCTAAGCAGTTGAATTGGGATTCAATATAAAGGGAGGTAAACAATGGAAAATTTAACACTAATGCAAATCATCCCAGCAACGAGACAACTAGAAGTAATGTTCTACCAAGATGTCAATAAAAAATATCGCAAATTTTATCCTATTGTTGGCTTTGGTTTATATAGTGATAAGAACAATCAAGAGGCTGAGCATTCCATTATTTTACCCCTTATCCTGACGGATGAAGGTACAGCAATACCTTTAGATGTACAAGCAAATTTATACGCTGGCATCCGAGTTAAAAATCCTGATAATAGCTGGCAACTTCTGGAACGTAGTGAAGGGGAGGAGTAAGAAATGAAATTAGAAATAAAACAAACTCATTTTAGTGAAAGAAAAATTAATGCTGTATTCTTTTCAAACGAATACAAAAACTCAGTAAAGATTGTACCCGTAATAGGATTCTGTTCAGGGCTGACTCCTCTGGGTGAGTTTAGAATTGCACCGCTGTTATTAAAAGAAAATGGAGTAGTAGCACCATTAGATACAGAAGATACTCAATTTATTGAAATGAGGGCAGAGCAAGAAGATACAAAAGTAATTGAAGAATATAGTCATCTCTTAGCATCTAGAATATAAATATCAAGGTGAACGAATGGAGAGCTATAGAGCCTTACCAAAACCATTAGCAGAAGAATTTCAGAGTAAACTATTGCGTGAATATGCAAATAAAAAGGACAATGACATTAGGACCACCCTATTATTGCATAACCTTAGATTGGTTCACGCTATTGCAATAAGATTTGTAATTTCTGATAATCCTTTACGTCATCTTGATGATCTATTTCAAGAGGGCAGTATTGGTTTATTAAAAGCCATAGAAACATATGACTTAGAAAAAGGAGTTTTCGTGTCTTTTGCAGCTCTAAATATAAAAAGTGCAATTTATAGATATTTGACTGATAGATCTAGTCTTGTAAGGCTCCCTGATTATAAAAGGGCCCAACTAATAGATTATATCAAAGTCAAAGAGGAGCTCAATTCTACTTTTGAAAGAGAGCCAACAGAGGAGGAGCTAAGCAAAGAGTTGAGCCTATCAATAGGACAAATAAAGGAGCTTGGGTTTTGGAGACAAGGGATAAAGAGTTTAGATGAAATAGTGGAAGGCATTGAAGGGGTGACTATTAAGGATATTCTACAAGATGAAAACTCAAGCTTTGAGGATTCTGTAATCAATAAAGTACTAGGTGAACAAATTATAAGATATGCTCAAAAGAATTTGTCAGAAATTGAGTTTGTAGTATTAATATTAAGCTTTTCAGAAATAGAATATACTTTATCAGAAATAGCTCAACTGATAGGTAAAAGTCTATCAAGAGCTGAACAATTAAAGAAAAAAGCACTAAGAAAACTGAGAAAGATTGTATTTCAAGGAGAAGCAGAACATAAAAAATTATTAGGACTAAATAAGCGCCTATAATAGACAAAATATCTACGGAGAGAATAGATTCTATCAGTTGAAAGTGTTGTATTGCAGAGGGATAAATTAAGGGAAACTATAATTAAGAATAAAATATAAGAGGTGATATCATGCCAATGCCAGATGCAAAGATGAAGATTAACAAAGATGGAGTAAAATTTACCTCAAGGGTAGATGCTGCTCAGTACACTATCAGGGAGCTGACTAGGGCAGCTCTAGGGGATATTGGAAGACTTCTCAGATACGAAGCTGTAAAAGAATTTAAACTAGTAAAAGGAGTTGGAGTGAAACAAGCGAGAAACGTTATCCAATATTGGAATCGTTCGAAAGAGACTGATTTAGAAATTGGATATGGCAACACTAAAAAAAATCAAACAGGTAAGATCTGGTATGCAATACCGCAAGAACTTGGAATTAATAATCAACCAAAAAAGGCTAGACTTCGAAACTTAGTATATAGAAATATTCCCAATATTATTAAAATACAGAGCCAGTATCTGTCAGCTCTTAATGATGAAGCAAGAGCTATGTCACTCATTGACGAAGAGGAGAACTCGAGTGATAGAGAAGATGAATAATGAATAAATTTAAAAGAGGAAAACTTACAATGGAACTCATATAAAAGCTAAAAGATAGAAGTCGACAAGTAGTCATAATAAAAAGATGCTGGCGAGCTTATGGGGGCAACTAAAACGCTGGAAGTGTTGCAATTACTTGCGCATCCCCCCTTTAGCAAACTGAAGTATGAACACCAGGGTACCGACGGTGGGAGCTCTGAAAAACTGACTAGTCTTTCGACATTGGGGTGGGGTAGATAAAGGAGAAAAATATGAGCATAAATATTGAAAAATATGATTTTATAAGAGTAGATGAACGATATAAGAAAGAATTGTCAAAACTAAGAAAATTATTTAAGGATATAAATACTGATAGAAAAAAATTAGTTGAAAGACTAATAGAAAATGCAGCCTTTATGCATGTGCTGCTCCAGGAGTTACAGGTTGACATTAAAGAATCTGGTTATAAAGAGGAATATCAGAATGGGCCTAACCAGTTTGGTTATAAGCGTTCAATAGCTGTGGATCTTTATCAGGTAACAATTAAAAACTATGCTACTATCATAAAACAACTTAACAGTATGATACCTGAGCCAGTAAAAGATGGAAAAAATGATGCTTCCGACATTTTAGAGTTTATAGCTAGCGGAAGGAACAAAAACTCTGGTTTTTATAATGATTGACACAATTTTAAAATAATGCTAATATAAACACAACAAAAGATAAATAAACATAATATAATATACTTAATAAGTGAAAGGAGGTTTTAAGTTGGGTATTGGAAATCTTCCAGATATACTAACTATTACAGAGCTATCAGAGTTCTTGAAAGTGCACCATACAACGATAAGGAGAGCTATTAACTCAGGAGAATTAAAAGCTCTAAAGGTTAGTAAGTCGTGGAGGATAGAAAGGAATGCGGTAATAGAATGGCTAAAAGAAAAAGAATAAGAAAAAGAATAAGAAAAGGTACTCAGGAGCCTGGAAGCTAGTACTGAATACCTTTACAGAGCATCTTCGGAAAGATGATCTATTTCATTATAGCATCCTTCTGAAGGAATTAAAAGGAGGGCATTATGATGTCAGCTATTGAAATACTTGATAAATTGGGAAACATCCAGGATGACTTTGAAAAGATTTGTCTATTACAAGGGGTAATATCAGATGAGTACTTCTGTGGGCATGATCGGGAGACTGAAGGCGGGAGATTTGGTATAGTTTGTGAGTTTACTCGAAATGGTATATACTCAGATATTGTTTATGACTATATAATAAAAGCAAAAGATGATATAGACTTATTAAAAAAAGATTTAGAAGTCTTGTTAAGAAAGAATGAGGATTAACTATGTTTAATTATACATTGTTAAATAAAAGGATCATTGAAAAATACGAAACTAAAACAGCTTTTGTAAAAGTGCTGGGAATGACAGAAAGAGCATTTCTATTAAGAATGAATGGTAAAGCTTACTTTGAACAAAATGAAATTACCAAAATGATTGATTTACTTGATATTCCAATTCTTGAAGCAACTTCATATTTTTTCACTGTTGGAGAATGAAGAGAATCAGGAGTTTGAAGAATTTTATAACTTGTAAGATTAATTACCTGGTTGAGATAGGCTCTCTAGATAGAGAAACGGCGGATATATTGCTTGGAGAAATCTAAATAAATCAGATACAGATGAAAGGCCTGAATGGGCCTTTTATTCTTTTTAATAGTAACTGAAATAATGATTGTAAAAGCTAAAAAATCAATATATGACGGAATATTCAGAAAAATCACAACCTCTGAAACCCTGATATAAAGACAATTGCAGAAAGTCAAAAAATATCAAAAAGTGCGGTTTTTGTGCGGTTTTTGAAAATAACAGCAAAATTTAAGAAAAATAAAAACCTCTGTAATAGTTGAAATTACAAAGGTCTAACATGGTCGGAGTGATAGGATTTGAACCTACGGCCCCAAGTCCCCCAGACTTGTGCGCTACCAAACTGCGCCACACCCCGTCGCAAGGGTTATTATATCCAATTGGCACCGTTTTGTAAAGTGGTTTAAAAAGCACTGTAATTATGGTATACTGACACTATCTAAATAGAGGAGGAAATTGAATGCTAGAGTTGCTTATAACTATTGTGGCTCTGCTGTTGTTTACGAGTTTGCTTGGGTTTTTCCTTACAGTTATGAAAGAAAAATACTACCTGAAAAATAACGTGATACTAATTGACAACAAGCATGTTTCTCAGGATGATCTGGACGATACTGATGCACAGGAATTCATTCTTGACGGTACCAAGCTCACCGCCGGAGATGAAATCAGCATAATCACAAAAGAAAGAGAAATTTTTAAAGGTGTTCTTATTGGAGCTATGCATAATGAGCAATCCATTAAACTGGTAACATATGCTAATGAAGTTATAAAACTAAAAATAGAATCTATCAGACAACTTAAAATAATGAGCAAATATGGGAAATTCTTTAGTTAGGTGTTGAGCTGATGACTGAAAGAGATAACGCTGGGAAAAAGAAAATGTTAATAGTTGTTATTTTGATATTTTTAATGATTGTTAGCATTAATTTTCTTCCAAAGCTTTTAAGAACCAAGGTAAATACTATATTACCGATTGAAAAGAACTATACTGAAAAAATCAAAGCTAATGCTCTTGTCTTGCTACCAGAAACAGTTTACAAAAATGATAGTAATTCAGAAGTAATGAGAGTAGCTGTTGAAGGGCAAAGAGTACCAGTAGGTGCAGAAGTAGCCAATATTCTTTACGGCAGAGACATGACTAATCAGAAGAATGAGCTTTCTGACGTTGAAAGACGAATTAAGCTGCTTGAAGATGGCTTGGACAGTGTGCTCGCAGATTCTGTTGCAAGTTTTCAAATTTCTGTTTCAAAGAATGATTACTCTAACTTGAGAGGTTTGAAGGAAGATATTAACATCAGGCTATCTATTAATGAATTGAGTGTATTTAATGAAGATTCAACTAATATAGAGTCTTTAGCAGAACTAAAAAATAGAAGAGATAGGCTTAAGTCACTATTAGATAGTAATTTGACCAGGGTATACAGTCACCAGTCTGGAATAGTATCTTATGAAACAGATGGGTATGAAGAATTACTTGATATAAACAATCTGGAAGAAATCACCCCAGACAAATTCACTTCTACTTATAAACCTAAGAAAAATAGTGAGGCAATATTCAAAATCATTGACGGTTTTGATTGGATATTATCTGTTCTTTCAGATGATCAATCGTTGGAAGTGGGGACGAGCTATGAGCTTGTGCTAACTGATGATGAAGAGAACACATATTTGCTGAAAGCGCCTCTTATTATGGCTAATAATACTGATGCAAATGCAATTTATTTTTTCAAATCTAATCTATTGATGGATAAAATTTATTCACATAGAAAGTTTGAAATAGAAATAGTAAAAGAAAGCAGGAATGCTCTTAGAATCCCTATAGAAGCTCTGATAGAAATAGATGGAGAACCTGGAGTTTTCGTAAAAGAATATTATGGTGTTATAAGGTTTAGACCTGTAATCATAATAGGGACTGAAGAAAATTTCTGTTATGTGGAGCATGGCGATTCATATGGATATATTGAAACCAATGAGGGTAAGAGAAGAAAGACAATTAATATATATACTGAGGTAGTAACTGCCCCGGGAAAACATACTGAAGGAGAGATTTTACAATAATGGGGAAAATTATAACAACTAATATTAAAGAGAATCTTGATTATGTTAACGACAGGATTCAGCAGACTCTTAAAAGAGCAGGCAGAACTGATACAGTCGAATTGATAGCAGTAACAAAAACTATAGATATAGAAAGAATTTTAGAGGCTATAGATGCGGGAGTGACTGACATAGGAGAGAACAAAGTGCAGGAACTGACTGAGAAGATATCGGCGATGGGTGACATAACAAACTATCATATGATAGGACATTTACAGACTAATAAAGTGAAATATATAATTAATGACGTTCACTTAATTCATTCGCTAGACAGATTATCCCTTGCAAAGGAAATCGACAAAAGAGGAGGTGCTGTGAATAGGATTATCGATTGCCTGGTACAAGTCAATATATCGGGAGAAGAGTCAAAGTATGGAATAGATAAATCAGAGGCACTTGAATTCATAGAAAAAGTACTGAACTTTAAAAATATTAGGATAAAAGGATTGATGACTATAGCACCATTTACTGATGATGAATCCGTTATAAGAGAATCTTTTAGAGGTTTATCTAAACTGCGTGAGGAAATTATCGGTAAGAACTATGCAGAACTTGATATGAAATATCTTTCAATGGGAATGACAAATGATTTCGAGATTGCAATAGAAGAAGGCGCAAACATGGTGAGGGTTGGAACGGGAATATTTGGCAAAAGAGTATATTAGGGGGGATTAGCGTGAGTAAATTCATGGACAAATTTAAGTATTTTATCGGCATTGATGACTATGAAGAAGAAGATGAATATTTAACTGAAGAGGAGTACGACGAGGAAATGTACGAAACAGAAGCGCCAAGGTCAGCTAGATTCAACAGTAAAGTTGTAAATATTCACACTACAAGCAATATGAAAATTGCCGTGCATGAACCTTTAAGCTATGAAGAAGCACCAGCAATAATAGATGATTTAAAAATTCGAAAAGCCATTGTAGTAAATTTTGAGCAACTTGATACTAATGTAAAAAGACAAATATTTGATTTCATCAATGGTGGAATATATGCTGTTGAAGGGAAAATCCAAAAAGTTACTAAGGATATATTCATTCTAGCGCCGAACAATATTGAAATCGACGGGCTCAAAGACGAGCTTAAAAATAGAGGGATATTTCCCTGGTAAGGAGACTTAGATGTATACTTTTATCATAGCTATCAGGAGATTGTTTGATCTTATTGAAATCCTGATTATAATTCGCATATTTTTCTCTATCCTTAGGCTTCCATCAGATAACATTGTTGGGAAAATACTTCATGAGCTTACTGAACCTGTAATGGCTCCAGCTAGAGCTTTGCTCGACAAACTAGGGGTTGGTCGAGGTTTTATCGATTTTTCACCCTGGGTTGCAATAATCTTCTTAAGGCTTGCATATACATTGATTTTAAACATACTAAGGTGATTTAGTATGGAAAGACAATCAATAACATCATATATTCAGGACTCTGATGTAAGAATAAAGATAGAAAGAATCCTAGAAAGGGTTGAAACAGCTGGAAACAGACATATAGTAACTGACAGCGATTTTCTAGATCCTTACGAACGAGAAACTGTAATTGCTGCAATGAAATGGTTTCCTGATACATCCTGCTTTGAAGATGGGGCTCCTGAAAATGGGGAAAGAAAGGTACTTGTTTTCTTTCCATCATATAAAGACTATGTTGATATCGAGTCAAGAGCCTGTTATTTAAGAATAGATGGGGATTTAAGTAACTTATCTCACAAGGACTTTTTAGGTAGTATAATGAGCTTGGGTATCAAAAGAGAAAAACTCGGAGACATTTATGTCTATGATGACCATGTGAAGCTCGCTGCAAAATCTGAGATATCGGAATATATTTTGTTGAACCTAGAAAAGGTTGGCAGAAGGAAAGTTAAAGTGCAAACAGCAAATTTTTCAGAGTTTGTTGTACCAAACCAGCAATATATTGAAAAGACATTATTCATTTCTTCAGAAAGATTGGATGTATATTTGTGTGCAGCTTATGGCTTATCTAGAAATGAATGTAATGAAAAAATTGCATCGGACGATGTAAAGGTCAACTGGAAATCAATCAAAAAATCAGGTTTTGAATTGCGTCCAGGTGATATTGTATCCCTAAAAGGATATGGTAGGTCAGAATATACAGAGAAATTAAATTTCAGCAAAAAAGGCAGGCTGAGGATTAAAATAAAAATTTTTAAATAATGGAGTGATACTATGATAACGCCACTGGACATTCAAAACAAAACATTTAACAGGTCTTTCAGAGGATTCAGTCCCAAAGCTGTAAATAATTTTCTCAATGAGATCATTGATGAATACGAGAAAATGTACAAGGAAAATATTGAACTAAAAGACAAAGTTAATTTACTTAAAGATCAAATAAGGCAATATAATACAATGGAAGAAACCTTAAAAAACACTTTGATTGTCGCTCAGAAGACAGCAGAAGAAGTGGCGTTAAATGCAAGGCATAAAGCTGATGTAATAACTGGCAATGCAGAAGATGAAGGAAGAAAAATTATTAGCAATGCAAAAGAAGAAGTTAGACATATTAAAGAGGAATACGAACAATTAATGAAAGATATTTACATATTTAAAAATAGACACAGAGCATTTTTACAAGCTGAGCTTCTGACTTTGGACAAATATGCTGTAGATGACGAATACAGTGTTGAAGTGGAAATAGAATCAGAAGACAGTGATTATGGAGCTTAAGCTCCTTTTTAATTATGAATTTGCCAGGGAGGATACATATTGGAAATTATTGTTGTTCTTTTAGTTGTTATAGCAGATCAGTTTTCTAAGAAATTAGCAGTTAAATATCTTATGAATCAAAAACCAATTGAAGTCATTAAAAATTTTATGGAATTACATTATGTAAAGAATTTCGGTGCTGCTTTTGGCATTCTGCAAAATCAGAGAATTTTCTTTATAATTATGACTTCTCTTGTTTTGGGAGGCCTGGCGGGTTATCTATTTAAAAATTCAGAAAAGCTGACTTTATTTGCAAAACTAGCGATATCTTTGCTTATCGGTGGGGCTCTGGGCAATCTGATTGATAGGATACGCCACGGGTATGTTGTTGATTTTATAAAAGTTGATCTGAAGATATATAATTTTCCAGTGTTTAATGTCGCTGATATGTTTATAGTAGTAGGAACTGCCCTTCTAATTTTTGTTGTAGTCTTTGATAGGTTAGAAATTAATATGGGAGTAGATCAATGAAACAAATTGAAATTCTAGTCGGGGAAGAGGACAATGAGCGATTAGATTACTATCTTTCAATTGAACTGGATGACGTTTCAAGAAATTTTGTACAAAAATTGATTAAAGATGGAAATGTTCTGGTGAATGGGACTGTAAAAAAGGCCAGTTATAAGGTAAAACAGGGCGAAACTTTATTGGCCAGTATTCCTGAAGCTGAACCATTAAAACTTATACCTCAAAATATACCTCTTAATATTGTATATCAGGACGAGTCTTTGGCCGTGATAAACAAACCGCAAGGTATGGTGGTTCACCCTGCTCCTGGAAATTATGATGGTACTCTTGTCAATGCACTTTTGTACCACTTGGATAACCTATCATCAATAAACGGAGTCATCAGACCAGGCATCGTTCACAGACTGGATAAGGATACCTCAGGCCTTCTGGTTGTTGCTAAGAATGATTTAGCTCACAGAATTCTATCTGATAATCTAAAGAGACATGAGATAACAAGAGAGTATATTGCACTACTAAACGGTAAACTAAAAGAAGACAAGGGCACTCTTAACTTTCCTATTGGGCGAGATCCTAGGAACAGAAAGAAAATGGCTGTGGTAACTCAAAATGGGAAAGAAGCAGTTACGCACTATGAAGTGATTAAACAATATGAAAGATATGTACTTACCCAAATTAGATTGGAAACAGGTCGGACACATCAAATCAGGGTACACTTTTCGAATATTGGTCATCCTGTTGTTGGTGATCCACTTTATTCAACAGGTACAAACGAGTTCGGAGCATTACAGCTTCTTCATGCGGCAAAAATTGCTTTTATTCACCCTATAACTGGAATACAGATGCAGTTTGAAGCAGAGTTGCCAGTTGAGTTTCAAAATGTTGTTAACAGACTCAATAAAATGGAGGTTTGAAATGAAAGTCAAAGCCTCAATTATGGATAAAAATGCAATGTTAAGGGCAACAACCAGAATTGCCAATGAAATTATTGAAAGGAATAAAGGAGTAAATAATCTCGTGCTGGTTGGCATAAAGACCAGAGGGGTTCCTTTTGCTCAAAGATTGGCGGAAAAAATTACAGAAATCGAAGGTATTCCAATTAATGTTTATGTATTAGACATTAGTTTTTATAGGGATGATTTGAGAAAAATTGAGAGTAAGCCAGTTGTAAACAAGTCATTTGAAGGTTCTGTAGAAGGAAAAAAAGTCGTTTTGGTAGATGATGTTATTTACACTGGAAGAACAGTCAGGGCTGCTCTAGATGCTCTTATTGATCAGGGCAGACCAAAGAAAGTCCAACTTGCAGTATTAGTCGACAGGGGACATAGAGAGCTTCCAATCAGGGCTGATTATGTTGGAAAGAATGTTCCAACTTCAGGCTCTGAAGTAGTAAGAGTAAAATTTGCTGAGACAGACGGGGAAGATGAAGTTTTAATATTAGAAAGGTAGAAGTCTAATCTTCTACCTTTCTAATATTGTTTATCAATTCATTTGATAAATTTACATTTAAAGTTTTTTGTTGTTCATAAGTTACGAATCCAGGCCGAGAGCCAGATGGTTTGCGAACATTTTTTCGCAAAGTATAATCAACCTCAACTTTTGGGCTATTCTTTCCTTTGCTGTACCAGGCAGCTATAAGGGCTGCTTGTTCAATAGTACTCATAGGAGTCTCAGTTTTTTCCGTTCTAATAATGACATGACTTCCTGGAATCCCTTTCGTATGAAGCCATATGTCATCTTTTTTCGCAAATTTCATTGTCAGCTCTTCATTCTGTCTATTATTTCTACCTACGTAGATATTGAAGCCGTCTGTAGAAATAAAATGTAGTGGGAGAGACAACTTGAGTTTTTTCATTTTTGATCGTTCTCTGGTTTTGTTGATATAACCTTCATTTATTAACTCTAATCTTATTTCATCCAGCTCAAAGACCTCTGTGGAGTTATCAAGGCTAATCAGCACATGCTCTAGGTATGAGATTTCTTCTTCTGTGGAAGATAATTGAGATTCGATTAAAACACTTGCATTCTTCAGCTTTGCATATTTTTTATAATAATGCTGTGCATTTTCTGCAGCTCCAAGTTTTATGTCAAGAGGGACAGTGATTAGCGACATTTCCGGGTCGTAGAAATTTAAGAGCTCAATCTTAGACTGCCCTTTATTTATTGCTTGTAGATTAGATTGTATTAAATCAGCATATATCTTATACTTATCTCTTTTATGGCTTTCCTCTAATTCATCTTTCAACTTTCCAAGCTTGTTTTGTGCCCGTTCGAGTTTTAGCTGTACAGTTTTCTTTAGCGAGGATGATTTTTGACGAACGCGATCTGATGTGTCTCTTTCTACATAAACAGAATCTAACATTTCACTAACAGTGTTCTTAACGACTATATTGTCTTTACCGTATAACTCTAATGGAAGTACGTGAAATCCAATGATTTCAGTTGAATTTTCATTCATATAAATAGCGGGGGTATAATCGTTTGCTAAAGCAAATCTCATAAGGTCATTTAACCTTAAAAAAAGTCTATCCGTATCAGATAAATTTAGACTTGCAATGGTTCTATCCTGATCAATATTAGCCAATTGACATATTTCACTTGCTATCAAAGGACTTACACCTATCATATTCTTGTAAAAGAATTTCTTAATACTCGTATTTTTTGCTTCATCATTCAATAGTTTATAAAACCCATTTTTGTCTATCTCGAGTGGGCTGAGTTTATCTCCTAGGGGGAGGAATTCGTAGTTGAGTCCTGGCAAAATTTGCCTCACTCTAGAGATACCAATAGGAACTCTTTTTATTGAGTCAAAAATCCTTTTAGAATCTTTGTCGATAAGAATTATGTTGCTATGCTTGCCCATGATTTCAACGATTAACTCTCTTTGAGTAGTTTCTCCAAGCTCATCTTTTCCGGAAACTTCAAAAACTACGGTACGATCATTGCCTCTTTGCGTGATACTTAGAATATAACCAGAAGTCAGCATTTTTCTTAGTAACATGCAGAATGTCGGAGGTGTATCTGGGTTAGCAATAGTTTTTTCGGTAATATATAGCCTGGGATAATTACTGCTGGCAGACATAAGTAGTTTAAAATTCTTTCCTTTATTATAAATGTGAAACAAGAGCTCATCTTTTTCAGGCTGATAAATCTTGTCGATACGACCTCCTACAAGGTATCCATTTAATTCATCTACAACAGCTCTTGTCACTATTCCATCATAAGACATATTAACCTCCAGTAATTGCTCAAATTCAACTTAGTATTTATTATTTTATGCTTTTTAAGTATAACATAATATTAAAAGATTAAAAACCTTAGCATAATTATTAAAAAATCGCAACATATTGTAGACTATTTGCAGCTAACAGGTATAATAGATAGTCAAATGACAAAGGGGTGAGCGATATGATTAGGAGTATGACCGGATACGGAAAAGGAGAATCATCAAATGATGAGATTCGTATAAAAGTTGAATTGAAGTCGGTAAATAACAGGTATTTAGATATTTCAGTGAAACTGCCAAGGTATTTACTATACCTTGAAGAAAGTATAAAGCGCGCTGTTAAGGAAAAGTTAAATAGAGGGAAAGTAGATATATTTATCAACCTTGAATACGAAAATATCTCTTCCTTAGAAGTTAAAGTAGATATACCTTTGGCTATGAACTTCAAGAAAGCGCTTGAAGATTTAAAGGAGCAACTACATCTTGAAGATGCTATAAGGCTTAACAATATATTGTCTGTATCAGACATAATTAAAACTGAAAAAACTGAACTTGATGATAATACTTTGTGGACTCTTTTAAAGGAAGCGACTGATGCAGCTGTTTCGAATATTGTTTCAATGAGAGAAGCCGAAGGAAACCAGCTTAAGGAAGACATGCTTGAAAAAGTATTCAGAATTGAAGAATTGGTTGGCATAATAGCTGAAAAAGCTCCTTTAGTTGTTGAAGAATACAAGAAAAAGCTAAATGAAAAAATTGTGAGCCTTTTGGATAATCCAGCGATTATTGATGAAGACAGACTTGCTCTTGAAGTTGCAATATTTGCTGATAAGAGTAGCATTGACGAAGAAATTACAAGAATGAAAAGCCATATACTTCAATTTAAATCTATTATAGAAGAAGATGGAGCTGTCGGAAGAAAACTTGACTTTTTAATACAAGAATTTAACAGAGAAGTAAATACCATCGGAAGTAAATCAAGTGATGCTGAAATTGCAAATCATGTTGTCGAGTTGAAATCTGAAATAGAGAAAATTCGCGAACAAGTTCAAAACATTGAGTGATGGGGTGTAGAACATGATGACATATTTTTTAAATATAGGCTTTGGAAATGTTGTAGCTTCAAATAGAATTATTTCTGTGATAAGTCCCGAATCAGCTCCAGTAAAAAGGCTTATACAAGAGACGCGGGAACAAGGAAATCTAATAGATGCAACTTATGGAAGGCGAACCAGAGCAGTTGTAATTATGGACAGCAGCCATGTGATCTTATCACCACTGCAACCCGAAACTCTGGCTCATAGACTTCATACAAAAGAAGAAGTGAATGACTAAAAGAGGGTTGGTGATTAAAATGGCAAAAGGTTTTTTATTGGTACTTTCGGGTCCTTCAGGGAGCGGTAAAGGAACGGTGAGCAAAGCTCTACTTGAAAAGCGTGACGATATTGTATATTCTGTATCAGCAACTACTAGAAAGCCAAGAGATGGAGAAATCAATGGCGAGAATTACTATTTTATGACTGAGGAAGAGTTTAATAACAAGGTAGAAGCAGGTGGATTTTTAGAGCATGCATTTGTTCACGCTAACTACTATGGTACCCCAAAAGATTTTGTATTTAAACAGATTGAGAAGGGTGAAATAGTATTTCTCGAGATTGATGTTCAAGGGGCACTTCAGATTAAGAAAAACTATAAAGAAGCTGTATTTATATTTCTTCTTCCTCCAACGATGGATGAATTAAAATCAAGAATTATTAAGCGAGGGACAGAAACAGAAGAAGATATAAACAGAAGATTTTCCAATGCTTTCAAGGAGCTGGATTTCGTAGGTGAATATGACTTTTTTGTCGTAAACGATAAAGTCGAAAATGCCGTTGCAGACATAGAGGCAATCATTCACTCTGAAAAACTGAGAGTAAAAAGACACAACAATATAAAAAAACAAGTTATGATGCAAGGAGGAAGTTATGATGGAAAATAAAGCTAAAGAGCACAAACTGGATGGTGAGAGCAGATATACTCTCGTTATGGTAGCTGCAAAAAGAGCGAGACAACTCGTTGAAGGGGCAGAACCAAAAGTAAATTCGCATTCAAACAAACCAGTAATAATTGCACTTGATGAAATTGCAGAAGGAATGATAGATTATAAAGCTCCAGAAACAAATGGAATTAAGTAGGTGATAATATGCTTAAGGGCAAAAATATAGTTCTCGGAGTAACAGGTGGTATTGCTGTCTATAAGGTTGCAGATCTTGTGAGCAGACTTATCAAAGAAGGAGCAATTGTTGATGTAATCATGACAGAAGCTGCTCAAGAATTTGTTAGTCCTCTAACTTTTCAGACGATGGCACAGAGCAAAGTTCACATTGACATGTTTAAAAACCTAGATGCAATTGATGTTGAGCATATCTCGCTGGCAAAAAAAGCTGATGTTATAGTCATTGCTCCTGCAACGGCTAATACTATGGCTAAAATCGCCAATGGGTTTGCCGACAATTTGCTGACGACAGTCGCTCTGGCTACAAAATCAAAGATTTTATTCGCACCAGCAATGAATACAAACATGCTATTAAATCCTGTAACTCAAAAAAATATTGAACTGCTAAGGAGTTATGGACACGATTTTGTACCTTCGGGAGAAGGCAGGCTAGCCTGTGGTGACACTGGACAGGGTAAAATGGCTGAACCTGCAGATATCGTAAAATACATCGATAGGTTTCTAACTAAAAAAGATTTAGCAGGCAAAAAAATTATAATCACAGCAGGTCCGACTATTGAACCTATAGACCCAGTAAGATATATCACTAATCACTCTAGTGGCAAAATGGGGTATTCATTAGCAAAAGAAGCTTCATACAGAGGAGCAGAAGTCATATTGATATCAGGCCCTGTTCATATTGAAGCACCTGCAGGTGTCAACGTTATAGATATAGAAACGGTCAATGATATGATGAAAGCTATAGAAGCTGAATTTAGCGATTGTGACGTTCTGATTAAAGCAGCTGCTCCATCAGATTTCCGACCCAACTTTGTTAGCAGTCAAAAAATAAAGAAGAGCAAAGATGAATCTGAAATGACAATGAATTTTGTTAAGAATCCTGACGTAGCAGCTCACTTTGGAAGAATCAAAACAAAACAAGTTATCGTAGGATTTGCAGCTGAAACAAATAATTTAGTTGAATTTGCTAAGGGAAAGCTTGTAGAAAAGAACCTAGACTTTATCGTTGCAAATGATGTTACGAAAGAGGGAGCAGGCTTTCAAGGCAATACAAACATAGCATCTATTATTGATGCTTCTGGAGAAATTGTTGAGTATCCATTAATGTCTAAAGATGAATTAGCCAAAATTATTATAGATAAAGTCGCTAATAAGCTTTCTTAAAAGTTAGTTTGAATAATAAGGAGAGTTGGGAATGCTATATGCAGAAGTAATCATAGATCAAAAATCGGCAAAAGCTGATAAATTTTACACCTATGGTATTCCCGAGGAACTTTTTGATCATGTAAAACGAGGCATCAGAGTTTTAGTTCCTTTTGGCTTATCGAACAAGCTGGAAATAGCTGTAGTTGTATCAATTGTCGACCAAGTTGAAGGAGATTTTCAGATTAAAGATATAATTGATGTCCTTGACAGAGAACCGCTGATTGATGAGACAATGATTGAAATTGCTTTTTGGATGAAGGATGAATATCTTTCGAGCTTTAATGAAGCTGTGCAGACAGTTTTGCCACCCGGAGATTTTAGAAAGGTAAACACATATCTACATTATTTGAAGGATCCGGATGATAACATAGCAATGGATAAAACTCAAAAGGACTTATTTGAGATAGTCAGAGATAAGAAATCTATCGAACTAAGTGAAGTTAGAGAATTACTGCGAAAATCAGGCCTAAGTAAAATCATTCAATTTCTTGTCGATAATAAAATTATTGAGACGAGTTTCGATGTTCTCGAACTCCAAACGGGTAGAAAAGAGAAATTTGTTAGGAAATTAAAAGATTCTCAGGAAGGATATAAATTTATAGGAAATCAGGCGAAAAAACAACTTGTCGTCTGGAGAGCTCTGTCTGAAAAAAAGGAAGTTTCTGCAAAATCTTTGATGAAGGAAACGGATTCAGCTTTAAGTATTATCAGAGAACTTGAAAAAAAGGGACTTATTGAAATATTTGAAGCTAATATCAAGGAATCGCCACTAAAGAGAGATATTGAGAAGTACCATAAAATAGAGCTTAATATAGAGCAAAGCAATATTTATACCAGGATGATTTCTGAATATGGAGGAAAATTTCTTATACATGGGGTAACTGGAAGTGGAAAGACTGAAGTGTATCTTCAGCTTGCAGAACATATGCTGTCATTAGGTAAAGATTCAATTATACTGGTTCCTGAGATAGCTCTTACTCCGCAAACCATCGAAAGATTCGCAGGTAGATTTGGCTCAAAAATAGCAATTCTACACAGTGGCTTGAGCCAGCCTGAAAGACTTGACCAATGGAAGAGAATTAGAAATGGGGAATTTAAAATAGTAGTTGGCGCTAGATCTGCAGTTTTTGCACCATTTAAAAACCTTGGGCTTATAGTCATTGATGAAGAGCATGAAAATACCTATAAATCAAATGTAAATCCAAAATACAACACGTATGGGGTCGCTAAAAAAAGAAATGAGCTTGAAGGCTGCACTTTGGTTCTAGGCTCTGCAACTCCATCGATTGAAAGCTATTTTAAAACTAAAAACGGTGAATTAATACTCTTAGAAATGCAGAAGAGAGCTACTAAAATGCAGTTACCTCATATTAAAGTTATTGATATGAGAGACGAGCTTGCCTTAGGAAATAGAAGCATTTTAAGCAGTGATTTATATGAAGGAATAAAGACAGCTCTAGGAAAAGGAGAGCAAATTATTATTTTTCTAAATAGGCGAGGGTATTCAAGCTCTGTTGTTTGTAGAAGTTGCGGCTATGTAGCGAAGTGTTCAAAGTGTGAAGTTAGTATGACTCTTCATAAGAGTACTGGCAGACTAAGATGTCACTATTGTGGCAATACAGAGCCGATTCCCCATGTATGTCCTTTATGTGGAAGTAATTATATTAGAAGCTTCGGTATCGGTACAGAGAAGATTGAAGAATCACTGAATAAAATATTTCCTGAAGCTAATATTGTAAGAATGGACAGCGATGCCATTAAGACAAAAGATGATTACGATAGCATTTTATCAGATGTAAGAAATGGGAAGACTGATATTCTTATAGGCACTCAAATGGTCTCAAAAGGTCTGGATTTTCCAAATGTAACGTTGGTAGGTATAATTGCTGCTGACATAACGTTAAATCTTCCAGATTTTAGATCTCCCGAAAGAACTTTTCAGCTGATGACTCAGGTTGCCGGAAGGGCTGGTAGAGGGTCTGAGGCAGGCTCTGTTATTTTGCAGACCTATAACCCTGACCACTATAGTATTGTTCATGCCAAAAACGGTGATTATAAAGGATTTTACATGGAAGAGAGCAAGCTAAGAGAGGCATTTAGATATCCACCTTACTCAAATCTGTCAGTGGTTACAGTATTTGGCAGAAACAAGGGAGATGTTGAGGAATATGTTAAAGCAGCCTTTAACCTACTTAAGGCTGGTTATTCAGATCATATTAAAATAGGAGAAATTGAGTTAATCGGACCCCACACTGCACCGATTGAGAAACTGAACAACAACTTTAGACAACAGATATTATTAAAGTTTGGTTACAATATTGAAAATGAGGTAAAAGATATACTTTCACGGGTATTAATCTTTGATGAAGATAGAATAAGAATAAATGGGATAAAAGTTAGTATAGACATAGACCCAAACAGTATTTTATAGGAGGAGAAAAATGGCACTAAGGCAAATAAGAGTGGATGGGGATCCAATTCTTAGAAAGAGATCAAAAGAAGTTAAAGAGATAGATGAAAGGCTTAAAGTATTGCTCGGTGATATGGTCGAAACTATGAGGGAGGCAAATGGGATTGGTTTGGCTGCACCCCAGGTTGGCATCCTTAAGAGAGTAATAGTTGTGGATGTAGGAGAACAGCCAATTATGGCAATTAATCCAGAGATAGTCGAATCCGAAGGCTGTGTAGAAGATATTGAGGGCTGTCTTTCTGTTCCTCACATGAGGGGAACCGTAGAGCGTCCTGAAAAGATAAAAGTTAAATTTCTTGATGAAAACGGTGAAGAGGTAGTAATGGAGCCTGCTGGGTATTTGGCAAGGATTTTTTGCCATGAAATTGATCACTTAAATGGTATTTTATATACTGACCTTGCAAAAGATGTTTACAGAGATGATATTGAAGATGATTATGGAGATGAAGAACTATGAGGATAGTGTACATGGGTACACCAGACTTTGCAGTACCTGCACTTGAGTCACTGGTTAAAAACAACTATGAAGTCGCTCTTGTCATAAGCCAGCAGGACAAACAAAAGGGCAGAGGTAAAAAAGTTTTGTATACACCAGTCAAGCAAAAAGCCATAGAGCTTGGGCTTAACGTACACCAGCCAAAAAATGTAAACGATGATCAGACTTATGAGATGATAAAGGCCTGTAAGCCAGATTTTATTGTCGTAGCAGCTTATGGACAAATTTTAAAAAATAGACTTTTGGAGCTTCCTAATTACTATTGCCTTAACATTCATGCATCTCTTCTACCCAAATACAGAGGAGCAGCTCCGATTAACTGGGCAATCATAAATGGAGATTCTATAACAGGAATTACGATTATGAAGATGGAAGAAGGCCTTGATTCTGGGCCAATGGTTTTAATGGATTCTGTGAAAATTGAAGAAAAAGATACCTTTGGAAGCTTGCATAACAAACTACAAGCAATGGGCAGCAAATTGATAATTGAAGCCATTGAAGATATTGCAAAAGAAGCTGCCACTTTTGAAGAACAAGATGACAGTAAATCGAGTTATGCACCAATGATTTATAAAGATACAGGTAAAATTGACTGGAATAAAACCTGCAAAGAAATAAGTGGGCTTGTTAGGGGATTAAATCCTCATCCTTCTGCTTATCTAACATATAAAGGTGATAAAGTAAAGGTTCACCAGGTGCGTATTTCCTTGGAAGATCACAAATTGAAACCTGGAACTATTGCTACTGTAGGCAAAGAAGGTCTTAGCATAGCAACATCTGATGGATTTATAATAGTCGAAGAATTGCAATTTCCCAATAAGAAATCTATGTCTGTAGCTTCATATTTACTAGGAAATCATATTGAAACTGGATATATATTATAGAACGGAGGGGTTAGATGTACACTGGATTTTACGATAGCACATGGTTTATGCTAGTTCTTCCTGCGCTGATTTTTTCTATGTACGCACAGTCTAAAATAAGTTCAACATTCAAAAAATACCTTCAGGTTCCCAGTAATACTGGCCTGAATGGTTCTCAAATAGCAAGGTTTATCCTCGATCGAAATGGACTTTACAATGTAAGAGTTGAACCAGTTGCGGGAAATCTGACTGACCACTATGATCCACGAACTGAAACTGTCCGCCTGTCACAGAATGTATATGGCGGAGGCAGTATAGCTGCTGTCAGCGTGGCTGCACATGAAGTTGGCCATGCAATACAGCACGCAAATGGATATTTTCCACTTTCTTTGAGAAGTGCGCTTGCTCCAGTTGCAAATCTTGGCTCAAGACTTGTATGGATATTGATAATAGCTGGAATGGTAATCAGTCAATTCTTTATTGACCTTGGACTGGCACTATTCTTGGGAATAGTTCTATTCCAGATAGTTACTCTGCCAGTTGAATTTAATGCCAGTAAAAGAGCTTTGAATCAACTGGAAGAAGGAATCATAGACAAAAATAGCGTTGCATCTTCAAGAAAAGTTTTAAGCGCTGCTGCATTAACATATGTTGCCGCAACATTTGTAGCTTTGGCAGAGATGTTACGTCTTATTTCGATAACAAAGAGAAGAAGATAGTGTTTGCAAAAACTCAGAGGGAATCTTCCCTCTTTTTTAATGGGGGAATTTAGTATGGATTCAGCCAGAGAAACTGCATTAAAGGTTCTTATAAAAATTCATAAACAAGGCGCTTATTCTACACTAGCTTTAAAGGCAGCCTTATCTGAACGGGAAGAAATGCAGAGTACATCTATGGTAAGAGAATTGGTCTATGGTGTCATAGAAAATCAGAGATTTATAGATGAAATTATTTCTTTGCAGTCTAATATAAAGCTAGGCAAAATCCAAAACAACATAATGGAAATATTAAGGTTAGGAGTCTATCAGATTCTGTTTCTCGACAGAGTACCTGAAAGGGCTGCTGTACATGAATCTGTAGAACTTGCAAAAAAATTTGGCAATAAGGGAGCTGCTGGTTTTGTAAATGGGATACTAAGAAGAATATCTGAAAAACGAGAATTTTTCATGGGAGATAAATTTTTGACATCCGATAAAGAAGCTGCTATCAGATATTCACATCCTGATTTTGTGTTCAAAATGTGGTCTAAGCAATACGGTTCTACATTCACAAAAGATCTTATGGCCGCAAACAACGAAGTTCCGCCTTTTACTATCAGAGTTAATACGCTTAAAACAACTAAGCAAAAGCTTATTGAGCTGCTTAATCATAGGGGATTTGATTTAGCTGAATGTAGATTTGCCATAGATTGTATCCAAATAAAAAACCCAAAGAATATTACTGGAATAGAAGAGTATAAGAGAGGTTTATTCACAATTCAGGATGAGGCTGGTATGCTTGTCACCGAAGTTATGAATCCTACTAAAGATTCAAACATTCTGGATGTGTGTAGTGCTCCAGGGGGAAAAGCTACACATATGGCTCAATGGATAAATGATTCGGGAATTGTCTATGCAAGAGATATTTACCCACACAAAATTAACCTTATTAAAGGTTTACAAAACAGGCTGGATACAAAATCTATTCATGTAGAGCTTAATGATGCTCTGATTCTTGACGAAGAGTTGATTAATAAAATAGACTACTGTCTTGTAGATGCTCCTTGTTCAGGGCTTGGAATTATCAGAAGAAAACCAGATATCAAATTAACCAGAGATTTACAAGACATAGAAGAACTTATAAAGTTACAGAAAAATATTCTTTCAATATCTGCAAAATATGTAAAGCCAGGTGGTATAATGGTTTACAGCACATGTACTCTGAATATCAACGAAAACCTAGGCAATGTCAGATGGTTTTTAGATCAGAATAGAGATTTCAGACTTACTCCAATTGTTTTAAGTACAGGTAAGGTGCTCTCAGACACTCAAAGCGAAGGCTATGTTGAGCTATTTCCAAACGTACATGGTACAGATGGATTCTTTATCGCTAGAATGGAAAGAATTATCGAATAATAAATTTTAAAAGAAAGTGCGGTTGTAATGGATATAAACGGATTAAAGTATGATGAACTAGTTGAAGCAATAGATAATCTTGCTGAAAAGAAGTACAGAGCAGAACAAATATTCAGGTTCTTTCATCAGCAAAATGGTAAGAGTATTACTGAATTAAAAATAATACCAGAAAAATTGAGAAAAAAGCTTTCTGAAAACTTTACTGTCTCTGGAATGAGCATTTTCAAGAGATTTGATTCCAAACTTGATGATACTGTAAAATACCTATTTTTACTTGACGATGGAAATATTATAGAAAGTGTCGTGATGAAATATAAACATGGATACACCATTTGTATATCAACACAGGTTGGATGCAAAATGGGATGTAGTTTCTGTGCTTCAACAAAAGATGGATTGATTAGGAATCTCAGTTCAGCAGAGATGCTTTATCAGCTCTATCTAGCTGAAGAAGATCTAGACATTAGAATATCCAATATAGTCCTTATGGGAAGTGGAGAACCTTTAGACAACCTTTGCAATGTTAAGTCATTTTTTGGTATAATCAATCATGAATTAGGACGCAGAATTAGCATGAGAAATATAACTCTGTCTACATGTGGAGTCGTTCCTGGTATATTTGAATTAGCAGAGCTGAATTTGCCAATAACCCTTTCAGTATCTCTGCATTCACCATTTGATAAAAACAGAGCAGAGATTATGCCTATAGCTAGAAAGTATGGACTAGATGAATTATTTAATGCTCTCGCTTTATATTACGATAAGACAAGTAGAAGGATAACTTTTGAATACACTCTTATCGAGGGAGAAAACGATAGAGATGAGGATGTAAATGAGTTGGTACGGCTTTTAAGCAAACTACCTTCACATATCAATTTAATACCACTAAATCCTATAAGTGAGTATAATAGAAATAGAACTGGAAGAGATCGAATATTGGAGTTTCAAAAAAAACTTATTACAAGAGGCATACAGACAACTATCCGAAAAGAGCTAGGTTCTGACATCAGTGCTTCCTGTGGTCAACTGAGAAGAAGTGTACTTGATGACAATTTTTAATGAGGTGATGGTATGCTGATTGGAGCATCGACAGACATTGGCTTAGTAAGGGAAAACAATCAAGACAGCATGTTTATTTCAAAAGATGAATCATTAGAGCTTTTCATAGTTGCTGATGGCATGGGCGGGCATAAAGCAGGCGAAATTGCCAGTAGTATGACTGTGGAGAGAATAGTCAAATATATACGTGACAGAGCACCCAGATTTGTTACAATAGATGATGCTCAGACTGCCATTGTTGACGCGGTCAATGTTGCCAACATCGATGTTTTCGAGCATTCTGTAACAAGCCCTGAGTGCGATGGGATGGGTACCACTGTGACTTTGGCTTATGCGTTTAAAAACAAAATGATTATTGGTCATGTAGGTGACAGCCGAGCATACATAGTAAGGGATGGTGGAATTGCTCAGCTAACTGAAGACCATTCTCTTGTTAACCAGCTAATCAGAGGTGGAAAGATTACTAAGCAAGAGGCCGTAAATCATCCGCAAAAGAATGTCATTACAAGGGCTGTTGGAACTAATGGTGAAATTAACGTTGATACCATTGTATTAAATATTAAGAAGAATGATGTCATAATTCTCTGTAGTGATGGCCTGACAAATATGATTGACGACATTGAGCTCTTAAGTATATTTGCTGACAGAAAAGATGTGCAAGCTGCCTGTGAGATAGCTGTAGAGCATGCAAAAAATAACGGCGGGACAGATAATATTACTGTCGTAGCCATTAGAATATAGCTGAGGTGATATTGTGATAGGAATTACTCTTGGAAACAGATATGAAATAGTTGAAAAGATTGGAACAGGCGGCATGGCCATAGTCTACAAAGCTAAATGCAACCTTCTGGACAGGTTTGTCGCAATTAAAGTATTAAAAGAAGAATTTAATAATGATGAGGACTTTATTCGTAAGTTTAGAAGAGAGTCTCAGGCGGCTGCAAGCCTTTCACATCCAAATATCCTGAACATTTATGATGTAGGTTCAGAAGAAATAGATGGAAGGGTTATTCAGTATATTGTAATGGAGTATATTAAGGGTAGAACCCTAAAAGAGTACATCACAGAAAAAGGCAAACTATCTGTTCAGGAGACAGTAGATTTTTCAATTCAAATTGCAGAAGCTCTTTCACATGCGCACAAAAATAAGATTATTCACCGCGATATTAAACCTCACAATATTATGGTAACTGATGATAAGAGAATAAAAGTAACTGACTTTGGCATTGCAAGGGCTGTAACTTCATCTACGATAACAACGACATCCAGCGTTCTAGGATCAGTTCATTATTTTTCACCTGAACAGGCAAGAGGTGGCTACACTGATGAAAAATCAGATATTTATTCCCTTGGCATTGTAATGTACGAGATGATTACTGGTCAAGTTCCATTTGATGGAGATAGCCCTATTGGAGTGGCTCTTAAACACGTACAAGAAGAAATTGTGCCACCCATAAATCTTAATAAAGACGTGCCTGTAGAATTAAATCAAATAATTATGAAATGTGTTAAAAAGAGACAAAGTGAAAGATATCAAAACACTGAAGAAGTTCTTCGAGATCTTAGAATGATCGGCAAAAAATATCATGATGCTTTCGAGCTTACAGAAGATACAACAGAAATGACCAGGGTATTACCTGGCTTGAATACAATAGAAGGACTGGATGAAGAGCCCATGCAAAGAAATAGCAGACAGAAAAATAAAAATAATAGAAATAAAATTCTCGTTTCACTTGCTGCTGTCATAGCTGCTTTTGTCATGATTACCATAATATATACAGGCTATGCGAGGCTAAAAACTGCTATTGGAGCTTCTGAGGATATATTGATGCCTCTTTTAATAGGAAGGACAGAAGATGAGGCTCAAGGTATAGCAAATCAGCACAGTTTCCAGCTTAACATTATCGACAGAGTAAGCAGTTCAGACTATGAAGCTGGGGTGATTATCGACCAGAACGTAGATGAAGGCGTGAGAATCAAAAAAGGGTACCCCGTTGGAGTTACCATTAGTTTAGGGTCCAACACAGTCAGCGTTCCTATGGTTGTTAACAGGACGCTTATGGAAGGCGAAGATTTAATTAAAAATGCAAATTTGAGAATCGATGTTTCTTATGAATTTTCAGATGAATTCCCTGAGGATGTAATTATGAGGCAGGGTGTAGAAGCTTATACTCCTGTAGCTCCAAACACGAGGATAGAAGTAGTTGTAAGCAAGGGGCTTGAAACAAAAGAAGTTATTATGATCCAATTGAAAGGCTCTACTATAAGTAATGCAATGAATGAAATAGTTGCATTAGGGTTGGCGGTAGGGGAAGTAAAATACGAACCTAGCGATACAATTCCAGCAAACGAGGTAACCTGGCAGTCATATGAACCCGGGACACCACTAGAGACTGATACTGCAGTAGATTTGTACGTAAGTTCCGGTCCAGACCCACAACCACCTGATCCCGTTGGAAACAATGAGCAGCCGGACAATCCTCCAACTGCTGAGGAAACAAGTTTCTCGTTTGTCTTAAGGCCTTTCGAGGACAGAGATGAGACTAATGTTGTCATTTACAGAAGACAGGACGGAGTAACCACAATGGTTTACACAGGAAAACATCTCCAGGAAGACGGTGCTTTCCAGATATCGGTTATTGGTATACCTGGAGCTGAATTTGATGTCTATTTTGACGATATATATCAATTTACGAGAGTAAAAGAGTCCTGATTATGAAAGAAGGATTGATTACTAAGGGTATTGGTGGGTTTTATTACGTAAAAACAAAAGATGGTATTATAGAAACCAGAGCCAGGGGTCTCTTTAGAGAGCAAGAAATTACACCTCTAGTTGGAGACAAAGTCAAGATAAGATTCGAAGATAGTGAAAGCCTTGGATACATTGAAGAAATAATGGAAAGAACGTCACAACTGGTTAGGCCTCCTGTGGCAAACATCACTCAGACTGTTATTGTTGTCAGCGTGAAAAAACCTGAGCCAAATCTCTGGTCTGTGGATAAGATTGCAATTATGGCTGAACATCAAAACCTTGATATACTCTTTGTCATAAATAAAGCGGATTTAGATGAAAGAAGAGCCGAAGAAATCAACGCTATTTACTCTAAAGCGCGTTATAAAACAATTATAACCAGTGTAAAAGAAAACACTGGGATAGAAATGCTAAAAAAAGCACTTGATGGTAATGTAAGTGTATTTGCAGGAGCATCTGGTACAGGTAAGTCATCATTATTGAAACTAATACATCCTGATTACGATCCTGCAATAAGCAGTGTAAGTCAAAAGACTAAGCGAGGCAGGCACACCACGCGTCATTCGGAGCTCTTGTATCTTGACGATGATACTTATGTTCTCGACACGCCGGGATTTAGTTCTCTAGCGCTAGATTTCATTGAGGAGCCAGAAGAATTAAGAGAATATTACAGAGAGTTTAAAGAGCATTCAGCAAATTGTTATTTTACTAGTTGTCTCCATGATAAAGAGCCTGACTGTGGAGTCAAAAAAGCAGTTGAAGATGGTGTAATACCTAAAGAGAGATATGAAAACTATTTACTGATATTAGACGAAGTTAGAAAGAGGAGGAAATATTAGATGGCTATGATTGCTCCGTCAATTTTATCAGCTGACTTTTCAAAGCTTGGAGAAGAAATTAAATCTGTGGAAAAAGGAGGGGCAGATTATATCCATCTTGATGTTATGGATGGAATTTATGTTCCCAATATTACATTTGGAGCACCAGTTGTCAAAAAGCTAAGAAAGATGACAAAACTTCCTTTTGATGTGCATCTTATGGTGGATAGACCAGAAAGATTTCTTAATGACTTTGTCGAAGCTGGAGCAGATATACTTACTGTTCATGCAGAAGCAACTATTCATTTACACAGAGTACTACAACAGATACGTTCACTTGGAATTAAAGCCGGAGTTTCTTTGAATCCTGCTACTCCGCTGAGTGTTTTAGAATATATTATGAGCGATATTGATTTAATCCTTATTATGTCTGTAGATCCAGGTTTTGGAGGTCAGGGATATATTGAAGCGATGACTGAAAAAATAAGAAAGACCAGAGAAATGATCGATGCTTCAGGAAACAAAATCATTTTAGAAGTTGATGGAGGAGTTAAACTGGAAAACTCTAAGATGATTGCAAATGCTGGTGCAGACCTATTAGTAGTAGGCTCAGATATATTTGCTGGGGGAAATCCAGAAGAGAGAACAAGAGCCTTCAAACATTTATTTATAAAATAAAAATTTGTTAGATTAAAAAAATTGTGATATAATTTACATTACAAATGAAATACAACAGCACTGGGGGAGCGAAAGCTGAGAGAGGAGAAATCCCGACCCTTATAACCTGAACTAGGTAATTCTAGCGGAGGGAAGTGTATTTTAAAAAATATACTCGTCACTCCGGTGATGAGTTTTTTGTTGCCCAGATCTGTTGTTAAGAGGAGGAAAGTATATGGAAAAGAGGGGAAATAAGACTTTAATGCTAGCTGAAGGCGGAGTGATGATTGCCATGTCTGCGCTCTTAAGCTATATCAGGCTATATCAGGCGCCTAATGGCGGCAGTGTATCAGCTGGAAGTATGATTCCTTTATTGTTGTTTGCTATTAGGTGGGGTATACTACCAGGAATAGCAGTGGGCGCTGGTTATGGAGTTTTGGACTTCATATTAAAACCGTATTTTGTACATCCGCTTCAATTTCTGCTAGATTATCCAATAGCTTATGGTGCACTTGGGCTGGCAGGCATAGTATTTTTAGTCAGTAAGAGAAATTCAAGAAATTCTTACGTTGCGTTATCTCTTGGTGTACTCCTTGGAATATTGGGTAGAATGATATCACATGTGCTCTCGGGAGTTGTATTCTTTTCACAATATGCTGGTGACCAAAACCCTTGGGTTTACTCGATTGCATATAATGCGACATATCTAGTACCTGAGTTAATTATTTCTGTTCTGGTTCTCGCCGTAATATGGAAGCCACTACAAAATGTGTTTAAGTGAGAGGTTAAAATGAAAGGCTTAATTGTGGCAGGAGGAGAAATTAAAAATTTAAGTATTCTAAAGGATATAGCTGGCAAAAGTGACTTTATTATTGCTGCAGATAGTGGGTATTTTTACTTGAGTAAGATTGGTGTTGAGCCTCTATATTTGGTCGGAGACATGGATTCTCTGACTAAGGATCTTCAGAATCGTGCAATTTCGGCTGGTGTCAATTTAATTAAGCATCCGGTTGAGAAGGATAAGACAGACAGCGAACTGGCAATTGATGTTTTGCATCAACTTGGCGCGACTGAAATCACAGTGCTTGGAGGAACGGGGTGTAGGCTTGATCACACTTTATCCAACGTCAATAGCCTAAGATATATGGATAAACTAGGGATTAAAGGGTCTGTAATAGACGAATTAAATGAGGTAAGATACTTAAAATCAGGAGAGACTGTTGATCTTCCAAACAAGGGTTTGAATGTTTCTATACTACCGATAAGTTCGGAAGGTGCAGTCGTTTCACTCAATGGATTTCATTATGAGCTAAATAGAAGAAGACTTGATTTTGGAAGCAGTTTAGGTATTAGCAACTTAATTGAAAATAGCATCGGTAAAATTAGCTGCCACAGTGGCGAAATCTTCATCATAGAGGCTAAGGATAAATAAAAAAGCTTACACATCTTTATCGTGTAAGCTTTTTTATTCGTATTTGGTAAAATTAAATTGCTCTTTGAACATAACCTGACCTAAGACATCTTGTGCAGACGTTGATTCTCTTTGTAGTACCATTTACAACTGCTCTTACTCTTCTAATATTAGGAGCCCAGGTTCTGGAACCTTTTTTATTTGAGAAGGTCACTTTATTTCCAAAAGATTTAGTTTTTCCACAAACATCGCATACTCTAGCCATGAAAACACCCCCTTAAAATATATAGAGAATATCTTATAAACATTATTATATCTCTGCAACACAACCTATTTTAACACAAGGATGCCCATAATTGCAACCTAATTTTATGAACTTATGACTAATCTGTTGAACTTTGGCTTCTGATATTGTAAAATGGTTTAGATAGCAATTAATACCAATGGAGGAGATTAGAATGCCTGTAAAGACCAGTACTGAGTTCGGCAATTTAATAATAGACGACAGTGTGTTTGCAACGCTGGCCGGCATGTCAGCTATGGAAAGCTATGGAATAGTTGGGATGGCTGCCAAAGATGCAAAAGACGGGCTGTTTGAGCTTCTGAAAACCGAGTCCCTCACCAAAGGAATCAAAGTAAGTATAAGAGATAATTTTGTATCTATTGACATGTACGTGATTCTTGAATATGGTATTAAAATATCGGTCGTATGCAAAAACATCATTGATAAAGTGAAATTTAACATAGAGACTTTTACAGGGCTCAGAGTAGACAAAGTAAATGTCAATGTTCAAGGCATACGCATTGATAAATAGGGAGGTACAACAGTTGAAGATAACATCTATAGATGGATATAAGCTCAAAAATATGCTTCAAAGTGCTGTTTTTATGTTGGAAGCAAATAAAGAAGAAGTGAATTCACTTAATGTTTTTCCCGTACCAGACGGAGATACGGGAACCAATATGCTACTGACAATTAAATCAGCGTTAAAACAAGGCTTGGCAGTAGAAGAAAACAGTGCATACATGGTTGCCAGAGCTGCAAGTCAAGGTTCGCTAATGGGAGCAAGAGGCAACTCTGGAGTAATTCTCTCGCAGTTGTTCAGAGGTCTGGCTTCGGGAATGGGAGAAAGTGACAGTATTGACTCTAAAATTGTTGCAGAAGCTCTTAAAAAGGCTGCAGATACCGCATATAAGGCGGTTATGAAGCCTACCGAGGGAACTATACTCACCGTTGCCAGAGAATGTGGTGAAAAGGCCATGGAGATTTACCATAAGTATGATGACATACATGAGCTTCTTGAAGAGGTTATTGCTTATGGAGAGATTATCCTTGAGAAAACTCCAGAAATGCTACCAGTTCTTAAACAAGCAGGAGTAGTTGATGCAGGTGGTAAAGGCCTTATCTATATACTGACTGGTGCAAATAATGCTCTTAGAGAAGATTTCGATATCAATAGCTTACAAATGGAAACTCCTGCTGTAACTGAAACTAGGGAGCCTGTGAGGAAGAGAGAGCACATTGATACTGATGATATAAAATTTGGATATTGCACAGAGTTTATGATTAATACGAAATACGATCGAGCTGACGAATTTCGAGATGAAATAGCTGAGTTTGGAGATTCTCTACTAGTAGTCAGTGGAGAAGGTCTTATCAAAGTCCATGTACACACCAATAATCCTGGGCAAGTTCTTGAAAAAGCTCTTATGCTAGGTGAACTTAGTGATATAAAGATAGACAATATGCGTTACCAGCACGAAGAGATTTTATTGAAGGATGAGCTTCTTGAGTTAGAGAGTGCTTCTAGTGAAATTGAAACTGTCATACCAGATTATTCTGTTGTAGTTATATCTGTAGGTGCAGGAGTAGACAGCTTGTTTATGGATTTAAACGCAGAGATTATTGTCTCAGGCGGTCAGACTATGAATCCAAGCACAGAAGATATTCTCACAGCAATTGACAAGACAAAAGGCAAAAACGTAGTTGTTCTTCCCAACAATAGTAACATCATTCTAGCAGCAGAACAGGCGAAGCACTTAAGTGATAGAAACATTATAGTTATACCTACAAAGACTATCCCACAAGGAATATCAGCTATGCTTGCCATGGATCAAGGAAAAGACCCTGAAGTAAATGAAGAAAATATGACAGCTGCAATAGATGACGTAATAACTGGACAAGTGACTTATGCTGTAAGGGATACAGAATTTAATGAAACAAAGATAAAGAAAGATGACATAATTGGGCTGTCTGATAAAGATATTCTCGCTGCAGGACAAGATGTTAATGAAGTTTCACTACAACTTTTAAGTAAACTTGTAACTGAAGATTCCTCCATTATCACAATAATGTATGGAGAAGAGATTTCTAAAGATAAGGCGGAAGACCTCGCTTCAGAGCTTGAAAAAGATTATCCTAGCATGGATATAGAAGTGATTTTTGGTGGACAACCACTATACTATTATATATTTGCAATAGAATGACCCTGATTATACAGGGTCATTTTTAAAAGTATTATTGACTTATACAGGAGTGATAAAGTGAGCGCTGTTGACAATAGTATTTCGATTTTGAAGGGCATCGGACCAAAGAAGATGCAAAAATTTAAAAAGTTGGGAATAGAGACAATTAAAGATCTCGTATATCATATACCGAGAGACTATGAAGACAGGACAAATACAATCAAACTTAGAGAGGGTTTAAACGGTGAAAAGTATAGCTTTATAGTCACTGTGACAGGGTACGGTAATGTAATAAGACCAAGACGAGGCCTTTCTATTTTACAAGTTCCTGTAACAGACAGCTCAGGAGATGCAGTTCTCGTTTGGTTCAACCAGGATTTTCTTAAAAAGGTGTTTCAGCCAGGTCAAAGATATTTAGTATATGGTAAATTGTCTGCGAATAAATTCCAAGTTCAGATTCAAAGCCCTGAATATTTAAGGTGGTACGAGAATATAAGCTGGGGAATTCGGCCTATATATCCTCTAACCGAAGGAATAACAAATAACGAGATTATTAAGATAATGAACAATTTACTGAGGGAATACGATAGTGCCTTTGATACTTGTGTTCCTGAAAAATATCTCATTCAGAATAAAATTCTTAATAAAGCGGAAGCATTGAAATCTGTTCACGAACCAAAAAGTATTAAAGAAGCAGAGTTTGCGAGAAAGTCATTAGCTTATGAAGAACTGTTAATTCTACAATTAGCTTTATTTAAAATAAAAAAGAATACACACGAGGAAATAGAGGGTATTAAGTTTAAATTAACTAATGAATACAATAAATTTCTTACAAGTCTTCCTTTTGAATTGACAGGAGCTCAAAAAAAAGTATTGACTGAAATCTCATCAGATATGTGCAGTTCTAAAAGGATGAACAGACTAATTCAGGGTGATGTAGGTTCCGGCAAGACAATCGTTGGAATTGCTGCTATGTACTTAGCCGTTCTAAATGGGTATCAATCTGCTATGATGGCGCCAACAGAAATACTCGCTCAGCAACATTATGAGACTTTTAAATCTTTACTGGGTAAATACAATTTATATATAGTATTATTATCTGGTAGCATGTTAAAGAAAGATAAGGAAAGGGTATTAAACGGTCTTAGAGATGGGATAATCAACGTAGTAGTAGGAACCCATGCTATCATTCAGGAAAACGTCGAATTCGACAATTTGGGGCTTATTATCACCGATGAACAGCACCGCTTTGGCGTCAAGCAAAGGCTCGCACTTTCTGATAAAGGTGACTATCCCGATATGTTAGTTATGACCGCTACTCCAATACCTCGAACTCTTGCACTTATTTTATATGGCGACCTTGATATTTCTATAATAGATGAGCTTCCACCTGGAAGAAAACCTATTGAAACATATTCTGTTGGGTATGATATGGAGAACAGGATTTATACTTTTATAAAAAAGCAAATCCAAGAAGGAAGGCAGGCATATATAGTTTGTCCTGCAATAGAGGAAAACGAAAATACTAATGTTGTTTCTGCAGAAGAGCTTTATGAAAGGCTTAGTAGAGACATTTTCACTGAAACAAGTGTTGGACTCCTTCATGGGAAAATGCCTCAAAAAGAAAAAGATTTAATCATGGAGAAGTTTAAGAATGATGAAATCAAAATTCTCATTGCTACTACTGTTATTGAAGTTGGTGTAAATATTCCTAATGCAAGCATAATGGTTGTAATGAGCTCAGAGAGATTTGGACTGGCACAGCTACACCAGCTAAGGGGTAGAATTGGTAGAGGTGAATATCAATCTTACTGTATTCTTATAAATGGAAGTTATACTGAAATTGCCAGGGAGAGAATGAGGATAATGCAATCTACTAGTGATGGATTCATTATTTCCGAAAAAGATTTACAAATAAGAGGCCCAGGCGAGTTCTTCGGCACTAGGCAGCATGGGATTCCAGATTTTAGAATTGCCAATCTCTTCAGGGATGTTGACGTATTAAAAATTGCCCAAAGAGATGCCACTGAAATTATAGAGGCTGACCCGAGACTTTATACATCAGATAATGCCTTGCTTAGTATAGAAGTAAACTCCTTGATTAGGAAGCTAACAGATGAAATAATACTCAATTAGGTTTAAAAGATTTATGTACTGTGATAATATATTGCCAAAGGGTTGTGATAGCTATTGAGAGTGATTTCAGGCGAACGAAAAGGTTACAGACTAAGTGCCTCAAAAGGCTCAACAATAAGGCCAACAGAGGATCGTGTTAAAGAGTCATTTTTTAATATAATATCTCCCATAAAGAGAAATTCTATTGTTCTGGACCTATTTGCAGGAACTGGTGCTATAGGCATAGAGTTTCTTAGCAGGGGTGCTAAGTTCGCATATTTTATAGATAAAAATAGAGATAGTATAAGTGTTATTAATAGGAATCTAGAGCATACTAAATATAATGAAAAAAGCAAAGTAATTACTGGTGATTCTTCAGTGGTATTGCACAGGTTATCTGTTTCTGGTGCAAAATTTGATTATATTTACATAGATCCGCCGTTTAGCGATGAGGAAATATTATATAAGGTCATAAGTATAATAGATGGTAATGAACTTCTTAATGACGATGGGCTTCTGATAGCTGAACATGATGAAAAAATTGCAATTAACGATCAATACTCTTCATTTGAATTGTTTGACAAGAGGAAGTATGGCAATAAAGTAATGACTTATTTTAAAAGAAGAGGAGTGTAATAATGAGAGTTATCTATCCTGGTAGTTTTGACCCAATAACTTATGGACATCTTGATATAATAACGAGGTGCTCAGAAAAATTTGACGAAGTTATTATTGCAGTATTGAACAATAATAAGAAGAATAGTTTGTTTTCAGTTGAAGAGAGAATTGAACTACTGGAAAAGGCCACAAAGCATTTACCGAATGTTGAGACAGATTCCTTTTCTGGTTTGCTGATAGATTATGCTAGTGAAAAAGGATGTAGCACGATCGTACGAGGACTCAGAGTTGTTTCTGACCTAGAGTACGAAATGCAAATGGCATTGGTCAACAAAAAACTTTATCCTGATCTTGAGACTTTATTTTTGGTTTCTTCAAGTGAGTTTTCTTTTTTGAGTTCAAGCTTAGTGAGAGAGGTTGCTGCTTTCAAAGGAGATGTTGGCTGTTTTGTTCCAAAAGACGTTGAAATTGCTTTAAAGGAAAAATTTAAAGGAGGTTCTAAATAATGGAATTACTTAATTTAATTGATGAAGTAGAAGACATAGTTGAGGCAGGAACCTCACTACCATTAACAAATAAAGTAATGATCAACAAAGAGGAGCTGCTTGAAATTATTAAAGAGATAAGAATTAAACTGCCAGATGAGATTAAACAGGCAGCCTGGATCAAAGAAGAGAGACAGAGAATCCTTGACGAAGCACAAAAGAGTGCGACTACGATGATTGACGAAGCTGAAACCAGATTAGAGGAACTTGTCGACAATGAAGAAGTTGTGAGAGTTGCCAAAGAAAGTGCTGAAGAGATATTAAGAAGAGCAGAACTAAGTGCCGAAGAAATTAAAAGAGGTGCTCTTGAATACGCAGATGAACTTTTATATGATACTCAGGAAAAATTTAAAGACATTATTCAAATCCTTAATGAAAACAGAAGAGAACTGAGACCAAGAGAATAGTGGATATTAAGAAACAGGACAATTATTTGTCCTGTTTTTAGGTGTTAATTACCTATATATGGTGAAGTTGTAAAATCTTTGTTAAAATCAGATTTTCCTCCATTTAAACCTAGATAGTAAAGGTTTGTCGCCTGTATTTCCTTTTCAAGAATCATCTTTGAAACATCTGAAAGCTCAGAAGGAGTCTTAGCAAACTTATTTATTACAAAAACATCTGATTGTTTATTAATTTCATTTAATAATTCAAAACCTTTGTTGCTTATTCCTAACACTCTGATGAATTCTACAGGTGTGTTATAGACCATATTTATAAAATCTCTGTCAATTTCCATCATAAGATGAGTTAAGAGCCTTCTTACCCTTGAACTTGTGTATCTCTTTGAATTCAATGATCTTACTAGTTCTTCAGTATTTAGGTCTCTCTTAGCAAAATTGACAAGTCTGTTTTCAAAGCCGTCCTCAACGTCAAAGTATTTTGAAATGTCTTTGGCGGTTTTCATTAAAACGGCGTATCTTGCGAGTTTTGAATAGTTATTCATAGTATTGAAGCTTCCTTGTTGGTCAAGAAAATCCATCAAACTATCAAATGATTCTTTGGGAACCAGCTTTTCAACTTCTGCAAATTTGCCATCTATTAATAACCGCCGTATAGCAGTTGCTGAAGCTAATCCTAAGTCAAAGTTTTTATCTCTATAGCCATGCCCCATTCTTTTAAAAGTAACAGGTATAATTGAAGAGTTTAGCTTATTGAGTCCTTTTAGATATTCAATACCGAGAATATTGTTTGGACTGGCTATAATTTCAGATATTGTTCTTCTGGTTGAACAATTTAAGTATAATAAATCTGCAACCGCATTACTCCTTGCCTGGGCAAATGACATTCCTTCAGATAAATATTCTCTCAAACGTGTTTTGTAGCTCTCAGGTTCTGAACCTAGCAAGTCAGAAATAGCCTTCAATGGTTCTATTTCGCCTTCTTCGCTACCAAAAGTAAGATGAGTGACTATATTAATAGCCTCAAGGATTCTGACAGCTCCTAATGCAAACAATTCCGCTGTTTGAACTGAATAGACAAAAGGTAGCTCTATGACAAGATCTATGCCACTTTCGATGGCCATTTTAGCACGACTCCATTTATCGACAATTGCGGGTGAACCTCTCTGAACGAAAGAGCTGCTCATAACACAAACAGTATGACTTGCACCTGATAGTTCTTTTGACCTCTCAATATGCAGTTTATGACCCAGGTGGAATGGATTGTATTCAGTTATAAGTCCTGCAACTTTCATTGGAATCCCCCTGTCTTTATCAATAATATAATAACATCTTATATATTATGCCGCAAATATTCAATAATTAGATATAACGATTAAATGAAGCATTTAATATGTTGATTTTTTAACAGATTTAATATACTATTTAAATAGAAAAATTAAGGAGGTCAACAGATGAAAATTTTAGTTATCAACTGTGGTAGTTCATCATTAAAATATCAACTAATCGATATGAATGGAGAGGAAGTCCTTGCCAAGGGTCTTGTAGAAAGAATCGGTATTGAAGGCTCTAGGATTAAGCATGACACTACTGGCAAGGAAAGAGTTACCATAGAAGAGCCAATGAAAGATCATAAAAGGGCACTTGAACTCGTTCTTGAGGTCATTGTAGATAAGGATCATGGTGCGATTACATCTATGGATGAAATTGCAGCTATTGGGCATAGAGTTGTTCATGGTGGAGAAGATTTTGCTTCTTCCGTAATTATTGACGGTGCAGTTATGGACGCTTTAAAAAGAAATATTGAACTGGCACCACTTCACAATCCTCCAAATATAATGGGTATTGAGGCTTGTAAGGAGTTAATGCCAGAGACTCCAATGGTTGGCGTATTTGATACAGCTTTTCATCAGACTATCCCTGCAGAGAACTATATTTATGCAATACCTTATGAGTACTATGAGAAATATAAAATTAGGAGATACGGTTTCCACGGAACTTCACATAAATACGTTTCACTAAGAGCAGCTGAAATTGTGGGAAGAGATATAGAGGACTTAAATATTGTAACATGCCACTTGGGGAATGGTTCAAGCATAACTGCAGTCCAGGGAGGAAAATCTATAGATACGTCCATGGGTTTCACACCTCTTGAGGGACTTGCAATGGGTACTAGATCAGGAGATATCGACCCTGCTATTATTCCATTTATTATGGATAAGGAAGGGCTTTCATTTGAAGAAGTAAACGATATGCTAAACAAAAAATCAGGAGTTTTAGGAATATCAGGTATTAGTAACGACTTTAGGGATCTAGAAATGGCAGCTGAAGAAGGCAATGAAAGAGCTATGCTGGCTTTAAAGGTATTCACCAACAGAGTTACAAAATACATTGCTGCATACGCTGCTCAGATGTGTAGAATAGACGTTCTTGTATTTACTGGAGGCATAGGAGAGAATTCATCGTTAATCAGAGAAATGGTATGTGACGGACTTGAGTGTATAAATAACATTAGGATTGACTCTGAACTAAATAAAGTCAGAGGAAAAGAGGCCATAATCAGAAAAGACCTTACAGGCTCTGTAGTCATGGTAGTGCCAACTAATGAAGAACTGATGATTGCAAGAGATACTCTTGAACTCATCAACAAATTATAGTTATTGACAAAGTTACCTATCATTTATATAATAGTACCGTTAGTCTAAGAGGTGGCATTTATGCGACTTAATGTATATGAGTTTATGTATGGAGATACAAAAGAAGTTCTGTATGAACTTTCATTAAATGAGGCAGAACTGCCTAACGTATACGATTATCCAATAGTTTACCCTGTGGATGTAAACGTTGTGCTGTTTAAGGCAGATGGAGCCCATTATTTCTCTATAGAGGGAAACTATATTTACAAAGCCGAATGCGACCGCTGCTTGGAATCCATCAGTAGAAAAACTGCGTTCAAGTC
>JAVEXI010000059.1:0-9430 GCA_034004165.1 Gudongella sp. | reverse complement strand
AGCTCTCTAATCATTCGGGCAGCTTCCTGAGTGAATTTTATCTTGTCTTCTGCCTGGGTCAAATCAAATCGCTTCTTTAGTATATATACCTTGAAATCCATGAAGTTTAACGATTCCTCGACTTTTTTTTCAAAAGCTGCTACGCTGTTAGCCTTAATGAAGTCATCAGGGTCTTCTCCATCAGGTAGCATTACAACTTTAGGGTCTACATCAAGCTTCTGAAGCACGTCTATAGCCCTTATAGCTGCCCTTACACCCGCAGCATCTGAATCGTAGCATATGTAAACCTCATCGCCGTACCTCTTTAGAAGCTTTCCCTGGTATTCAGTAAGCGCAGTTCCAAGGCTTGCAACTGCATAATCAATACCTTTGGCATTGAGAGAGATTACGTCCATATAGCCCTCTACCAACATTATCCTCTTTCTGCTCTTATTCTTTGCTATGATATTTAGCCCGTATAGATGGTATCCTTTATTAAAGACTACTGTGTCTGGTGAGTTGAGATACTTGGGCAGACTTCTGTCTAGAACCCTTCCACCAAAGCCAATTACTCTACCCCTTGTGTCTATTATTGGAAATATAAGCCTGTTCCTGAATTTATCGTAAAATCCTGAAACGTCTTTTCTTATTCCAATTAGGCCAGTTTTCTCTATGTCACTTTCACTAAATCCATCTTCCTTTAGGTTTATGAGTAATTTATCAAAGCTCTCTGACGCGTAGCCAAGACCAAACCTTCTAAACACTTCTTCCTCTATTCCTCTGTTTTTGAGATATTGAAGTGCTGTTTTATCAGTGTATAGATTGTTATGAAAGAACCTGGCTGCAGCGCGGTTTATTTCGTAAAATATTTGCTTTAGCTCAGATGCAGGAGCACCCGTACTGTCTTCCCAAGGGATATTATACTTGTCTGCCAGAAACTTAAGCGTATCAACAAAGTCCAGGTTTTCTCTCTTCATAATGAAAGTTATTCCATCTCCACCTGCTCCACATCCAAAGCAATGAAAGATTTGCTTTGACTCTGAAACTGTAAAGGAAGGCGTTTTTTCATTATGAAATGGACAAAGCCCCAGATAATTGGAGCCTGACTTTTTCAGGTTTACATATTCACTAACAAGTTCAACTATATCTAACCGCTCTTTAACTTTTTCGAGCATATTGTTTCTGTTATCCGCCATAATTTCACCACCGGTGTTTCAAACTATTATATAGTATACTATTTCTCGATAAAATACAATTTTGTATTTTATTTAACTACTTCCAAGGTTTAGGGACAAACATATCTGTAAAGAGATTTACAATATATCTATCGGTCATCCCTGCGATGTAGTCGCAGATTTTATCTTCAAGTGTATCTTCTCGCTCTGTATATAGGGCAATATGGTCTTTTGGAAGTCTGTTTTCATCTTCCTTATAGTGATTGAATAATGCTGTTATCACATGCTCTGCTTTCTTTTCTTCAGACTTAGCCTCTGGATTGTAATACACACTTTCAAACATAAATTGACGAAGTTTTTCGGTCATTTCGCCTATGTGGGGACTCATTTCCATCTGATTTCTGTCAAGATTATTCCGTATTAGATCCCCTATCATGGTGTTTATCCTCTTACCATGACTGTCTCCCAGTTCCCTTACGCAGTCTTCAGGAAGATCTTCATCACTGATTATCCCTGCACGTATTGCATCGTCAATGTCGTGATTTATATACGCAATCCTATCTGCAAATTTAATTATCTTTCCTTCAAGTGTTTCGGAAACTCGATCACCTGAATGCATTTGTATTCCTTCGCGGACTTCAAAAGTTAAATTTAGACCGGTTCTGTTTTCATGACTTTCTAAAAAGTCTACAACTCTCAAACTTTGGTCTGTATGGCTAAAGCCCTTTGGATTTAACTTATTCAATATTGCCTCTCCTGTATGCCCAAAGGGTGTATGCCCTAGATCATGAGCCAGAGCTATGGCCTCTACAAGATCTTCGTTTAGCCTGAGCGCCCTGGCAAGGGTTCTGGCAAGCTGAGCTACCTCGAGTGTATGCGTCAGCCTTGTTCTAAAATGATCCCCTTCAGGGGCAATGAATACCTGTGTTTTGTGTTTTAACCTTCTAAAGGCTTTAGAATGAATTACCCTGTCTCTATCTCGTTGAAAATCTGTCCTTATTGTGCATTTCTCTTCGTAATTTGCTCTACCCTGGCTATTCATACTTAGACATGCAAATGGAGAAAGCCTTTCAGCTTCCATTTTTTCGACCTGAACTCTAATGTTCATTTTATTACCTCCAAGTTCCATCACTATATATATTCTACATGAAACTTAAAAATCCTTCTTTATATTTTAAAAAGAAAAAGAAAGTGCCCCACAGGGAACACTTAAAACATTTTATCTCCAAACTCCTTTGTCATATGCTCAATCACAATTGAAGCAGTTTCCTCAATTGCCTTATTTGATACGTCGATAATTTCGCAGCCTACTCTTGACATGATGTCTAGAGAATATTCCAGTTCCATTTGAATTCTATCGACACTAGCATAATTTGCAGATCCTTTTAGACCGAGAGCTCTCAGCCTCTCTGACCTAATATCGATCAATTTCCTTGGGTCTGCTACAAGTCCGATTACTCTTCTTCTATCCTTTTTAAAGAGTTCTTCAGGCGGAGCTACCTCAGGAACCAGAGGGATATTTACCACCTTAAAATTCTTATGTGCCAGGTACATTCCCAGTGGCGTCTTTGATGTACGAGATATTCCAATTAGACAAATATCGGCTTTGTCTATTCCTCTGGGATCTTTTCCATCGTCGTATTTGACTGCAAATTCAACAGCTTCAACTTTTTTAAAGTAGTTTTCGTCAATTCTCCTTATTAGACCTGCTTCTCTCTTTGGCGCATAGCCTATAAGCTTTTCAATGGCCAGCATCGGAGGTGACATGACATCTATTGTAGGGATTCCTCGCTCTGCTCCAATAAGATCTATTAAATCCTTTATCTCTTTTAGTACAGTTGTATATACTACAAGGCTTTCTCCTGGGATAGCATCGTACAAGATTGTTCTAATCTGCTCTTCATCATTCATATATGGATATTTTCTGATTTCATAATTTTCGGACATGAATTGTCTGGCGGCAGCTTTTGCTATCAGCTCACCTGTCTCGCCAATTGAATCAGACATTACATAAAGAGTAAGTACGCTCATAAACTCTCCCTCCTAAAGCTTCGTTCCAAGCTCTACGAAAAGCCTGGTAATATTTGTCTTAGTGATTCTGCCAACTACCTTATAGCTGTTTTTACCTCTTTCTACAGTCTCAACTACAGGCAAGCTATCTATTTCATACTCTATCAACTTAATTGCAGCACTTAGAGCTGTGTCCTGGGGTTTTGTCATAACGAGATTTGGCATTCTAGTCATAATCATCCCCACAGGTGTTTTATTTAGGTCAAGCCCTCCAAGTGCACTTCTAAGTAAGTCCTTTCTAGATACTACCCCTACCAATTCTTCGCCATCAACTATATAAACAGATCCCACGTCTTCAGTAAAAATGTATACAACTGCATTGTAGATACTTTTATCTTCACTTATGACAACAGGTATAGACATTATATCCTTAACATTTGCTGAACTCACTACATCTGACAGAAAGTCATCAGGAGTCCTTCCAGTTAGCACATACCCCACCTTAGGTCTTGCATCTAGAATTCCTGTCATAGTAAGGATAGCAAGATCCGGCCTGAGAGTTGCACGAGCAAGATTAAGTCTGTTAGCTATCTCATTGCTTGTGATAGGTTGATTTTCTCTCACTATTTCAATAATTAGCTCCTGTCTTTTGGTCAGTTGAATTGGAATCACCCCTGTCTTTCGACTATATAGGTTAAATCACAAACTTTCATCATATTTTCATAAATCTTTCTGAGAAGTGCCAGCCTGTTATTTCTAATCTCGTCATCCTCTACCATAACCATTGTCGTATCAAAGAAAAAGTCAATTTTCTCTCTTAGAGATCCTAGAGTTATTAAAGCTTTATCATAATCTTTTTTTAGGATAAAGGAATCTACTCTTTCTTCTATGGCGTTAAATGCGTCAAACAGACTTATTTCTGGCTCTGTCATGATGTCTCTTTTTACTTCATTTCTATCAGTTTTTACTGCAAGTGATGCAAGTCTGCCAAAAGCTGTCAGCATATCAGAGATATTTTCTTCCTTTACCCAATCAGCAAGCTTTTCGCTTCTTATTTTCATGTCGTAAATATTGTCAGTACCAGTGTGGATTACAGAATCAATTACATCATAAGGCATTCCTGTTTCCAAGAACTGATTCTTTACTCTTCCTATGAAAAAGCCCAGTATTTCTGACCTTACTTTGTTGTAATCACAGGCTAGTCCCTGCTCTTCAACGTAAATATATAGAGAGAAATCTATTATATCCAGAAGTGATATGTTCAATTTTTTATCAATTATTATGTTAATAACACCAATTGCGCTCCTTCTGAGACCAAACGGGTCCTGTGATCCAGTGGGTTGAGTTCCAATGGCAAACATGCCACAGATAGAATCCAGCTTGTCAGCAATGGATAGTATTGCTCCGGCAGTTGTAGTAGGAAGACTGTCTCCTGAAAATCTGGGCAGGTACTGTTCAAACAATGCCAAGCTAACAATTTCGTTTTCGCCTGATTCTGAAGCGTATTCCATTCCTATTTTGCCCTGAAGCTCAGTAAACTCAGTAACCATCTTGGTAACCAAGTCTGCTTTTGAAAGCTCTGCCGCTCTGGCTACGTTCTTTTCGGTCTCTTCCCCAACTTCTAGATAGTCAGCGATTTTATCAGTTAACTTTTGCAGCCTGATGGATTTATCGTACATTGTTCCCAATTTTTCCTGGAAAGTGAGAGTCTTTAATTTCTCAATATAGCTCTCTAGTGGATATTTTATGTCTTCTTTATAAAAGAATTTTGCATCTTCAAGTCTTGCTCCGAGAACTTTCTCATTTCCTTTTACCACAATGTCAACGTTGTCTCCATTACCATTTCTGACCGTGATAAAGTAAGGAAGAAGTCTGCCCTTGCCATCGACAACGGGAAAATACCTAAGGTGTTCTTTCATAGGTGTGGTCACAACGTCAAAAGGAAGCTTTAGGTACTCTTCTTTTATCCTGCCGATTATGGGAGCTGGATACTCAACTAAGTTGGTTACCTCATCCAGAAGTGCCTCATCTTTTTGAACAGAGCCACCCTTCTCTCTAGCAAGTTTCTCCGCTCCGTATTTGATAATGTCCTTACGCTCTTTTGGATCGACAATTACAAAGTTTTTCCTCAAAAGCTCCTGATAGTCTTCTATGTGATCAATAACAATTTTTTGATCCCCTAAAAATCTATGACCTTTAGTGATATTTGAAGTCTCAATGCCCTCTAAATCAAATTTCAAGACAACATCGTCGAGGATTGATACAATCCAGCGTATTGGCCTTGCAAACCTTAAGTTTTTACCGCCCCATCTCATAGATTTTGGGAAATTGACGCCCCTTATAACAGAAGGAATGCTTTCAGTAAGTACATCTTCAACGGAACGACCTTTCTTCTTTACATTCGCGTATACGTATTCTTCGCCATTTTGCACATTTAAATATATATCATCTTCGGTAACTTTCTGGCCTTTCATAAAGCCTGCAAGAGCTTTTGTAATTTGTCCGTCAGAATCATAAGCAATTCTCTTTGCTGGTCCTTTAACTGTCACTTCTTCATCGGCACCTGCATCTCCAAGTCCTTTTATCAGAAGAGTGAGTCTTCTTGGCGTTGAAAGTACATCAATAGTTTCGTATGTTATCTTATTTTCTGTAAGAACTTCTTTAATACCTGCCTCCAACTGTTCAACAGTATCGCCAATAAGCCTGGCGGGCATTTCTTCAACTCCAATTTCAAGTAAATACTTCTTAGCCAATTACCTCACCGTCCTTCTTAATCAAAGGAAATCCCATTTCCTTGCGTTGTTCAATGTATAGACTTGCAATTGTCCTAGCTAAATTTCTAACTCGACCGATGTAGTTTGTTCGCTGTGATACAGACACAGCTCCTCTTGCGTCAAGCACATTGAAAGTATGAGAGCACTTCAGTACATAATCATAAGCTGGTAGAATTAAACCTTCAGCCATTATCTTCTTTGCTTCTCCCTCATATATAGAAAACAGTTCCTTTAGAACTTCGATGTCTGCTTTTTCAAAGCTGTATACGGAGTGCTCGTACTCGGCTTTCTTGAATATATCACCGTAGGTAAAGTCTTTATTCCACTTTATATCGAACACGTTGTCAACATCTTGAAGATACATAGCAATTCTTTCCAGACCGTAGGTTATCTCACCAGATTCCAGGTCGCAATTTACTCCTCCAACCTGTTGGAAATAAGTAAATTGAGTTATTTCCATCCCATCCAGCCATACTTCCCAGCCAAGACCCCAAGCTCCTAGTGTTGGAGCTTCCCAGTTGTCTTCAACAAATCTTATGTCGTGCTTAAGGGGATCTATTCCTATTGACCTCAGGCTGTCAAGATAGAGATCCTGGATGTCGTCAGGTGAAGGCTTAAGTATTACCTGCATCTGGTGGTGCTGATAAACCCTGTTTGGGTTCTCTCCATACCTGGCGTCAGCAGGCCTTCTGGACGGTTCGACGTATACCACTTTCCATGGTTCAGGTCCGAGTGCCCTCAGGAAAGTATGTGGACTCATAGTCCCTGCTCCTTTTTCTATGTCGTATGGCTCTGCAATTATACAGCCTTTTTCTCCCCAGTAATTCAGTAATTTAAGCATCAGTTCCTGAAAATACATGCTTACCCTCCTCAATAATTTTTAAATACAAAAATACCTTAACATCCCTATAGGGACGAAAGGTATCTTCCGCGGTTCCACCCTATTTAATGCCCTTAAAGGCATTCACTTTGAATAGTTGCTCTGCAGTTCCATTCACTTTACTCTTCGTACCCGGATTACACCTTCCCCGGATTCTCTGTAACGAGATGTAAAAGCTACTGTCTGCATCATTGCAAATAATAAACTTATAAATTATAATTTAACAAATAATCTCTTATCTGTCAATATCAGCGTTTAACAGATCGTGAGTCTTCTTGTGCATAGACTCCGACTTAAATTCATATACATCCAAGCTATAGATAATGAACTGGTAAATGACACTATGAATCTGAGATAGATCCTTTTCTGTTATATCCAACTCCTTAAGGTCGCTGAATCTTGTCTTTAACAGGTCGTTCATAGACTTAGCTGCTCCTGTCGATAGAGGTAGATCTTTTGGCACACTACATTCCGCACATATAAGTCCACCTTCTCGAATGCTAAAACTCCACGACTCTGAGCTAGTGTTACCACAGTTCATGCAAGATGTGAGGAATGGTCTGTAGCCTAGTATTGAAATTGCTTTAATCTCAAATGCGGCAAGCTGAAGAATTGGATTATCTGAAATACACACTTCTTTTAAATATGCATCTAACAGCCCAAACAACTTTGTAGACGGCTCTTCAAATGGCACTGCTTTCTCTATAAGTTCCAGCGCATAGAAACCATAGGATAATCTGTCGATGTCCTGTCGTATTGAGTAAAAAGAATCCTCAAGTTGGGCTGAATCTATATAATAAAAGGTTCTCCCTTTTCTCAACTCAAAATCACTTCTGCTGAAGACCTCTGTTACAGCCAATATGCTAGATTTTGGCTTCATGGCACCCTGAGCAAGAATGCTGATCTTTCCCAGTCTTTCAGTGAATACATTCACTATTTTGCTACTCTCCTTATATTTCATCCAGGAGAGCACTATTCCTCTTGTCTTTGACATTGCATTCACCCTTATAAGCCGAGTTACTTATATCCAAAGTATTTGACTTTATCTGCCCGCTCTCTCCAGTTCTTTTCTACCTTAACCCATATCTGCAGGTTGACTTTTGTATCCAGCAGCCTTTCAATATCCTCTCTAGCCTCTTTCCCAATGGTCTTAAGCATACTACCCTGTTTGCCAATGACCATACCTTTATGTGACTCCTTTTCACAGTATAGATTTATAAAAACATCGATTATGTCTTTATCTTCTCTTTCAGCAATTTTGTCGACGTCTACATATATACCATGAGGCAATTCCTGTTCCAAGTTGTTTAGAGCTTTCTCCCTCACTATTTCTGCGATGATGAATCTCTCGGGCTGGTCTGTGATCGTATCTTCCGGGTAATACTGGGGACCTTCTGGCAAAAGCTCTCTTAATATATCAATGTAACCATCAATATTTGTCCCATTTAGAGCCGATACCGACACTATCTTTTCAAACATTTCCATGGATTCATATTTACTAATTAATTCTTTTAAGTCATCATCTGAAAGCATATCAACTTTATTAATTACAAGGACAATAGGAGTGGAAACTTTCTTAAGTTCACCCAAAATATAACTATCCAGCTTTCCTGTCTCCAGACTGTTATCGGTCATAAAGGTTATAACGTCAACTTCTTCAAGGGTCTCTTTCGATACCTTGAGCATATAGTCGCCCAAAATATTTTTGGGCATCTGAATTCCAGGAGTATCAAGAAAAACTATCTGACAGTCTTCTTCTGTATATACAAGTTGGATCTTATTCCTCGTCGTCTGAGGCTTGTCTGATATGATTGAAATTTTCTCTCCAATTACTTGGTTTAGAAGTGTCGATTTACCAACATTTGGCCTGCCTATTACCGTGACAAAACCTGATTTATACATTGTTCTCCTCCTCAGTTGGCTCTGTAAGATCTTCAGGCCCAAAACTATTTGGCAAAAGCTCCTCTAAAGTGTGTTCAACGTAATCATCTTCAGAGTTTGCAATAATCACTGTAGAATCTTTTCCAAACTCGCGGATTACCTGTCTGCAGACACCACAAGGATATGTGTGGTCAGAATCTCCAACTATAGCAATCTTTTTAATTTTCTTATGACCTTCCGAGACCGCCTTAAAAATGGCAGTCCTCTCTGCACATATGGTAGGAGAATAAGATACTATTTCTATGTTGCATCCCGAGTAAACAGTGCCATCCTCCATTTCGACTGCTGCGCCAACGTGGAAGCCAGAATACGGCACATATGCCAAACCCTTAGCTTCAATAGCTTTTTTAATCAGTTCGCTGTTATTCAAAGCTAACACCTCACTCCATTTCAACTGATGTACTCATCCCTACTATCTGTATCCAGGTTTGTCCTGGTTTTAAGACTATTTCATCCCCATCTGTATTGTAATAATACGTTTTTGAACTTCGTTCTTTCTTCTCCCAGGTTATTTCTTCACTGTACCCTTGAGAAATATAATACCCTGTTCCACTTCCTTCAACACTTATGGCTAGCCTGCCCTCGTTGTCAAGAACTTTTATACCAGCTCTTTGTACTATTATATTATCCGCGGTAAGTTGAGTTTCATCTGATTCATCTATATGCGGTTT
>JAVEXI010000011.1:0-44158 GCA_034004165.1 Gudongella sp. | reverse complement strand
TAAAATGCTGAAAGAGATGGAAATAAAGAAATACGATATTTTAGTCGGATTTACTGAAAACGATGATACCAATACTCTCATATGCACTCTTGCAAAAAAACTTGGATGTAAAAAAACTATCGCAAGAATAAGAAATCCTGAATATATGCAGCAAATAGACTTTTTAAAGAGTGAGCTAGGAATAGATCATATAATAAATCCTGATCTTGCGACGGCCGTGGCAATGGAAAAGTATCTCCTTAAGAGCTACAGTTTCTATACAGACGAATTTGCAAGTGGAAAAGTTCAGATGATCGACTTTAGCATTGGAGAAAATCAAGAGTTTGTAAATAAAATGGTAAAAAATATAGATGGTCTGGACAGACTCCTGATAACAGCTGTACAGAGAAATGGCAACATGATCATACCGAATGGCTCAACCATTTTATTAGAAAATGACGTAGTTCACATTATTGGAAATACCAGAGAAATCGAGAGATTCAGCCACCGCTTGGGAGAGGATTTTCACAGAAGACTGGTTAGCAATGTCATGATTCTAGGAGGAGGAAATCTTGGATACTACCTTGCTCAGAGGCTGGTAAAAAATAAAATACAAGTGACTCTGGTTGAGCAGGACAAGGAAAGGTGTCAGGAGCTTTCGGAAATTTTAGATGGCGTTCTGATAATTCACGGAGACGGAACAGATATACATCTTTTGGAAGAGGAAAATCTTTCGCTGATGGATGCTTTTGTAGGCGCTACTGGATTTGACGAAGAAAACCTTCTAATGGCACTTATGGCTAAACAGTCTGGCGTAGGCAAATCAATTGCTAAAATCAGCAGGTCCAACTACATCAAGATAATAGACAGACTTAATATAGATGCAGCTATTAACCCTGTTTACATCACTGCCAGCAATATTATTAAGTACATCAGAGGGGGCAGGGTTGTCTCGGTTTCACTGCTTTTAGGGGCTGATGCCGAAGCTACAGAGATTATTATAGACGAGGATTTGCCCTGTGTCGGTAAAAAACTTAAGGATTTAGAAATACCTCAGGGAATGATAATTGGTGCAATAGTAAGAGATAATGACGTCATTATTCCTAAAGGTGACACAGAGATTATGGCAGAGGATAGGATTGTAGTATTCTGTCTTACTTCAGATCTTGATGCACTAAAGATATTTTTCAGAGAACAAAAAGGAGGCCTTCTAAGTGAATTTTGGAACCGTGCTTAGAATTCTGGGCAACCTTCTAATAATTGAAGCTGTACTGATGCTTCCTTCTTATTTTATTGCCCTTTATGACGGCGGGCCCGATAAACTGGCTTTTTTGATGACTATAATCATTACGGCCGCTATTGGGTCTTTTCTTGCATACAGGTTTAGAAAGGAAAAAGCAATTTCTGCAAAAGACGGACTTGCTATAGTGTCAATAGGCTGGCTTGCAGCATCTGCTCTAGGAGCAATTCCGTTGTACGCATCCGGGGTGGCTGGTTATGTTGATGCACTGTTTGAAATAGTTTCGGGGTTTACTACAACAGGTGCAACAATCTTTTCGGATGTTGAAAGTCTACCTATGGGAATTCTGTTTTGGAGGTCATTTACACACTGGATAGGTGGAATGGGGATTCTGGTATTTACACTGGCACTTCTCCCAGCCCTTGGCATAGGTGGGTTTCAGATTTACAAAGCTGAGTCACCAGGTCCTGTGGCAGGAAAGATTGCACCTAGATTAAAAGATACTGCAAAGATACTATACACTACCTATTTTACAATAACCATTGCAGAAGTAGTCCTGTTGCTATTTGGGGGTATGCCTCTGTTTGACTCTTTGGTAAATACTTTTGGCTCCGTCGGAACAGGAGGGTTTGCTATTAAGAATACCAGCATTGGAGCTTATAATAGCACTTATATACATTTAGTAATTGGTTTTTTTATGCTGGCTTCAGGAGTTAACTTTTCACTCTACTATTCCTTTTTTAAAGGCAGGGCGACAGACCTTTTCAAAGATGAGGAGCTTAGGCTATACCTTAAAATCGTAGGGATTGCTTCAATAGCAATCGCTATAGACTTGTGGCTTGTGGATTATCACAACCTATTTTATTCTTTGAGGGATGCTTTCTTCCAGGTATCTTCAATAATTACAACGACAGGATATTCTACCAGCAACTTTGATATTTGGCCAACATTTAGCAAGGGTATACTAATGATACTGATGTTTATCGGTGCCAGTGCAGGCTCTACTGGTGGTGGAATGAAGGTAATAAGAATTCTTGTAATGCTCAAACTGATAAAAAGAGAAGTAGGAAAACTTTACCATCCCCGGGCAATTATTCCTGTTAAAATCAATAATAAAGTAATGTCGAATGAGACGATTGCAAGAATTAACAGCTTTCTAGCGTTGTATCTGGTCCTGTTCCTATTTTCAACCCTCATAGTATCATTAGAACAAGTTGACCTCGTAACCGCAGCTTCATCGGTAGCAGCGACACTTGGCAACATAGGTCCTGGACTCGAAATGGTAGGGCCAACTCAGAACTTCGGGTTTTATTCTATTCCGACAAAACTATGGTTTTCAGCGCTTATGTTGATGGGAAGACTGGAACTATTTACGATAATTGCGCTAATTGCACCGAAGAACTGGAGAGTAGATGCTTGATTAATAAGAACTGGGTGATTTCATGAAAAAAATCTTTAACAACAGTTGGCAGGAACTTCTTGGTCCTGAGATGGAAAAGAATTATTATAAAGAGTTAAGAGAATTTCTTATTAAAGAATACAAATCGGGAACAATTTATCCCGATATGCATAGCATATTTAATGCGATGCATATGACCGACTATAACGACGTCAAAGTAGTAATCCTTGGGCAGGACCCTTATCATGGGCCAGGGCAGGCACATGGGCTCAGCTTCAGTGTGAAGCCAGGAGTGCCAGCGCCTCCTTCTCTTGTCAATATCTTTAAAGAACTGAAAGAAGACCTTGGTTATGCTCAGCCAAAAGATGGCTGTCTTGAAAAGTGGGCAAAGTCAGGCGTTCTCCTTCTAAACACTGTGCTCACTGTTAGAAGAGGAGAGGCCAACTCACATAGGGACAGAGGCTGGGAACTGTTTACAGATCAGATTATCCGAATCCTTGATGCAAGAGAAAAGCCAATGGTATTTGTCTTATGGGGAGCACCTGCTATGAAGAAGCGCTCTATGATAAACACGGATAAGCATTTGATTATCAGTTCCCCTCATCCGAGTCCGCTTTCTGCATATAGAGGATTTTTCGGATCGAAGCCTTTTTCCAGAGCAAATCAATTTCTGGAGGTAAAAGGATTGGGAGTTGTAGACTGGAGTCTATAGATGGAGGTTATTATGAAATATCCAAATACTGAAATAAGAAAAGTTGAAATCAATGGAATCCCAGCGCTTCTTATAAGACCCGAGATGAGAAAAGAAAAGTATCCGACAGTCATTTTCTATCACGGCTGGACTTCAAACAAAGAATCCCAGAGTTTTAGAGGATTTATTTTGGCAAGCCTTGGATATCAGGTTCTGATTCCAGATGCTTTGTATCACGGAGACAGGGAGAGGATAGATTATTATGACAAAGAAAACGCTGGTGTTTTCTGGGAAGTAGTCCTCAAAAATGTTGAAGAATCCAAAGGGCTAATTGAATCGCTGATTGCAGATTACGATGCGGATAAAGACAGAATTGCAGTATCAGGTCATTCCATGGGTGGATTCACTGCTACAGGAGTGTTTGCCGCCAATAGGAATTTGAGAACTATGGTGCCTTTGAATGGTTCCGGTTGTTGGGACTTAAGCAATGATATTTTCATCAAAGTTTTAGGTACAAGTGAAAAAGAAAAATATAAGCAACTGATAGACCAGGTGAGAGAAAAGGATCCATATAAAATGGCAGCTGAGTTTATTGACCGCCCAGTGTTGATTCTCAACGGGGAAGAAGACAATGTCGTAGATCCTGCGCCTATGAGAATCTTTTACGAGACCATAAAACAAGAATATAGGCATAAAGAATTAGCGATGATGACGACATATAAAGGCGTCAGCCACTTTGTCACTACAAATATGATGGAAGATATGGCTAGATGGCTAAATAAATATCTATAGGAGGCATTATATATGAAGAAACCATTGATAGGAATAACAACTCAGCAGGAAATAGCGTCTGGAAAGAAAATATCCCGAATTACTCATCCTTATGTTGAGGCTGTAGTAAAAGCGGGCGGAGTTCCTGTGCTAATACCTGTATTAAACGATGATTCATTAAGTGACTACTATGTAGAAAGGTTGGATGGGCTGGTTTTTTCTGGCGGAGAAGATATTTGGCCACACTATTACGGTGAGGAACCCATGCAAGAGGTAAATGTAATAAACTTTGATAGAGATAGATCAGAATATGCGATATTTAAGAAAGCTTATGAAAAGGGAATACCAATACTAGCAATATGCAGAGGTATGCAGCTTGCAAACGTAGTACTAGGAGGTACTCTATACCAGGATATATTTAAACAGGTTCCAGGCGTTGGAGGACATGTTGCAAGCTATAATACCGAAGAAGGTTATCATTCTGTAGAGCTGGATGAAAACAGCATACTTTTCGAAGTATATGAAAAGAAGAATATATTTGTCAATACAGAGCATCATCAGGCAGTTAAGGATCTAGGAAGGGGCTTAAGAGTTACTGCTAAAGCGAAAGACGGAATAATTGAAGCTATTGAGTCAGTAAACGACAAGTTCCTCATAGGAGTTCAATTCCATCCCGAAGCTATGGGTCAGCGAAACGAAGAACATATAAGGCTTTATAAAAGGCTTGTTGACGAGGCGGCTAAGTAAGTTTAAGTTTTACATTGCCACAATATATTTGAAAATAAAATAATATACAATTAAATTAATTGCTAACAGGAAAGGCAGTCCCACACGGAATACTGCTTTTTTTGTTTTGTGCGAAAAGAACTTCATGCCAAATAGAGCCCCCATAGCTCCTCCTAGCAGAGCAATTAATAGCAATTTAAACTCAGATACTCTCCACTTGTGAACTATTGCCGCCTTTTTATCTCTGTAAAATAGATAAAATGAGTAGAGGTTGATAAAAATAAAACATATGAAAATAAGCCATAGAAAATTTTGTGAGTCCATAATCAAATCCTCCTCAGACAATTATATAATTATACCAGTAAAAGTCCACTAAATCAGCCATTTATCAAATTTAGATACATCTATATGTCGATTGACAAAGGAAATTAATTGTTATAATCTTAAAGGGTATATAATTTTCAAAATATTGGATTTATTTACTATAAAATTAACAAAGTGGGAGGATAAAAATGGAGTTCAGCTTTGATATGGAAAAGAACGCGAAAGCAGTTGAACAGTTCAAAGAATTTCTTGATGGTATGGAAGAGGTTCCAGGACCACTAATGTTGGCACTGCAGCATGCTCAGGACGTGTTTGGCTATCTTCCAAAGGAAATGTTGTCTGTCATATCTGATAAATTGCGGATTCCTCTTGCAGATATATACGGGGTTGCGACGTTCTACTCACAATTTTCTTTTATTCCAAAAGGTGAAAATCAAATCAGCGTGTGTCTTGGAACAGCCTGTTACGTAAAAGGTGCTGCTAATATCCTGGAGGAGATAGAAAAACAACTGGGAATAAAGTCGGGCGAAACAACATCAGACCAGAGATTTTCTGTTTCAGCTGCAAGATGTGTCGGAGACTGTAGTATAGCACCTGTAATTCTGGTTAACGAAGAGGTCTATGCAAAGGTAAAAAAAGATGACATCAAGACAATACTTGCCAAATACTCATAGGAGGTGGTCACAGTGATGAATTTTGAGCAAATGCAAAAAATAACTGAAGAGCTGAGAGCACCTATAATAAACAGGCTGCTCGAAGAAGATAAGGTTCTCTTAAATGGAGAAGATGTAGTACTTAAGGGGGATTTCTTTAAGAATCAGGTGAGGATTGCACTTAAGAACTGCGACATTATTAATCCCACAAGCATAGATGAATACATAGCCTTTGACGGATACAAAGCTCTGCATAAGGCACTGACACAGATGAGCGACGGAGAAGTAGTAGAAGAGATGAAAAAATCTCTCTTAAGAGGAAGAGGAGGAGCAGGTTTTCCAACCGGAAGAAAATGGGATGAAGCCTACAAATTTAAATCTGATAAAAAGTATATGATTTGTAACGCTGACGAGGGCGACCCTGGTGCATTTATGGACAGGTCCATACTAGAAAAAGATCCCCACTGCGTGCTGGAAGGAATGGCTATAGGCGGATATGCAATTGGTTCCGATCAAGGGTACATATACGTCAGGGCAGAATATCCCATGGCGGTAAAAAGGCTTAAAACTGCTATTGAGCAGGCTAGAGAATACGGTTTCCTAGGGGAAAATATCTTTGGAACCGGCTTCAGCTTTGACATAGAATTAAGGCTGGGGTCCGGGGCTTTTGTGTGCGGTGAAGGAACTGCCCTTATGGAATCTATAGAAGGGAAGCGAGGAATGCCAAGGCCAAAGCTCAACAGAACTGCTCATGTAGGGTTATGGGGTAAGCCAACCATCATAAATAACGTAGAAACTTTTGCAAACGTACCCAGAATAATAGACAAAGGTGCAGACTGGTTCAGGGGCATAGGTACCGAAGAATCCCCAGGAACAAAAGTATTTTCTCTGGTAGGAAAGGTAGAAAATGCAGGACTTGTCGAAGTACCTATGGGAACCACGTTGAGAGAAATAATATTTGACATAGGTGGAGGAGCTGCCAACGGCAAAGCATATAAAGCTGTGCAGACTGGAGGACCATCAGGAGGCTGTATCCCTGCTGAACTCATAGATACCCCTGTGGACTTTGAATCTCTTGGGAAGATTGGATCAATAATGGGTTCAGGCGGAATGGTCGTAATGGACGAGGATACCTGTATGGTAGACATAGCAAAGTTCTTCCTGGATTTCAGCGTAGATGAATCTTGTGGCAAATGCGTTCCATGCAGAGAGGGCACTAAAAGGCTTTACGAAATCTTAGACAGGATTACCAAGGGCGAAGGAGAAGAAGAGGACATAGAGAGGCTGGAAAAACTTACAAAGACTGTAGCAAGCACTTCGCTATGTGGTCTGGGACAGACAGCTCCAAACCCTGTAATAACAACTTTAAAATACTATAGAAATGAATATGAGGCTCACATAAGAGACCACAAATGTCCTGCAAAGAGTTGTAAGCCACTCATTACATTTTTTATTGAAGATACCTGCATAGGGTGCACAAGATGCGCGAAGGCATGTCCTGTAGGAGCTATAACAGGCGCAGTCAAGCAATTGCACGTCATCGATCAGACGGTGTGCATTAAATGCGGAGCATGTTACGATGTATGTCCTGTTAAGCCTATAAAAGCAGTTTCCATAAGTTAGCATAGGAGGAACGTTATGAATGTAAAAATAGACGGAAAAGACTATAAATTTTCGGAGAAGATGACTGTCTTAGATGCATGCAGACAGGCAGGGGTCGACATACCAACCCTATGCCACGATGAAAGGCTCAGTCCTTCCGGAGCATGCAGACTCTGTGTCGTTGAAATAGACGGGAAAAAAGGGCCTCAGACTTCGTGTACAACTATGCTGAGGGATGGAATGGACATTAACACTCACAGTGAAATGGTAATAAGAGAGAGGCAGCAGGTTCTGGACCTTCTAATATCGAATCACCCTCTGGACTGTCTGACATGCGAAAAGTCTGGCAGATGCAAACTACAGGATTACTGCTACGAATACGGTGTGACAGAAGGTACATACAGATGGTCATATAGAACGCCGAAATTTGACGATACAAATCCATTTTATACTTTTGATTCAAAGAAGTGCATACTATGCGGACTGTGCGTAAGGGTATGCGACGAGTTGCAGGGTACTACTGCCATCGGATTTGAACAGCGTGGCTTTGAAACCAATATAGCGACGCCTTTTGGCGACGGACTGATAAATTCAGACTGTGTTTCTTGTGGAAACTGCGTGTCTGTCTGCCCTGTTGGCGCACTGCAGCCAAGGGAAAAAGACAAGTTTAGATACTGGGAAACCCACACTGTAAGGACAACATGTGCCTTTTGTGGAGTAGGATGCCAGTTAGACCTAGTCGTAAAAGATAACAAAGTTGTCGGTGTTGACCCAGCTAGAGATGCACATAACGACGGTCTCCTTTGTGTTAAAGGGAAGTTTTCATATAATTACATTGCACACCCAGACAGGCTCAAAACTCCTCTGATAAAGGAAGATGGTAAGTTCAGGGAGGCTACCTGGGAAGAAGCTTATGAGTTAATCACAAACAAAATGAAATCATATAAAGAAGATTATGGACCTGATGCTTTTGCAGGGCTCAGTTCTGCCAGATGCACAAACGAAGAAAATTATCTGTTCCAGAAGTTTTTCAGATCGATAATTGGCACTAATAACGTCGACCACTGTGCACGCCTCTGACATGCTTCCACTGTTGCGGGTCTCGCAATTACACTTGGAAGCGGCGCTATGACTAATAGCGTAGAGGAAATAAAAGACAATGAAGTAATATTCATAATTGGATCAAATACTACAGACAACCATCCTGTTATAGGCGCTCTTATGAAACAGGCAAAGAGAAAAGGTGCAAAGATAATAGTGGCTGACCCGAGAAGGATCGAGATGGCTGAGTATTCGGATGTCTATCTTCATCTTAAGCCAGGAACTAATATTGCCCTTCTAAACGGGATAATGCACGTTATAATCAGAGATGGACTTCAGGATAAAGAATACATTAAAGAAAAGACAGAAAACTACGAGGAATTAGAAAGACTTGTAGAATCCTATACTCCAGAAAGAGTAGCACAGATTTGTGGCGTTAGGGCTGAAGACATTGAAAAAGCAGCACATATTTACAGCAAGTCTAAAAATGCTGGAATATATTACGCAATGGGCGTAACACAGCATACATCTGGAACAGCAGGAGTTATGACCGTATCCAATCTGGCTCTATTATGCGGCAACGTAGGCAAGGAAAATGCAGGAGTAAATCCATTGAGAGGTCAGAACAACGTCCAGGGAGCCTGTGACATGGGTGGATTGCCAGGAGATTTCCCTGGGTATCAGAAGGTTCATAAGTTAGAGGTCATAGATAAGTTTAGTGATGCATGGGAATCAAAGTTATCGCCTAAAGTAGGCCTTACAATAAGCGAGATGTTTGACGCAATAGACGATGACATCGTAAAATTCTTGTATGTGATGGGAGAAAATCCAATAATTTCAGACCCGGATTCAAATCACGTTAAGCACGTTCTGGAGAAAGTAGATTTTCTAGTAGTACAGGACATATTCATGTCAGAGACAGCAGAACTTGCAGATGTAGTCCTTCCAGCAGCAGCATTTGCTGAAAAGGATGGAACATATACAAATACCGACAGAAGAGTTCAAAGAATACGCAAGGCCGTGGATGCTCCTGGTGTTGCAAAAGCAGACTGGGTTATCATCATGGAACTTATGAATATTATGGGCGATAAAACGGTATACAGCCATCCATCAGAAATAATGGATGAAGTTGCTGTTCTTACACCGACATATGCGGGTATATCATATGAAAGACTTGAAAATGGAGGACTGCAGTGGCCAGTTCCAAACAAGACACATCCGGGCACCAAATACCTTCATAAGACAGCTATCGCAAGGGGCAGAGGGTTATTTATGCCATCAGAGCACATTGAAAGTGCCGAAGTACCCGATAGAGAATACCCATATATACTAACCACAGGAAGAATACTCTACCAATATCACACAATGACTATGACGGGTAGAGAAGAAGGGTTGATGCAGCTTGCACCAGAGTCCTTTGTCGAGATAAATGATTCCACTGCAAACAAGCTTGGCATAGAAGATGGAGATATGGTGAAACTGACTTCCAGAAGGGGCGAAACTAAGGCGAGGGCCAGAGTTACAGACGGTATAGGAGAAGAAGTCGTATTCATGCCATTCCACTATGCGGAAGGAAAAGCAAATCTTCTCACTAATCCAGCGACCGACGAATATGCGAAGATACCAGAACTTAAGGTTTCCGCAGTTAAAGTAGAAAAAGTATAGGAGATGAGGAAATGAATTATGCTCATATTCTGAAATATGCAATGCAGATGGAACTGGACGGAAGTAATTTCTTTAAGGAAAAAGCAGATAAATTTGCAAACCCAACAACAAAAGAGCTATTTTTGGAGCTTGCAGAAGTAGAAATGGATCATTACAGGTATCTGGAGAGACAGCTCAAGCATTATGAGGACACAGGCGAATTCGATACCAGTAGTGACGTGATGGACAGAGAAGAAGACATATTCAAGGCAAGGGAAGAATCAGAGCACATAGATGCTACTCTGACCGAATCAGATATACCCGACCTGACGATACTTAGGATGGCATACTTAATTGAGAGAGACTATAAAGAGTTTTATCAGGCTCAGGCTGACAATGCAGAAGATGAAGGCATTAGGGCGATATTTACTAAGCTTTCAAAGTGGGAAGAGGGACATGAAACACTTTTCAGAGCAGAGTACGACAGGCGAATGAAAGAGTATATGACGCTTCCCTGGGGAGGTTAAAATGTTTCGAGTAGGCATAATTACATCCAGCGATAAAGGATATAAAGGCGAAAGAGAAGACCTGTCAGGTGAAGTCATAAGACAGATGGCAGAAGAAAAAGGCTATGAGATTGTGAGCAAAGTTATTCTTCCAGATGAAAGAGAGCTCTTAAAAGAAGAGATGATAAGGCTTGCAGACGTATTGGAGGCCGACCTCATCTTTACTACGGGTGGCACTGGGTTCAGTGAAAGAGACGTAACCCCGGAGGCGACTATAGAAGTATGCGATAGAATGGCTCCAGGAATAACTGAAGCGATTAGATATTTAAGTTTAAAAATCACACCAAGAGCTATGCTTTCACGTGCACAATCGGGTATAAGAGGAAAAACGCTGATAGTGAATCTTCCTGGGAGCCCAAAAGCGGTGAAAGAAGCTCTGGATTTTTCATTGGACAGTATACATCATGGATTGGAGATTCTTACAGGAAGAGATAGTGAGTGCGCAAGAAGCGGTGACTGATATGAAAGATTTTGGAACTGCCATTATACTGGCAGGCGGCAAAAGTTCAAGAATGGGATTTGACAAGCAGACTCTAAGATTTAGAGAGAGAGGCCTTATGGACGGGCTGATCAAGAAGCTCAGGAAAGACTTCGACGAGATAATCGTCGTCACCAACAAACCTGAACTCTATATCGGCCTTGCCGATGTCATAACCCAGGATATAATACCCGACATGGGGCCATTATCAGGCATCCATGCCGGACTTTTGCGAGCTTCTTCAAAGTATTCTTTTGTAACTGCTTGCGACATGCCAAATATCAACCACGATTACATCCGCTACATGATGGATATGGTAAAAGGCGAGGTGCATCTGGCTTGCGTCACTCTGCTTGGGCAGTGGATTGAACCTTTTAATGCTTTTTATAATGTAGATATGGTCGGTGACATTGAGAAATTTTTAAAAAGAGGAGAAAAAGCAGTTCACAGACTTCTAAAAGATATGGACGTCTGCCTAATCCCAGAGGAAAAAGCCAGGACGTTCAGTCCTGAGTGGGAAATGTTTTTTAACATTAATACCAGAGAAGATCTGGGTGAATACTTAAGAGATGGTGGATTAGATGAACCTGCAGAATAGAATTGATATTCATAAGTACATATCCGGTAAAATAGAAGAGATTAGTGATGAAGTAATCACGGAGTACCCGCTGACAATTTATCTAAATGATGAAGAACTGGTAACCTTATTATGCAGTCCAGATCATCTGAAGGAGCTTGCAGTGGGATTTTTGCTTTCAGAAGGATTTATAGATGAGGTGGATGAAGCCACTTCGATTGATGTGTTTGAGGATAAGGGAGAAATCCATGTTTCAACACTTATTAAACGACCTTTGAGAGAAAAACTTATGGGAAAGAGGACGGTGACCTCTGGATGTGGCAAAGGAACGTCCTTTTATAATGTCCTCGACGCAGTAAGATCCTATAGATATAAAGATAGTATAGAAATTATGCCCAAAAGTGTGTTACAATTAATGAGAGAGTTCAACCAAAGCTCGACACTTTTCAAAGAAACGGGCGGAACCCATGGCTGTGCACTTGCGTCTGACGATGAGATACTAATTCACATCGAAGATATTGGCAGACACAATGCGATGGACAAAGTGATTGGGAAAGCCAGACTGATGGGATTGGACCTCGGCGATAAAATGGTACTTACGACGGGAAGAGTATCATCTGAAATACTTATTAAAGCCTGTAAACAGGGAATACCCGTCATCGCATCTCGTTCTGCCCCTACATCCCTTGCTGTAGAACTGGCCAGAGAAACGGGGATTACACTAATAGGTTTTGCAAGAGGAGACAAATTAAATATCTACAATAATTTTCCGAGCATCAGAATCTAAGGTTTAGCTAAGATATGATGCCAACGGGTATCGGGAGAAATCCTGGTGCCTCCCATTTTGGAAAGGAAGATGTTTTTTGGCAGCCTTTCTTTTGGGCTGTTTTTTGTTTCCTAAAAATTAAAAGGAGAGTGGTAACTATGAAAAAGGCATTGATCTACACACTTCTTCTCTTGCTGACCCTGGGCGTTGTTACGGGATGCACACCAAAGACTGAAGCACCTGCAGAGACTCCAGCGGAGACGCCTGCAGAAACACCAGTTGAAACACCAGTTGAAACCCCTGCAGAGGTACCTGATGAAAAAATCGGAGGAAGCATAATTCTTTCGACGACTACAAGTACTCAGGACTCAGGACTGCTGGATTTCCTTCTCCCAATATTCACAGAGAAGACTGGCGTAGAGGTTAAGACTATTGCAGTTGGAACTGGAAAAGCTCTTCAAATGGGAAGAGATGGCGAAGCTGATATTCTTTTAGTACACGCTAAGCCAGATGAACTGATTTTGGTCGAAGAAGGACATGGAACAGTTAGACATGACGTAATGTACAATGACTTCATTATCGTCGGTCCAAAAGATGGTCCGGTTGCAGTCAGCAACGATATTAATGGAGCACTTAAGCAAATAAGTGATGAAAGTCTTGTGTTTGTATCAAGAGGAGACGACTCTGGTACACACAAAAAGGAACTTGGACTCTGGAAGGAAATCGGAGTAGAGCCCACTGGCAACTGGTATGTTGAAGCAGGAGCAGGCATGGGAGATGTTCTGAAAATTACAGATGATAAGCAAGGATATACAATGTCTGACAGAGCTACATACCTGTCGATGAAAGACACCTTAGACCTCGACATAATCATCGAAGGAGACGAAGGGCTGTTCAACCAGTATGGGATAATTCCAGTAGATCCTTCAAAGGGAGGAATCAACTCTGAAGGAGCACAGGCGTTTATGGAATTCCTGATATCAGATGAGGGTCAGGGACTAATTGCACAATTTGGAGTAGAAGAATACGGAGAATCACTATTTATACCGAACTATAAATAAATGAAGTAAGGAGGCGATTGACTATGGGTTACATTGCGCAGGGGTTCAAAGAAGCCATTGTTCTTCTTTTGAGCTTTGACAAAGAAGTATTCAGGATAATTACACTGTCTCTCTTTGTGTCCACCAGTGCCACAGTCGTCGCCTCATTGTTTTTTGTGCCCATAGGAATATACCTGGGGATAAAGCCTTTTAAGGGGAAAAAGATGTTTTCACGGATAGTATACACATTTATGAGCATACCGTCGGTGATTGTAGGACTTGTGGTCGCACTGCTTCTTGCAAGGCGAGGACCTCTCGGATTTCTGAAGCTACTATACACTCCCAAAGCGATGGTGATTGCTCAGACATTTCTTGTTATACCGCTTATACTGGGACTTACATATAGCCTTGCAAAAAACAGAGGTCTGCCTATAGAAAAGGTCGCAAAGACACTGGGAGGCAGCAGATTAGATGCCGTTATACTTATAATCAGGGAACTTAAGATGGATATACTAGTAAACATTGCCACTTCATTTTCCAGGGCAATTTCTGAAGTGGGAGCAGTAATGATAGTTGGAGGGAATATTAAAGGTCAGACCAGAGTAATAACAACGACGATATCGATGATGAATTCAATGGGGGACTACCCTATGGCAATAGCGCTGGGGCTCATACTCCTCATAGCTTCTTTTGGGATACACAGCCTTATATACTCCTATAGTCAGGAGGATGAACAATGAAAATAGTATTGAATAACGTTAGAAAAAAATACCGTGATACAGTGGTTTTGGATATAGATGAGCTTACAGTAGAAAAAGGAAAGATAACGGGTATCACCGGTTCAAATGGAGCAGGTAAAACAACCCTTTTGAACATAATCGCAGGTCTTGACGACAGATACGAAGGAAGTGTCACATATAACGGGAATGAACTTTGCAGTGAAGCTATGGATGAAATGACATTGGTATTCCAGAAACCGTATTTACTTAAGAGATCTGTTTACGAGAATATTGCATACCCGCTTCATATACGAAAAAAGAAAAAGGAATACATAAAAGAGAAGGTTATGGAGACGGCAAAAGAGCTTCAAATAGAAGATTTACTGAATAAAAAGGGGCACCAGCTTTCGGGGGGGGAATCTCAAAAAGTTGCCATGGCAAGGGCAATTGCCCTAGAGCCCAAAGTACTTCTTTTGGACGAACCTACATCAAATCTGGACCCCGACTCCATGCTTATACTTGAAAATGCAGTCAGAAAGTACAACGAGAAAAACAATGCTACAGTAATGGTAATAACTCACAACATGGAGCAGGCAGACAGAATTTGTCACAATCAGATAAGACTAGAATTGGGAAGGATGAAGTAAATGGATTTCTTTAAAGTCGAATCAGTAGACAGAGCAAGAGAAATAATTTTAAACGAATTTTCAGCCCTAGAGCTTTCCATAGAAGAAGTCTGCATTGATGAATCTTTGGGAAGAACTTTGGGGGAGGACCTTATATCTCTGGAAAATGTTCCGGACTTTAACAGGTCAACGGTGGATGGATACGCCATAGTAGCCGAAGACAGCTACGGAGCCACGGACTCAGTTCCTTCTCTATTAACCATTAAGGGCGAAGTGAGAATGGGCGAAGAAGCCGCTATTGAAATCAATAGCGGAGATACTGTATACGTGCCAACTGGTGCCATGGTACCTAAGGGAGCAACAGCAGTTGTCATGATTGAGCACACGGAGAAGATGTCTGATGATACTCTTCTATTGCATAAGCCTCTTGGCAAAGGAGAAAATTTAATCCTTAGGGGAGAAGATACAAAGAAGGGAGATGTCGTACTAAAAAGAGGCACACTTATGACAGCTCAGGCTGTTGGAGTTATGGCAAGTCTTGGCATTTCGAAAGTAAAGGTATTCAAAAAACCAAGAGTATATATAATTTCTACCGGAGACGAAGTAATTGAAATTGACAAAAACCCTGGTATGGGCGAAATAAGAGACATAAATTCTTACGCATTGGCAGCCCTGATAAAAAATCTTGGCGGCGATGTTTCAGGCAGAATAATAATAGGTGACAACTACGATGAACTCCTTAATGGTGTAAAACATGGTCTCGAATGCGCTGACATCGTATTGCTTTCAGGTGGGAGCTCTGTCGGAACTAGAGACTATACGCATAAAGTTATTGATGCTCTCGGAGGAAAAGGAGTATTGGTGCACGGACTGGCTATTAAACCTGGCAAACCCACAATAATAGGCGATGGAAACGGGAAACTGGTCGCTGGACTGCCAGGGCATCCAGTTTCTTCTGTTGTAGTTTTTAAGGCACTAATACAGCCTTATATACTTTCTTTAATGAACAGAGACGATATTATGCCACAGGTTCGGGCGGTTGTAACCCACAACTTCCCGTCATCTCCAGGGAAAGAGACTTACTACATGGTTAGTGTCGGTAAAAATGATAGTGGATATACCGTCACACCAAGCTTCGGTAAATCTGGTATGATAAGCCTTATGACAAAATCTCAGGGATATATCGTCATAGGTGAACACGAAGAAGGAATTAATAAAGGCGAAGAGCGAGATGTATACTTAATTTAGGAGGGGTGAAATGGAGCGAACCACTTACATCGACAACATCGAAGTAGAAAAGGCAAAGTCCCTTTACTTTGAGAAGCTGGACATACGACCTGAAACAGATGTTATCTCAGTTTACGATTCTCTGGGCAGAGTCACTTCAGAAGCCGTTTATGCAAAGGTGTCATCACCAGGTTATAATGCAGCGGCTATGGATGGAATAGCAGTTGAGGCTAAGAAGACCGAAGGAGCCAGTGAAAGCAACCCTAAGGAATTGGCAGAAGGTGAGGAATTCTACTATATCAACACCGGAAATCCTATAAGAGAGCCATTTGATGCAGTAATAATGATAGAGGAAGTCATAGACAAAGGCGATGGAAAAGTTGAGATATTAAACAGTGCATTTCCTTATCAGGATGTAAGACAAATCGGCGAAGATATCGTTGCTACAGAGATGATTCTACCATCCGGACACCGAATAAGGCCTATGGACATTGGCGCTCTGATCTCTGGAGGCATCAAAGAGCTTAATGTATTTAAAAAACCTGCAGTAGGAATAATACCAACGGGATCTGAAATAGTAGAAGATTTTGAAAAAGTGAAAGAAGGCACCATTATAGATTCAAACTCCCATGTTTTCAAGGGTCTTATTGAAGAACTGGGTGGAAGAGGAAATAGATTCAGGCCAGTTGAAGACGATTACGAAAAGCTCAAAGAGAATATTAAAAAAGCCGTAGAAGAAAATGACATGGTAATAATAAATGCAGGTTCTGCAGCAGGAACAAAGGACTTTACCGTTAACCTAATTGAAGAGCTGGGAGAAGTGGTGGTACACGGAGTCGCACTTAAACCTGGAAAACCGACCATACTTGGAATTATTGGAGGAAAACCAGTGATAGGAATACCTGGGTACCCAGTATCTGCCTTTATGGTGTTTGATATATTTGTAAAACCATTGATACTTAGTTTCCTGGGTACTGCAGCAGATATATACGAAAACGTTGAAGCGACGATTTCTAGGAGAATAGTTTCTTCGCTGAAAAATAAAGAACTTATAAGGGTGAGCCTGGGTCAAGTTGGAGACAAGTTGGTAGCCACTCCGCTGGCAGGTGGAGCAGGGGTTAGCATGAGCCTGGTAAAGGCAGATGGTCTGGGTATAATCCCAAGAAATGTAGAAGGCTACGAGGCAGGCGAGAAAATAACAGTTGAGTTATTAAAACCACTGGGACAAATAAGAGATACTCTGGTATCAATTGGAAGCCACGACCTGGTTATGGATATAATTTCTGACATGATGAAGCTTTCATCTTCACACGTCGGAAGCATGGGTGGTATAATGAGTCTGTTAAGAGGTGAGTGTCATCTGGCTCCGATACACCTATTAGATATGGAGACAGGTGAATACAACATTAGCTATGTGAAGAAGTATTTTCCTGAAAAGAAAATGGCACTTGTAAAAGGCATTCAGAGAAAACAGGGCTTTATAGTCCAAAAGGGAAATCCTCTGAACATAGAAGGGGTTAAAGACCTTACCAGAGATGATGTAGTATTTGTAAACAGACAGAGAGGTGCTGGAACCAGGGTATTGCTTGATTATAGGCTTCAGCTTGAAGGCATTTCTCCTGATGATATAAGAGGTTATAAACGAGAGCTGTCCACTCATATGGCAGTTGCATCCGCAGTTGCAACTGGTTCGGCAACGACCGGGCTTGGTGTACTGTCAGCAGCCAATGCGATGGGATTAGACTTTATCCCACTTGCTGACGAAGATTATGACTTTTTATTTGATGCCACTCACTTGGATATGGATCTGGTAGATGAATTTATAAAAGTAATAAGCTCAGAAGCATTTAAAGAAAGAGTTGAAGCCCTTGGAGGATACGGCTTTAACAGGACCGGTGATACTATATTGATTGGATGAAGGTGATGAATTGAGAGACAGTTTTGGCAGAGAAATAAACTACCTTAGAATTTCCCTGACGGACAGATGCAATCTGCGTTGCAGATATTGCATGCCAGAAGGGGGCATATCAAATAAAATTGAACATGAAAACATGCTGACTCTTGAGGAGCTTTACAGAGTGACCAAGGAATTTGTGGAGCTTGGCATAAGCAAAATCAGATTCACCGGTGGCGAACCCCTCGTCAGACTTGGAGCGGTAGACCTTATAGAAAGAGTTTCAAAACTTAAAGGCGTAAAAGAAGTTACTATGACTACTAACGGAGTACTCCTTGAAAAGTTTGCCGAGGATCTTGCAAGAGCAGGAGTAAAAAGGTTAAATGTAAGTCTGGATACTCTGGATCCTGAAAAATATGCAGAGATTACAAGGGGTGGAAACCTCAATGCTGTCTTTGCAGGAATTAACAAGGCAAAAGAGTTTGGGATGAACCCCATAAAGCTAAACACTGTTCTCATAGGAGGATTTAATGATGATGAGATACCATCTCTGGTAGAACTGACCAGAGATGGTGCATTTGATGTTCGGTTTATTGAGCTGATGCCCATAGGAGAAGCAGCTTCCTTCGCAAGCTCCAATTTTATTCCCAACACCAAGGTTCTTGAAAAAGTGCCTGAGTTGATAGCTATAGACAGGGAAGACCCTTCCTCGCCTGCAACATATTATAAATTACCAGATGGAAAAGGGAAAATTGGGCTTATAAATCCCATCACTTGTAAATTTTGCACTGACTGCAATCGTGTAAGACTGACGTCTACAGGGCAACTTAAGCTTTGTCTGCACTCCGATCGTGAGATTGACTTGAGAGGAGTGTTAAGAAACGGTGGAGATTTGAGAAAAGTAATATCTGATGCAATTCTTACAAAGGAAGAAGAGCATCACCTGGAAGACAAAGTCTACATCAGTCGTAGCATGAACCAGATAGGAGGCTGATTATGGAGTTAACTCATTTTAATGAAGAAGGCCGTGCCAGAATGGTAGACGTCGGCAAAAAAGACGATACAAACCGAAAAGCAGTAGCTACCGGAAGGATTAGGATGATGGAAGAAACTGCTTTTAAAATAAAAGAAGGGCAGATTAAGAAGGGTGATGTTCTGGCAGTTGCCCAAGTTGCGGGCATAATGGCAGCAAAGAAAACTGGAGATATCATCCCAATGTGTCATAATATAATGCTGACAGGAGTAGATTTGAAATTTGAAGTTGGCGACAACTGGGTCGACATACAAGCTGAGGCAAGGTCTTCAGGAAAGACAGGTGTTGAAATGGAGGCGCTTTCTGCTGTTTCAGTTGCAGCACTGACAATATATGATATGTGCAAGGCGATAGACCGAGGTATGATTATTGAAGATATCATGCTTAAACATAAATCAGGTGGAAAGACGGGAGATTATAACAGATAAAATGTATGTTTAACACTAAATAATGGCAAAGAAAGAATCCAGGATAATTTATCCTGGATTTCTCAGTAAGGAGGAGAATAATGAAAAACTTAAGGCATTACTATGCACTGACTTCATCAAATTTAATATAATTCAACTGCTTTGTATCTTTCATAATTTCATAACCTACATAACCGTTTTCGATTAGTTCTCTTTGCTTGTCGAGATTAGCCCATTTTGATACTACGAGGTCCACAGGATTGAAAAGCCTCTTCTCCATATCGCTGTGCAATATGAATCTCCACAGACCTTCGTCTCCGCTTTCTTCTGAGCCGTATTTTCTCTTCAGTGATTTAATTTTAAGCCCATTCATCATAATGTTGTAAAGGCTGTAGAAATTGTACGGAGATACTGTACACAAAAGATGTCTGTAGCCATCTTCTCTTACAATCTTTGAAGCAGCCTGAAGAGTGAGACTCTGTAGACTGTTTCCTCTGTACAGCGGGTCGACAACAGTTGTTTCCAAGTGTACTACGCTGTCAAGCTGATCTACCGGCATATCTATATCATAACCCAGATTTCTGCTGTCCTTACCAGGAAAAGCGATATATCTGTAAGCAACCAGTCTTTTTTTACTGTTCAAAACTCCTATGATCTTTGCTCCATCTTCCATGTCTGAGAGCATATCATCATATGAGTCAACGTATAGGACGTCTTTATTTGGTAGATTATCGTAAACGTGCATTTGAAGATCGATTACTTCGTTAAGCCATCTTTCATCTAAAATCTTCATTTTGTACTCTTCAATTTCTACATTATCGTGTTTGTTCTTAATTAGAGTTCCTTGTCCGATTATCATATGTGCCCTCCTTTCTATAGATTCATAATAACAACCTACAACCCAATAACAAGTTGTAGGTTTATTATATAGACTGAAGTGCTATTTGTCAATAAAATATTTTGAGTTTTTTCAAATATTAACCATTTTGTAACTTTTATATTTGCTGCGCCAAATTTTTTTGTTTTTAGAAAGAATACGTTGTTATATACAAAATACCTCTAAATCGACATTATTAAATATCAATCTAGAGGTATTTATTATGCAAAATATATAGATACAGAATTACTTGCATTATGCCTTTTTGTTGTGCACTAATCTAAAGATTACAAAAATTGCAATTGCAATCGCTAATATTACTGAAATTGCTAATAATGAGGGTAAATAATCAAGAATACTATGGTACATTTTAGACCTCCTTGAAATATCTAGTCTTTACCATGCAATCATCCTAATTATATAAAATCACAGACAGTTATTGCTGTCAAGTAAAATTCTACCAAAATGTATTTTATAAGTAATATTCCTTCTTAAGGGGTAGAAATAGTATGCTATCAGTGCAAAATTATGGAGGTGCATTATGAAACGAGCATATGAGAAGCCGTCTAAAGAAGAACTAAAGCTATCTCTTAGTGATATATCCTACAGAGTAACACAGGAAAACGGAACAGAGAGACCTTTTTCCAGTGAATATGATCAGTTTTATGAAGATGGTATATACGTCGACATCGTATCTGGCGAACCGCTTTTCTCATCCAAGGACAAATTTGATGCAGGATGCGGATGGCCAAGCTTTTCTAAGCCAATAGATTTGGAATCAATTGTAGAGAAGAAGGATCTGACACATTTTATGGTAAGAACTGAGGTGCGAAGTAAAGGTGCAGATTCTCATCTGGGACACGTATTTAATGACGGACCAAAGGAAAAAGGAGGACTGCGATTCTGTATCAACGGAGCAGCACTTAGGTTCATACCAAAGGGAGAACTTGATGCCGAAGGTTATAGTGAATACAAGGCATTATTTGAATAAAATTTCTTCTGGGGGGAACTTTTATGAAGATATCAAAAGAAAAATTTGGGATGATGAATGGCAAAGAGATTTATGAGTACACTCTCGACAATGAGAATGGACTTGTCGTGAAAATTATCGAATATGGCGCCATAATAAGAGAGATAAACTATAAGGGATATAACAGAGTTTTGGGTTATAATACTTTGGATGAATATCTTGTAGACAAAAACAGCTTTGGTGCTGCTATAGGAAGAGTTGCCGGAAGAATATCCGGAGCTGAAATAACCATTGGAGACGATGTATATAAACTGGATAGCAATGAGGGAGCGAATTGTCTCCACGGTGGTAACCATGGCTTCGGAAAAGTTGCTTGGGAATTCCACGAAGAAATAATTAATGCTACGAGTATTTCACTTGTATTAAAACACCTTGACAAAGATAGGGAAAATGGATTTCCGGGCAACCTTCAAACCTATATTAAGTATACACTTGGAAAATACAACAGCCTTGTAATAGACTATAATGCAAGATCTGACAAAGATACACTGATAACACTTACTAATCATACCTACTTCAATCTAGACGATGATTTTTCAGATAATATTCTTTTCCACAAGTTGAGGATAGATGCTGACAGATATATTTCCTTGGATGGTAATTCTATACCATTAGGTATAAAAAATACGGAAGGGACTGTTTTCGATTTCCGAGAAGAGAAGTATATTGGAAGAGATATGAACCTTGAAGACCAGGAACTTAAAGAAACCTTAGGGTATGATCACCCATTTATTTTGAATAAGTCTACGGTTAATGAAATAGAACTATTTTCGGAAAAGAGTGGCGTAAGGATGTCGGTGCAGACTACAGAACCAGTTGTCGTCGTGTACGCTGGAAATAAGTTCGATGAAAAAACAACGTTTGGAAAAGATGTAAGACTTAAGAAATACCACGGTATTGCTTTGGAGACTCAGTGGTATCCAGATGCGATAAATCAGAAATTTCTACCCGACAATATACTTAAGAGGGGAGAAGAATATCACAGCAGAACTAGATTTATATTTAATTAGAAAACAAAACCTTGCAATTCAGACCTGTAAAGTATATACTTTACAGGTTGATAATTAAGGAGGAAAAATATTTTAATGGAAAAACTAAGATTTGAAGAAATGCAATTGTCTGAAGCCGTAAAGAAAGGTATCAAATCAATGGGATTTGAAGAGGCTTCTCCAATACAGACACAGGCAATCCCTGTACTTCTGATGAACAGGGACATAATCGGCCAGGCTCAGACAGGCACAGGAAAAACCGCAGCTTTTGGTATTCCGCTCTTGGAGATGTGCGACCCTGAGGATAAAACTCTGCAGGCACTTATACTCTGCCCAACGAGAGAGCTGTCTATTCAGGTTGCAAAAGAGATTGGAAAGCTGGGAAAATACATCAAAGGACTCAATATTCTTCCGGTGTACGGCGGACAGCCAATCGACAGACAAATCAAAGCTCTAAAAGCAGGAGTTCAGATTGTCGTTGGAACACCAGGAAGAGTTATAGATCATATAAACAGAAGGACTCTGAAGCCAGGAAAGGTCAAGTACATGGTACTAGACGAAGCTGACGAAATGTTCGACATGGGCTTTAGGGATGACATAGAGCTGGTTATGAATACTCTGCCAGAAGAGAGACAGACAATTTTCTTTTCAGCTACAATGCCTGAAGAAATAAGAAAATTTGCTTCCAGATACCAGGATGATCCAGTGTTTGTAAAGGTGGTTCACAAAGAATTGACAGTCCCAAAGGTGGAACAGGCATATTTTGAGCTTAAGAGCCACATGAAGACTGAAATTCTAAGCAGGCTGATCGACATTTACAACCCTAAACTGACAATAGTATTTTGTAATACTAAGAAAAAGGTTGATGAATTAACCTCTGACCTACAGGCAAGGGGATATTTTGCGGACGGACTCCACGGAGACCTCAAACAGGCACAAAGAGATACGGTCATGGGCAAGTTTAGAAAAGGAACAATAGATATACTGGTTGCAACTGACGTGGCAGCAAGAGGGCTTGACGTAGACGATGTAGATATGGTAATAAACTACGATATGCCACAGGATGAAGAGTATTATGTACACAGAATCGGAAGGACTGCAAGAGCAGGAAGAACCGGTAAAGCTTTCAGCTTTGTAGCAGGCCGTGAAATATATAAGCTTAAAGATGTACAAAAATATACTAAGACTTCTATAGAGCGAAGAGATCTCCCTACGCTGAAAGATATCCAGGCTCAGTACACTGAGAGTATGGCACAAAAAATTCGTGAAGTACTGGATTCTGAAGAACTAGGTAAACACTCAGGTATAATAGACAACCTGCTCCAAGAGGAGTACAATTCCTTTGACATCGCGTGTGCCCTGTTAAAGATGTACACAGAAGAAAATAAAATGCTGGACGGACACGAAGAACTGGACATGGTAGATACAGGCAAAAAGATGCGTACCTTTGAGTCAAGAGACGGCAAAAAAGACGGTGGAAAGAAACAGAAGTATGCAGGAAGACTTACTAGACTGCATGTAAACCTTGGAAAAGAACATGGCTTCAGCCCTAGACATCTATTGGCAGCTATATTCCAAGAGACAGGACTTTCAAAGAAGCTGATTGGCAATATTGACGTATATGACAGATTTACATTTATGGAAATTGACAGCGGCTACACAGACACTGTCATTGCTGGACTTGATGGAAAGAGAATTAAGGGACAGAAGGTTAAAATAGAAAGAGCCAGTGAAAAGAAGAAGAGAAAATAAATTAAGGGCATAGTCTTAAATGACTATGCCCTGTTCTTTTTAAGGGCTTTACGAAGCCCGTTTTCTTCTTTTTTTGATATTCTCTTAAAATTGGGTATGTGTTTAATGAAGCTTTGCAGTGCAAGTCCCAAAGCTATAAGATTACATAGCGGAGACAGCTTCATAATAAGGTTATACAGGAGCATGACCGCCAGCATGGACATGGTACCGATTGAAATATAATCTGTAATCAATGTGACTGCTAAAACGATAAGAACAGTTATAAGTCCAAGTCTCCAATCCAATGCAAAAAGAAGACCTACATTGGATGCTGTGCCCTTACCGCCTTTAAATTTCATATAAAAAGGATAGTTATGCCCGATAATTACGGCTGCACCAGTTATATAAGCAACCAGTGGACTATTTTCAAGTGCCATCTGTGGAAAAAGCATTTTTGCAAGTACAATGGCTGCAATAGCTTTTAGAATATCTAAAATTCCAACAACAACGCCAAATCTCCACCCCAAGGACTGAAAAGCATTAGACGCGCCCGCATTGCCATGTCCCAGCGTTCTGATATCGGTTTTAGCAAAAATTAAGCCTATAAAATATGAGAACTGCAGGCATCCAAATACATATCCTATTAGTATCATAAAGAGGAAGTTCATGATAAGCCCCCTGAAATCATTATCTATGTTTATTATATCAGAAGGATGCATCATTTTGCAGTAAATGTTTAGACGTCAGTCACGGTTAAGTTGACTCGAAAGGGCAATAGTGCTAACCTAAATAATAGGATATACATTTTCTGACAGGTCGTGATAGAAATGCCTCAACTGATAACTTCAGAAGAAAAACACAGAAAGATGACCAAAGAACCGGTCGAAAAACTAATTAATTCTCTGGCAGCACCAACCATAGTAAGTATGCTGATAACCGCAATATACAATATGGCGGATACTTTTTTTGTCAGCAAAATAAGTACCAGTGCATCAGCTGCTGTAGGAGTATCTTTTGCGCTAATGGCTATAATTCAGGCAATTGGATTTACATTTGGCACAGGGTCTGGAAACTATATTTCAAGACTATTAGGTCAAAAAGACAAAAGGATGGCTGAAAAAGTAGCAGCAACAGGTTTTTTTACTTCTCTGGGAACGGGCATTGTCCTGGCAGTTTTAGGTCTGATCTACCTTGATCCGCTTGTAATGGCTCTTGGAGCAACTAAAACTATTGCTCCATATGCTAAGGATTACATCAGGTTTATTCTGATAGGAATGCCATATATGATGAACTCTTTTGTATTGAGCCATATATTAAGGTTTCAGGGGAATGCATTTTATGCCATGATTGGGATTGGGATTGGTGGAGTTCTCAATATAATTCTGGATCCAATATTTATATTTGTGCTTGATATGGGCATTGGAGGAGCAGCACTGGCGACAATAATCAGCCAGTTTGTTGGATTTTCGCTGCTGATGAGAAACTCGAGTGTAGGAGATAATGTAAGCATAAAACTTAAGAACTACACACTGAGTACTAAAATATTCAAAGAGATTTTTAAAAATGGGATACCTTCTTTTTATAGACAGACACTTGCCAGCACTGCAATGATATTTCTAAATTTTAGTGCAGGAGCATTTGGGGATGCTGCAGTTGCAGCAGTATCTATTGTAGCGAGAATAATGCAGTTTTCGGTATCTGCCGTACTAGGATTTGCACAGGGTTTTCAGCCTGTATGCGGATTTAACTATGGAGCAGGAAACTTTGACCGTGTTCTGAAGGCTTTCTGGTACACTGTTAGGGTTGTCGTCAGTTTTCTGGTTGTAGTAGGAGCAGCTGCTTTCATATTTTCGCCATATATTATTAAGCTATTTAGAAAAGAAGACCTGGAAGTGGTAAGGATAGGCACCAGGGCTCTCAGATATCAGAGTTTGACGCTTCCTCTGTCTGCCTGGATAATATCTGCAAATATGCTGGTGCAAACCATTGGAAAGAGCACTCGCGCATCATTCATATCTATTTCAAGACAAGGACTGTTTTTTATCCCGGCGATCTTATTTTTACCTGGAATACTAGGCATCGAGGGTGTTATACTCAGTCAACCCATTGCAAATGTGCTCTCCTTTTTAGGCAGCATAGTGGTGACAGCGGGAGTAATTAAAGAACTTAGCAAAGGAGCATCATCGGCCCTGAAATCAAGTTGATTTTGGGGTATTTTTTTATCCGGAATAATGTAATTCAATCGAAATTTGACCCAGGTCAAAGATTTTTTTTGGGAAGTCTGTTAAGATTGTGTTATGAAGAAAATAGGAGGGGATTTTAATGATTAAAAAAACATATCAACTGGATACGCTTACCTGCCCATCCTGCACTATGAAGCTTGAGGGCATGTTAAAGAAGACAGAAGGTGTCAAAGAATACGAGGTGTTTTTTAATACTTCTAAAATTAAGCTTGAATACGATGAAACAGTCGTAGATTCAGAGACCATCAAAAATAAGATTGCAAGGCTTGGATTTGAAGTACTAAAAGAGAAATAGGAGGATTATGCAATGGCAAGGTTTGACAAAAAGAAGAGAGTCATTTTTGCGGCTGCTCTTGTTACAGTTTCATATCTTTTAAAGAGAATGTACGGATATGCTCCGATTACAGTCTTTTTTATGCTTGCGACTACAGCCGTTGCAGGGATACCTATTTTTAGGAATGCATTCGAAGCGCTAAAATATAAGCTACTTGGAATAGACGCTCTTGTGACCATTGCGGTTATTGGAGCCCTCATTATTGGAGAATACTGGGAAGCTGCAGCAGTAACGTTTCTATTCATGTTTGGGGATTACCTTGAGTCGAGGACAATAGAAAAGACAAGATCGTCTATAAGGGCACTGCTTGACCTGGCTCCTGATGTAACACGGGTAATAAGAGATGGCGTAGAAATTGAAATTGATCCTGAAGATGTCGTTGAGGGTGAGATTGTAGTCGTGAAACCGGGGGAGAAAATATCTGTAGACGGGCACGTACTAGAAGGCAATGCCTATATAAATCAGGCAAATATTACAGGAGAGTCACTTCCTGTCAACAAACAGAAAGACGATGAGGTTTTTTCGGGAACAATAGTAGAATCAGGCTATCTTAGGATAAGTGCCGATAGGGTGGGAGACGACACCACCTTCGCCAGAATCCTTGAGATGGTAGAAGAAGCTCAGGATAAGAAGGCAAAGACACAGAAGTTTCTGGAGAAGTTTTCAAGGTATTACACTCCAGGGATAATTGTACTTTCTGCATTATTATATCTGATAACCAGAGACCTTGTGCTTTCGCTTACGCTACTTGTAATAGCATGTCCAGGGGCTCTAGTCATATCCACTCCGGTATCCATAGTCGCTGGAATAGGAAATGGAGCCAAACATGGAGTCCTCGTTAAGGGCGGAGAGATTATGGAAAACCTGGGGAAAATAAAAGTGCTTGCATTTGATAAGACGGGAACACTGACAGTTGGAAAGCCTGCTGTTACAGAAGTTCACGCTTATGGAATTGATGAAAAGGAGCTCTTAAGAATAGCTGCCATAGGCGAAGGCTACTCGGAGCATCCCCTGGGAAGAGCAATAATTGAACACGCTAAAAGTGTGCTTGGAAGTGTGGAAGGACATCCTGAAGAAGCAGAAATTATCACAGGGCAGGGAATAGCAGCTACCATTGAAGGTAAGAAATACTACCTTGGAAACCGTAAGCTAATGCAGGAAAATAGCTGTGAAACTGACATGTATGAGAAGGTGCTTCAGCAGGAAGAAGACAAGGGGCAGACTGCTATTTTGATTGGGTCAGAAGGCAAGATACTGGGTATAATTGCCGTAGCTGACGTAGTCCGTTCAGATGCGAAGAAATTGATAGGAAATTTAAAACGACAAGGCATTCAAAAGATAGTTATGCTCACTGGAGATAATGAGAGGGCAGCAAGGGCTATTGCAGAAGAACTTGGTCTGGATGGCTATTATGCAGAGCTCCTCCCTGAGGATAAAGTAAGAGTTTTGTCGGAGCTTCAGCAAACCTATGGAGCAACTGGCATGGTTGGTGATGGGGTTAACGATGCACCTGCACTTGCATCTGCAGAGCTTGGAATAGCTATTGGAGGCGCAGGCAAGGACGTCGCTATGGAAACAGCAGATGTGGTTCTTTTAAGTGAGGAAATTCGGAAACTATCACATGCTATTGGGCTAAGCAGAGCCACCGTGAACAATATGAAGCAGAACATTTATTTTGCCATAGCTGTAGCTGCTATGTTACTTGCAGGGGTGCTGTTAAAGACAGTAAATCTAGCGCTTGGCATGTTGGTTCACGAAATGAGTGTACTTCTGGTAATAATAAATGCTGTAAGACTTCTGGGCTTTGGTGACAAAGGGTTCAGCAGAAAGAAAGTATTGCAGACTGGAGAATAGCGATGAACTGTAATTGCAACGATAGAGGACAGAATTGTATAGAGATGGTACCGATTTTTAGCAATCTCACATATGATGAGATGGTTGAAATAGCTATGATTACTACAGAGACAGCTATTGAAAAAGGCGAGAGTATATATAATTCTGGAGATATACTGGAAAGCCTCTATGTTATCCACAAAGGCAGCGTAAAAATAATAAGATACAGTGATACCGGGAAAGAACAGGTCTTAAGAGTAGTTGGATCTGGGCAGTTCATAGGAGAGCTTGCTATATTTAGTAGTGAACCTGCATCTGACACTGCAATTGCACTGGAAAAGACGATAATGTGCAGGATAGATGGCAGAGATATTAAAGATCTTATGGCGAGACATCCATCTATTGCCTTCAAGATACTGGATGAAATGAGTCAGAGGCTTAAGAAAGCAGAAACTCTGGTTGAAGGAATAAGTCTTCATTCAGTTGAAAGGAGGATAGCCGGAAAGATTCTGGAGATGGATGACGGCAAAGGCGAAATTAGGCTTGAAATGAGTAAAGGTGACTGGGCATCTCATCTTGGAATGAGCCAGGAGACTCTGTCAAGAAAGCTTACGAGCTTTCAGGACCAAGGACTCATCAGGCTTAAGGGGCAAAGAGGCATAATTATTACTGACAGAGAAGGATTAGAAAGAATTGAATAGCATTGATATAAGCTATTGAAAAGAGGGTATAATAAAACGTAAGGGTAATCAAGAAAAATAAGGAGGTTTTGGCATGAGCTTTAAATTAACAGACAAAGTAACCTGGGTTGGGAAAATTGACTGGGAACTTAGGAGATTCCACGGTGATGAGTACTCAACAGACAAGGGTTCGTCCTACAACTCATATCTTATAAGAGACAAAAAGACTGTACTTATTGACAACGTCTGGGGACCATATGCAGAAGAATTTGTAGCTAACCTGAAGAAAGAAATAGACTTAAACGAAATAGACTACATCATTCAGCAGCACGCTGAAAGTGACCACAGCGGGGCGCTGCCACTACTTATGAAGGAGATTCCTGATACTCCTATTTACTGTACTAAGAATGGAAAGAACATTATAAAGGGACATTATCATCAGGATTGGAACTTTGTTGAAGTTAAAACAGGAGACACTTTAGACATAGGTGACTCAACTCTAACATTTGTCGAGGCGAGAATGCTTCACTGGCCAGACAGCATGTTTACTTACATGAGTGGAGAAAACATTCTATTTTCAAATGATGCATTTGGACAGCACTATGCTTCAGAATACATGTTTAACGATTTAGTTGACCAATGCGAACTGTTTACTGAGGCAATTAAGTATTATGCGAATATACTTACTCCATTCAGCAAGCTTGTAACTATGAAGATAAACGAAGTTCTGAGCTTCAACTTACCTCTAAGTATGATAGCCACCTCCCACGGAGTTATATGGAGAGATAACCCAGCACAAATAGTTCATAAATACCTTGAGTGGGCAGATGCTTATCAGGAAAACCAAATAACACTGGTATACGACTCAATGTGGCACGGAACCAGAAGAATGGCAGAGGCAATAGCAGAAGGAATAAGAGAAGAAGACCCAGAGGTAAACGTAAAATTACAGAATGCAGCCCTGCTGGATAAAAATGATATAGTAACTGAGATATTCAAGTCAAAGGGAGTTCTCATAGGATCATCTACAATTAACAAGAGTATACTTCACTCAATTGGAGGACTCTTAGATATGATTGCCGGACTTGGATTCGAGAAGAAGAAAGCTGCAAGCTTTGGTTCATATGGATGGAGTGGAGAGTCAGTAGGTATACTGGACAAGAGACTCGAAGAAGCAAAATTTGAACTGGTTCAGCCAGGTATAAAGGCGCTTTACAATCCTGACGAAGCTGCAAAAGAAGAGTGTAGAGAGTTTGGAAGAAACTTTGCAAAGAGCTTCAAATAATTGAGATTCTTTGAAGGGCGGGAAATACCCGCCCTTATTTATTTTTGAGAATAAACCTACTGACAATTGGGTAATATCTTACCAGATTTGATTGAGAGGGTATGATGAAATGAAAATAATAATTGCCCCTTGCGGTTTGCGTGAGTGGATGTCAGCCGAAGATATGACTGACTATATGGAAAAGGGGATAAGAGAAGTTATTTCTGATGCAGAGATAATAAGGTATCCGCTCCTTAAGGGAGATAATCCATTAAGTCAAATGACAGCGTTTGGTGGAAAGCTTATAGAAGCTGAATGCCATGATCCCCTTGGTAGGGAAATAACTGGCAAATATGCTGTAAAAGAAGGTAAGCTAGCTGTTATTGACCTTAAACAAGCATCAGGCCTTTGGAGGATAGCAGAAGAAGAAAGGAATCCTTTGATTACTTCAACATTTGGCACAGGTGAACTTATAGAGGACGCTTTGAACAAAGGTTACAGGGAATTTTATTTATTTACTAAAGGGACAGCTACAAATGACGGCGGCATAGGGCTATTAAGTAAGCTTGGACTAAAATTTAATGACAGCTTTGGCGAATCTGTGTCGCTCAATGGGAAAGGTCTATATGCAATCAGATCTATAAACACAGATGGGGTAGATCCCAGACTCATGGAAAGTAAATTTACCGTCGTCTCTGACTCCAGCAACTATTATTCTGGAATACGAGGCACTGCTTACGAATATGGGCCACTAAAAGGCGCAACACCTTTAATGATTCAGTCCTTGGATAGGGGGCTTAGAAACTATGCCATGGAAGTCGAAAAAGAAACTGGCTGCGATGTTGAAAGAATTATTGGATCTGGAGCTGGAGGCGGAACAGGTGCTGGAGTTTCAGCTTTCTTAAAGGCCGGAATTATTTCATTTGTGGATGCCTTCAGAGAAATTCTCGGAGCAGATGAAGAAATTAAAACGGCTGACTTTGTTCTTACTGGTACTGACAGTGCAGGAGCAGGACATAGACTTCATAAAGGGATGATGACGACGACAGACATAGCAAAAAAATACAATGTCCCCGTGGCGGGGCTATTTGGGTATCTTGGAAAAGAGTACAGTGCTCTTTATAAGCGTGGTTTTTCGGGAATCTATGCTCTTTTTAACGATGGGAATCCAAATGAGATTAAATGGGATAAATCTGCTTTGTTGATAGAAAAAATGAGCAGTGCAATAATACAGATGATGTTAGAGCAGGATGACTAAAATGAAAGATGGCAAGAGATACAACAATTTAAGTGGTGAACTTAAGAAAATTTTAGGAGAAAAGACAGGTAAGCTTTCCATAGACGGAGGGTTTACCTGTCCCAACAGAGACGGGCACTTAGGCGATAAAGGGTGCCTTTTTTGTGGTGAAAGAGGGGCAGGAGAGTTCACCATTGGGACCTTAGAGATTGCAGAACAGATAAAGAGCCAAATGAATATAGCTCGAAAGAAATGGAATGTTAATAAATTTATTACATATTTTCAGTCATTTACTAATACTTATGCACCAATAGAAAAATTAAAAGAGTTGTACGAAAAATCTCTTGATCAGGAAGGAGTTGTGGGGCTTGCTATAGCTACAAGGCCAGATTGCCTATCCTTAGAGGTTCTCGATTATCTAGAAGAGCTTAATAAAAGGACATTTTTGTGGGTGGAGCTGGGATTACAGACTATACATCCTGAATCTCACAGACTGCTTAGAACAGGCTACGGACTTAAGACTTATGAAGATGCCATATCCGAGCTTAAGAAGAGAGGAATAAAAGTTGTAACCCACCTTATTCTGGGGCTGCCAGGGGAAACATTCGATCAGATGATAGAGTCTGTAAAGTATGTTGCGAGTACATCTACGTGGGGAATAAAGCTTCATTCACTGTATATACAAAGAGATACAGATTTATACACAATGTATCTTGAAGAACCTTTTTCTATTATGACACTTGATGAATACGTCAGCCTAATAGGAAAAGCACTGGCTATACTGCCCGAGGACATGGTTATTCACAGGTTGACCGGAGATGGATATAAATCTCTACTGTTCCTTCCAGAATGGGGAAAAAACAAACTGTCAGTAATTTCAGCAATAGATAAATATTTGAAAGAAAATGATATATGGCAGGGGCAAAACTTCAAATTGTAATTGAATTGTAAAGACTTAGCCCAAAATACATCTTTTTTGTGGGTATAAGATAATTGTATAATTAACTGGGAACAAGGGGGTGCAGATTGTGAAGAAGAAAGTATATATTTTCCTGATACTGGCGCTAGTACTAATGCTTGCAGTAACTGGCTGCAAAAAAAAGGAAGAGCCACAGGGTGAACCACAAAGTCCACCGGTTGAACAGCCAGTAGAGGAAGCAGAAGAGGAAGAAAAAATCTCGATTATGGAAAGCTTTGCGGAGATTTTAGATTCTGGGGCGACATCGGAAATAGCGAAATTTGTAGAAGAAAATATTCCGAAAATGGGACAGCTTGAAGCAAGCAGCATGATTGATGGGCTGGAAAAAGCCCTGACCGAGGGAATAGGTCCTTTGAGAGATGAGATAAACAACATGGAAGGCATAGATAAGCTAAGAGACCTTATGGGAAATGACAGATTCCTTTCAGGAGAAAATATTGCTAAAATAGAGGACGAAAATCTGAAGAAAAAAGTTGAAGAAGCTGTCAAAAGTCATTACAAGCTTATGGCAGATGGAATGCAAGTTGAGCCAGTCGTCGATTACAGATCTCTTTTGAAGTATGAATCGAAGCTTACAGAGGAGTGGAAAGAGTATCTTGATTTGATGGCAACTGATTCAGACTCTCCACCATTCGCAGAGGATACATTCCTAATAAGCTTTGAAGATCTTGGGAAACGAATCATAAACGTAGAAAGTTACATGAACAGATATATCTCTGGACCGAGACAGGAAATACTTCTAGAGAGCTATGAATCTAAATTGACTGCATTTATGAAGGGGTTGCCAAATACCCCTATTGCGGCATACGATGACAACATCTTATTAGAAAATGTTTACAGAGCGTACGAGAGCTTCTCCGCAAATGAAGGATTTGTTTCAACAGGCTTTGTGCATGATTACATGATTGCACTCAGAGATAACGGGATGAAGGTTGACAATAGGATGCTTGCGAAGGCAGATCAATATATTGAAGAGGCAGTAAGAGTAATGAGAGAGTTCAAATAAATAGATGTAATAGCCACCTTGGATGAATCTGAGGTGGTTTTTTTGCGTTGCATACCATAATTCAATTGTCGGGTTTTCAAGTCAATTTAATTGGGTAGATATAGCGAAGAATGAATACGAGGAGGTATAACATGAGTGAACTGATTGATAATAGAAAAAACACGATGGATGACAGCGAGAGGCAGGCTAAATTGAAAGAAGTCATAATGGAGCTACACGCAGGCAAAACAGTAAGTGAAGTAAAAGCAAAGTTTGCAGATGTAATCGCTGGGATTTCACCAGTTGAGATTTCAAGACTTGAAGTTCAACTGGTCAAAGACGGTCTGCCTATAGAGGAAATTCAGAACTTGTGCGATGTTCACGCAGAAGTTTTTAAAGGCGAACTGGAAGAGTATCATCACCCAGAAACCGTTCCAGGGCATCCTGTGTTCACGATGAAACAGGAAAATGAAGCTTTGTTAGCTTTGATGAAGGAGACAATTCCTCAGCAATTAAAAGAATTTGAAGCTGATCCATCAGACGACAACCGATTTAAGCTAATGGAGAGTGTAAACCTTTTTTGGGATATAGATAAGCATTACAGTAGAAAAGAAAATCTCATATTTCCGTTTCTTGAAGCTGCAGGAATTACTGCGCCACCACAGGTTATGTGGGGAGTAGACGATGAAATAAGAGAGAAGATAAAAGAAGCGAGAAAATCACTTGCAGAATTTAGCGGAGATGTAAATGAAGTTAAGGAAAAGATAAATGCCGCTATAACTCAGGCTGATGACATGATTTTTAAGGAAGAGAGCATACTGTTTCCGATGTGTTTAGAGACCCTGTCTGAAGATGAATGGATAAAGGTCTACGAAGGATCAGATGAAATCGGATATACATTGATACCCCCACAAATCGACTGGGAGTTGAAAAGAGTAAAAGTCGTAAAAGAGGAATATGAAAAAGGAATAACAGACAGCGGATCCATAAGATTTGACACAGGTATTCTATCAACAAAAGAGCTTAATCTGATGCTAAATCACCTTCCAGGAGATTTCACTTTTGTAGATAAAGACAATGTTGTAAAGTATTTTTCCAATGGAAAGGAAAGAATCTTTGCAAGGACAAAAGCTGTTATAGGTAGAACAGTGGAAAATTGTCATCCACCAAAGAGTGCGCACGTTGTGGAAAAACTCGTTGAAGACCTCAAATCAGGTGAAAAGGACTCTGAGAGCTTCTGGATTCAGATGGGCGAAAGATTTATAGTCATTTCCTATTTTGCAGTAAGAGATGAAAATGGAGAATTTATGGGAACTTTGGAGTTCAGCCAGGATATTACAGACCTTAGGGCTCTGGAGGGAGAAAAGAGGCTGATGAGCAAATAGGGCTTTAACAAAGCGCATTGTAATAGAATTGTATCCAAATTGTAACCGCGCAGATGCTATAAACAATTGTAATCTAGCCTCATTTGTAGTATTATTTAGTGTAGTATTCTTATGAATGAGGTGTATTATGAAAAAGCTATTTATAACTGTTTTTATAGCATCACTCGCCGTGTTCGCACTGTTTTACGGGCTGTTTGGCGGCAAGTTCGTCAGCAATGAGCCAGTATCCGCGGAGACCCCGGGAACAGATATTGAAGAACCCTTGGTAGAGGAGCCCCCCGAAAAAGAAACTAACGATATAGTATTTCTTATGATGGGCGTAGATGCAAAGGATGTTAAGAAGTCAAAGGGTACCAGAACTGACACTTTGATGCTTACAAGAGTGAATTTGGATACTGGTAAAATTACATTGCTCTCAATCCCCAGAGATACAAGAACTGACGTAAGGGGGAAGAAAGATAAAATTAATGCTGCACATGCATACGGCGGCTCAGAAGCTGCTGTAGAAGCTGTTAAAAATCTTCTTGATATCGACATCGAATATTACGTAAAAGTTGACTACCAGATTGTTCAGGATGTTGTCAATGCAATTGGAGGGGTTACAATAGATGTTCCCTTCAACATGACGTATAACGATCCAACAGCAGATCCGCCACTAAAGATTAACATAAAAAAAGGCGATCAGCAGACACTGGATGGGAAGAATGCACACGATTTCTTGCGTTGGAGACACAACAATGATATGACAGTAGGCTATCCTGATGGTGACGTTGGCAGGACGAGAGCACAGCAGTATTTTATGAAAGAGCTAATAAAGCAAACTGTTAAGCCAAAGAATTTGTTAAAGCTCCCTTCACTGGTTAAGGCTACATTTGACAATGTTGAAACAAACATCCCGTTGAAGCTGATGCTAAAAGGTGCAGTCGCAGCTAATAAAATTGACACCGAAAACATCGAAACTGCAACTATTCCTGGCGACGGACAATATGTGGGAGATATAAGTTATTTCATCCATGATGCGGCGGCGACAAAAGAACTGGTAAAAGCTATGTTTGGAGATTATACTGCTGAATAATCAGAGCACATATAGGAAAGGTGGTTTAAATGCGAAAAGTAAGAAAAAAGGAACATATTGAAAACTACCTGAAAACTTCATACGAGGGTGATACCAGGCTGGAAGACGTATTTTTGTTGCACAACGCTCTTCCTGAATTGGATTTTGATGAAATAGATACATCCGTAACATTTTTAGGAAAGAGAATCTCATATCCAATAATGATAAATGCAATGACAGGTGGCTCTGAATTTTCACAGGAGATTAACAAAGACCTGGCAACTCTTGCAAGGGAACTTAAGATACCGATGGCTGTAGGTTCACAGACAATTGCAATCGAAGATGAAGAAGCTAGGGAATCGTTTAAAATTGTTAGAGAAGTAATAGGACCTGAAGGCATTGTAATCAGCAATCTCAGTGGGCTTGCAACAGTTGAAGAAGCCAGAAAAGCCATTGAAATGATAGATGGAGACGCCATTCAAATTCACCTTAATGTCGCACAGGAAATGGTAATGGAAGAAGGCGACAGGTCGTTTAAAGGTATACTCGGGAATATCGAGGCTATCGTTAAAGAGACCGAAAAACCAGTCATTGTAAAAGAAGTTGGATTTGGCTTATCTAAGGACGTTGCCAGAAGGCTTTACGATATAGGTGTAAGATACGTTGATATATCTGGATATGGTGGCACAAATTTTATTGAGATAGAGAACCTTAGAAACCCAAGTTTTGACTATACTGAGTTATATTCATGGGGAATACCCACAGCGGCTTCATTGATACAGGTTAGAGAACTGCCCGACGACTTAAAAATAATTTCAAGTGGAGGAATAAGAAGTAGCCTGGATATCGTGAAATCTTTAGCTCTTGGAGCGGATGCTGCAGCCATTGGCGGTGAACTTCTGGCATATCTCGTACACGGTGGGCTTTCAAATGCCATGGAATATATGGAAGGCACAATTCATAAGATGAAGATAATCATGATGCTGATGGGGAAAAGAGATATCCAAGAACTAAAACAAACTGAGTACAAGGTCACTGGAAAACTAAAAGATTTGATATAACAGGGGCTCTCTGCGGAGAGCCTCTTTGAAATATGGAGGGCGAGCATGAAACAGAAAATAATTGAAAAGCTCAAAAATGCGGATGGATATTTGTCGGGTCAGAAGCTGTCTGAGGAGTTTGGGCTTTCGCGGACTGCAATCTGGAAGCATATAAAACAGTTAAAAAAGGTTGGCTTCGAAATAGAATCTGTTACAAACAAGGGATATAGATTAATATCCACACCTGATTACATTTCTGCTGAAAAAATTGAGGAATCTCTTAAAAATAGTGTCATAGGAAAAAACGTACTGTATTTTGATTCTCTTCCATCTACAAACAACAAAGCTAAGGAATTAACTATGGAGTTGAAAGAAGGTACAGTAATTCTGGCTGAGGAGCAGACAAAGGGAAAAGGCAGACTGGGAAGAAGCTGGGCATCACCTGGTAGGAAGGGAATATATGCTTCTATAGTCCTTAAACCTGAGGCGAAGCCAGAAAGCGTATCCAAGCTGACTCTTCTAGGTGCAGCTGCTGTCTCTCTTGCTCTGGATGAATTTGCGGTAGAAACTAAAATTAAATGGCCAAATGACATTATCTTAAACGGCAAGAAAATAGCTGGTATACTTACTGAGATGAACAGCGAGCTGGGGATAGTAAATTACATCATTCTTGGAATAGGAATAAACGTGCTTCAGACAGAAGAAGAGATACCAGAGGAGTTGCGAGTAAAAGCAACCTCAATTTATGCACAGATAAAAAGACCTGTCGATAGGACAGATCTTCTGATTGCCATTCTTAAAAATTTAGATACTCTATATTCAGAGTTTAAAACGTCAGAAGGAATAGACAAAGCACTCGATATTTGCAGAGACCGATCAGCTGTTTTAGGCAGAGAGGTCATAGTAATTCAGGGAAGAGAAGAAAGAAAAGGGCAAGCCATAAGTATAAACAAAGACGGTGAGCTTATGGTTAAATTTGAGAGTGGAATAGAAAATATTATGTCAGGCGAGGTATCCATTAGATCAGAACATGGTTACATATAAACAGAACCTTAACGCCATATTTTTGAAAGCCTGAAACCTGTAAGAGATGCGATTACAAGCTTAAGGATATCACCTGGTATAAAGATTAGCATTCCTATTTGAAATATCTTTGAAGCGGACATTCCACTATTCATCACTGAGTTTAGAATAAAAGCCATATATGGGAGTCCAAATGCATAAATCGATATAGTGCCAGCCAGGCTTCCGAAAAAGAAACCCAACAGGTTTCTTTTTACTTTGACAACTGCTCCCGATACAAAGGCTCCAGCCACAAAACCAATGGCAAAACCAAAGGATGGCTTTAGAAAAGAGTAGATGCCTCCAGTGAATCCTGCAAAAATTGGCAAGCCTGACAGCCCTAGCAAGATATAGGCAATCTGGGAAATAGCAGCTTTTTTAGGTCCAAGTATAAACCCTGATAAAAGAACAACCAGAGTCTGCAAAGTCACAGGTACAGGGCCTACAGGTATAGAAATAAATGAACTAACTGCGCTTAGCGCAGTAAAAAGAGATATTGCTGTTAAATCTTTTGTCTTCATAGTCACACTCCTTGATTGTCAACTTAATCTACACATAGAATAGTTTACAATCAATCCATAAAAAAATCAATAGAAATCGTTAATATCAGATACTATTGTTTATTTTACAGCCTTCATATATAATCAAATCCGGAGGAGATCAGAATGACCCGTAAGAAAACGCTAATCGCAGACCTTTCACTATTACTTGTAGCATTTGTATGGGGATCGGGCTTTGTAGTAACTAAGAATGCCCTTGACCATATGACGCCATATTATTTGTTGGGATTCAGATTTTTAATCGCCACATTTTTCTTATTCTTAGTTTCATATAAAAGGCTTAAAAAAGCTAAGATGGCTGATATTAAAGCAGGGGCTGTAGTTGGAATCCTGATGTTTATAGGCTTTATACTTCAGACTATAGGTCTGCAGCACACAACTGTAGGCGTGCAGGCGTTCATTATAAGCTCGAACGTGGTATTGGTGCCATTTTTTTACTGGATACTGACCAGAAAAAAGCCCACGAGCTTTGAAATAGGCAGTGCTGTTATCTGCTTTATTGGCGTGGGAATTCTCAGTTTTGATGCCAATATGCATATGGGATATGGAGAGCTGCTTTCTCTTTTGAGCACAGTATTCTTTGCAATGCAGGTTGTGGCAGTAGACCGTTACGCAAAAGATGCAGACTGTTTTGTTCTTTCAACAGTGCAAATGGCAATAACGACGGTTGGTTCATTTGCTTTAGCTTTCATGTTCGAACCAAAGATCACTCAGCTTAACAACTCAATTATCATACCGATGTTGTACTTAGGAATTTTCAGCTCCATGCTAGCTTTCCTTGGGCAGAATATCGCACAAAAATACACATCAGCAACTCACGTTGCTATAATATTCAGTACGGAAGCAGTGTTTGGCAGCATACTTGGGGTTATATTCTTAAAAGAAGTAGTAACCACAAGATTTTTAATAGGCTGTGCTGCAGTTCTTGCAGCAGTGTTGTTTAGTGAATTGAAACCAGATTTATCGAAGTTGTATAGACAAAAGCCCCCAGTGTAGGAGGAATATCATTAAGTTAAATAAGTATTATATAAAAAGGAAACCCCGCCATTTTAAGCAAAATTTATTTTGTGTATAGTTTTATCAGGTGAGGTAAAATCCTGCTGAATTGACTGGTCAACGAGAATGTTTCTGTCAGCAAGGTACAGAACTTTCTTTTTTATACCGCTTTTCAAGTGACGATATACTATTTGAAATGCTGTGTATGTTTTTCCTGTGCCGGTGGCGATATTAAGTTTAAATCATCCTATTCTCAGGAAAGAAAGTCCATAAAGTTAGCCTTTTGACATGTATCAGTAGTGTAACATCAGAGTCATGCTTTTAGTTCTGTACACATAATAGATTCTTGATCCTTTTCTTTAACTATTTCAAACTTCATGTGGTTTTAATTTTCTAATTTAATGACTCATTTGTTTATTCATTTTATTACCATCCAGCTTCCATCACGTTTTGATCCAATTCTTTCAAGAAATCCTTTTTTCTGTAGACTAGCAAAGGTCCTTTCAATTGTTCTCTTTGTTACACCAATCTTTTCTGCTAATTCTTCTGCGTTATAAGCTGGATTTTCCATAAGTAGATGGATTGCTTTTGTTTCTGTTTTATTCAAACCGACGTTCAAACCGACGTTCAAACCGACATTCCTTTTTTCTATTTGGGATAACACCTCTTTATCAAATGGTATTGTGCAACGAATATAGTTATCTTCAATTTGAAAAACATTCTTACCATATCTATCGATAATTGTCGGAATTCCATGACCAGTGTGTTCTGCCAGTCCCATCGTCAAGAAAATTCTCATTAAAGTAGTATTTCTCGGCTTACTTATCCCTTCAAAAAATTGGCTCTCACTCATTCCACTTGGTAATCCACCATGTGATAAAATCTCTAGTCTGTCATAGAACATCGAAATTTGCGGCTCCGTTATTGTCCAATCATTATGAACGAGTGCATTAATAACTGCTTCATTAACGCAATCAAAATCGAATAGATAAATATCTTTTCTTGGTCGCACTGTTGTATCTGATACATTAATATTTTCAGCAATTAATCTATTTTTTAGTTTTTCATACGAAGTTATTAGACATCCATATCCATAGTCGCTCCGTTCAGATATTGATGCTTTGTTATTCCCCTGAAATTTTACAAAAATTAAGGGAATATTATTTTTATCGGATAGAAGTTCCGCCAATAGATTAAAACTTCCATCTGTTGTTTTCAAATTCAAGTTCGTTGCAAAAGATTTGTCATTGACCTTATAGCCCTTCTCTGTATAATATATCATCAGTTCTCTAAAAGATAGATCCATTGAATTCGACTTTCTTTTCAACATATATTCAGTATCAATAAAATTCTTCTCATACCGTATTTTAATTTGTTCTGGTGTCATTTCCTTACAGGATGTACCTATTCGTATCGTACAACCTGCTGAAGAAAATCCATATTTTTTCTGACAATAAATATTTTTGATACCTTTGTTGATTTCTAAAGCAATGATCGTTTTACCATCAACAAATCTTAATTCAGATGTAATCTCATCTTGCGGATTGGGCTCTATTTGAGACGTAATTACATCTGAAACTCTTCTTAATATTTCATCAATTTTTTGGACACCAACTACTGCTCCATCATCCCTAACACCTATTAAAAGCGTACCTCCATTTGCATTTAAAAAAGATACAATCTCTCTAGCTATTGAATCTGTATATTTTTCTTTCAGTTTTAAAATCTCTGACTCTATAAATTGGCTCATTTTTTCACCTCAAAGTTATTGTAGCAAATAAATGACATTATAACAATATAAACCGACATATATTGAGTCGGTTTATATTGTTATAGCACAAATTGCTGTAAGAAGGAAATATAATTTTTTATTGAAAAGTTCCTGAAATCCTTGGTAATAATATGTTTATACACCCTGTCACTATTATGACACGAGCCCCGGTGGATAGGAAAGACTAGATTCTTTAATCTTGTCGTTCTCCCGTTTCCATAAAAAAAGGATGAATGAATTGACTTTATTCTGTTGTTCTTTCTCAAATGGGATTTGTACTCTAAGTTGTGATATACATTAATCTTTCCTAAATGAATCCTCACCCTCATAATATTTTACAAGCAATCTTTTGAATTCTGATACTTTCTTTTCGGGAATTACTAGGAAACCACCTCCGTGAGAAATCAGATAGTGGTTTGCAAAAATGACTGATGCACGTTTGTTACCATCCAGGAATATCAGTGTTTTCATAGATGCTCCCCAATTATGTTAATGCATGAAATTCTATTCCAATAAAAAAGACCCTAGTGTAGGGGCCTTTTGTTACAATTCGTTCCTATATTTCTTCATAATATCTGCAAATATCTCTCCAGTTGAAGGAGGGGTATAGGTTATTGCATTTGCTCCAGCTTCTATCGTCCTTAAGATGCTCTCATCTGTAGGACCGCCTGTTGCGATAATCGGGAACTCAGGTCCAAATTCGTTTCTTATCGTCCTAACCATTTCTGTAGTTGCCGCTCCGCCTGAGATGTTCAATATGCTTACGCCAGCTTCGACCTTGCCTTTGTAGTCGTCGTTTAATGAAGCAACTGTTGCTATAATTGGTATGTCTAACATTTCTTTCATTTCTCTTATAACCTCATTTTGCATAGGTGCGTTTACCACAACTCCATAAGCTCCTAAAAGCTCCGCTTGCATGGCTATCTGTATGGATCTGGCACCAGTTGTAAGTCCGCCACCAACCCCTATAAACACGGGGACACTGGCAACTTCCAGTATTGCATGGGAAATCGACAGCTGAGGAGTGAAGGGATAAACAGCGATTATAGAGCCTGCATTTGTGTTTTTGATAATTGCAACATCTGTTGAGAACAGAAGTGATTTTATTCTAGTTCCAAGTATTTTGATGCCGCTCGCTTTGTATATGACTTCTGGCACAATGACAGAACGTCCTCTGAGTTTTGATGTAATTTCAGGTACAAACTTTTCCTTGTCCATTTTTATACCTCCCAATATTTATTAAGCTTTTGCTACCAAATAGGCGCCAAATAATACTCCCATTCCGCCAATTACCTGCCAAATAGTCAAATACTGCTGAAGAATTACAGCAGAAAGGACTACAGTAAAAACGGCTTCCATAAGGCTTATAATTGAAGTCTTAGTTGGCCCAATGTACTCCATACCCTTAAAGAATGTAATCATGGCTACTACAGAGCATATTATGGCTATTAAAAAGGCATAAATCCATGCAGATGGTGCAAAATTGAAGTTAAAGCCACCTGTAAAGGTTGCTAAAATCAGAGTTCCCAACGCAGAGAACAACGCTATGTACGAGCTTGCAAGCACTGGAGATATACGTTTGATCAAACGATTGCTTGACACTATGTAGACTGAATAAACGAGAGAAGCTAAGAGCGCGAAACCAACTCCGATAAAATTGACTGCACCCATGGATAATCCCATTATCATAACCAGTCCAATAGTGGAAATGGCAATAGCCTGTATTAGCCTGGCTGTAGGCTTTTCCTTGTCTATGAAATATGTAATTATACTTACAAGTATCGGATAAGTATAGAGGAACATGCTGGCAATGGCTGGCGTAACATAGTGCAGTGCAGAGAAAAAGAATCTGCTTTGAAGAGTGTACCCAAACACGCCTAAAAGAAAAAACTTAAAAAGGTCATCTTTATTCAGCTTTATGTTCTGGCCAGTCAATTTTAGGTAGCCAAAAAAAATGGCTGATGCCGTCAGAAATCTAATAATAAGAAGAGTACTCGTATCTATTCCGCCTTCATATGCAAAAACTATAAAAATTGGAAGGAAGCTAAATGCCAAAGCTGAGATGAGTACGAGGATTATCCCCTTTGTATAATTTTTCATATTACAGTCCTCCAGTCGTTATATCTTAATTATACATTTGAATTTACAATTGCACAATACCAGCAAAACCAAGTGCCATAAATACACTTGCAATTATCAATATGAAGTGTTATTATAAAAATAGATACACTAACACTACATAACTTAAGTGTAACGATACAATTAAGGAGTGATGACCATGAAAGATTCTAGAAGACTTGTGATTTATGCCTTATTAATGGCTCTTACGACTGTAATGACTATGGTAGTTCAGATTCCAACTCCTACCGCATACGGTTACCTAAACCTTGGAGATATGGTTGTATTTATGGCGGCATTTATGTATGGGAAAAAAGCAGGATTTATAGTAGGTGGTATCGGCTCAGCAATTGCAGATATATTGTTGGGATGGGGTGCATATGCACCGATAACGCTAGTTGTAAAAGGCTTGGAAGGATTTATAGCTGGTTTGCTATTGGAGACTTCATGGGGTAAGAAAATGAAGTTTATACCACCGCTAGTTGGAGCTTTGGTTATGGCTTCGGGATATTATTTTGCAGAAATATTTATGTATGGAGCTAAAGCTGCAATCGTAAACTTTCCAGCGAATGCAATGCAGGGGCTGT
>JAVEXI010000010.1:0-45724 GCA_034004165.1 Gudongella sp. | reverse complement strand
AAATGCTCAATAATATTATCAAAAATTTTATAATGATACTCTTCCTGTCTTATCAGATAATCGAACAATGCCTTATCCTTATCGGTCTCAGCTTCTTTCTTCATGTTGTTATAGAGCTCAATGCTGTCCTTCTCCATCTTTAGTGCCTTTCTGTATGCATCTATTTGATCCGGAACCGCTTTCAATTCTGTCTTAAAATCTTCAGCTGTTTTAAAAATGTTGTTGAATTCTGTGATTGCATTTTCTTCTGACAACTCATACCCTACTGCACTTGCATAATTCTTTACAAGCCACTCGTGCTTCTCCTCGTCTTCAGCAAGCAACTTGAATATTTTTTCCAAACCCGTTCCCTTGTTCTTTTCTGCTTGCTCAAGATAGTAATTCCTTCCATCAATCTCCATCTGTATAGCGTATTCTACATAATTCATATCTTACCTCCTTGATATGGTTTGAACTCCGAACATCCGCTACTTATGTATACCCTTGATGTTAGGTTATAATAACAACAATTTTAAACTGAAGCATTTGCCTGTACCTGTCTGGGGCACTCTCTTCCATCTCTCCACCATTTGCATGGTCTGCAATCGATGCAATATAGAATGTCTTCGCCGTTTTTCATATGTTCGGTAAACTTGTAATCGGCAAGCTGAGCTCTTCCCAATGCCACATAATCCAGTAACCCGTTGTCGATCAGGTATTCTATTTGTTTTTCCTTCTTAATCATATTTACGCCAATCACAGGCAAATCTATATTTTCTTTTATTTTTACAGCACTATATACTATCCAGTTGCATGGAAAATCTTCTGGTACATCTTCTACTGAAGGAGTAACATCAAATCCAGTTGAAATGTGAAGATAATCATAACCTAAGTTTTCAAAATACTTAGCTCTTTTTATGGATTCTTCCAGATTGTCGTCATTTGAACCCATTCTGATTCCTATTACAAAATCGTGTCCACATTCATTTCTTACCGCTTCATATATTTCGGTGGCAAGCCTGTTTCTGTTTTCAAAGCTTCCACCGTATTCATCCTGTCTTTTGTTCACCTTTGTATTAAAAAACTGGGTCAGCAGATAACCGTGAGCACCATGTATCTCTACACCGTCAAAACCAGCTTTCTGTGCTCTTACTGCGGCAAGCTTGAATTGTTCTATGGTCTTGTTGATTTCATCTTTAGACATCTCCCTGCCAAGCATTCTTCCATCATCGTAATCTGACGATGTAAGAGGCATGTCAGTGATTTGTTTTTTAGCCTTTATCCCAGCGTGATGTAATTGAATAAAAACTTTACCTGAGACATCATGTACAGCCTTTGCAATCTTTGAAAGACCTTCTATAAATGAATCATCCCATATTCCAAGCTGACGCGGATCCAACCTGCCTTCAGGGATAATGCAGGTAGCTTCGACTATTATCAATCCGATGCCATTTTTTGCTATTTTTGAATAATGTTCAACGTTTCTTTCAGATACATATCCGCCTTCATCTGCAAATCCAAAGGTTACCATAGGTGGAAGGACAAGTCTGTTATTTATCTTCAAATTACCTATCATCCCAGGTTTAAATACATTCTTCATCAGTTCTCTCCACCTTCCATTATTATTTAACTACTGGACCTAAAGGAAGAATATCCTTTTTATACACCTCATTAATTACCTGAGCCAGCCCAGTATATATAGCTGAAAAACCGCATAAAATACCCTCATATCCTGCGATTGTAATTATTGAACTATTGCCAGTATAATCCCCAATTGCTAAAAGCATAAATAGAACTGTTAGTGTACCAAATACGATTTGTAGTGCTTTATTTATCCTAAGAGTTCCGATAAACATCACAAAAGTGAAAAGTCCCCACATAAATAGAAATGCACCTAGAGCCCTTCCATCCGGAGCTGCTGCCAGACCTAAGATTGGCATGGTTTTCATAACTACAAATACGTTCCAAAACATGCCATAGGAGATAAAAGCTGTTGCAGCAAAAGTATTATTTTTCTTCCACTCCATTATACCAGCGATTACTTGGGCTATACCTCCGTAAAATATACCCATTGAAAGAATCATGCTGCTCATTGGAATTAAACCTGCATTGTGCAAATTTAACAGGACAGTGGTAAGCCCAAATCCAAGTAGTCCAAGAGGGGCAGGATTTGCCCAGGTATCCTTTATCGAAACTTCTAATTTTTCATTATTAATGCTTTGCATATTCGCCTCCTAAATCGTTATTTTTATATCATGCGACATAGATTTAATTATACATTTACTCTGTATGTAAATCAATCCTTATTTGGTTGTCATCGATTGTCTTGCAATTGTGTAAACTATTTGCTATCATATTCTTACGTCTGGGGGTATGGCGAAGTTGGGATCGCGCTTGACTGGCAGTCAAGAGATCAGGGGTTCGAATCCCCTTATCTCCACCATATAATAAACATCATTTTAAAAAGCCTGCTATGATTAAGCAGGCTTTTTATTATTAAATTTGATTTTAGTTTCTCCTTGCAACCAACAGTCTCTTAATGTATTATATATTTACAAATGAATTTAGCGTGTGTATTTGCGCGAAAGCGCCATGCAAAATGCATGAGGGAATACGGATGAAATTTCCGAGCTATCCCAATAACCGTAAAACTGACGAAAGAGCAATGAGCCACTGCAAACGCGGGAAGGCGCTCTGGAGGATGAAGTCAAGCCGGGAGACCTGATTACACATTATTCCACTTGGGGGCGGGGCAAGCTATTATGCGCAATTTTTTTGCTCTCTGATTCCAGAGAGCATTTTTATTTGCTCCTACCTTAACTTCATTTGAAAAATTAAGAGAGGAGTTTTTTTATGAAAAACAAAAAGTTATTACTTATCCTGATGGGGCTTTTACTTATGGTCTCAGCTTTCACTGGATGCACCGCACCTAAAGAGGAGCCTACATCCCCACCAGAAACAACAGGCACATCAATCGTCATTACAGACATGATGGGTCGAGAAATTAACCTAGACGAACCCGCTTCAAGAATTGTTGCTCTCACCCCGGCTGATTGCGAAATTCTTTTCGCCATTGGGTCAGGAGATGCCCTTGTAGGCAGAGGCGAATACTGTGATTATCCACTGGAAGTACTTGAAGTTACATCTGTTCAATCTGGCATGAACACCAATCTTGAACAGATAATTGACCTGAAGCCACAAGTTCTTATTATGGGCACTATGGATCAAACTGAGGAACAAGTCAACGCCTTGGAGGCTGCTGGCATCAAGGTTGTGGTATCTGATGCACACGATATTGAAGGAGTTTACACTTCTATTTCCATGATAGGTAAGTTAATGGGCAAAGATTCAGAAGCTGATCTGCTAGTCAACTCAATGAAGAGTACTTTTGCAGAAGTTTCAAGAAATCCTGAAGACGCTAATGAGAAAACAATATACTTTGAAGTTTCTCCTCTTGAGTACGGTCTATGGACTGCAGGAAAAGGAACTTTTATGAATGAAATTGCAGAAATGCTTGGGCTTGTGAATTGTTTTGAAGATATAGATGGTTGGGGAGAAATATCCGAAGAGCAAGTTCTGGAGCGTAACCCAGATTATATCGTCTCAATTGCAATGTATTTTGGGGATGGTCCTACACCATTGGAAGAGATAAAGGGAAGAACAGGCTGGGAAAATGTCAAAGCAGTTAAAGGCAACTCTATGTTGAACCTGCAAAACGATGAGCTTTCTAGGCCTGGTCCACGTCTCGCAGAAGGAGCTTTATTGCTGTCTGAATTCATTGATAATTAGAGATTTAAGATAAGCACAATAATTTATTATAATCCGGAGGCAAAATTGACAAATAAACGTGAAGGTTTTCGTCTAACTGAATATCTACTTTTCTTTTTAGTCACTATTGTTACTTTTGCCATTTGTGTTTCAGTGGGCAGTGTAAATATCCCCCTAAAAGATACCGTGACAATACTATGGAATACATTGTTGTCTCTACCTATCCCTGAAACAATCACTTCACCGGCAATCATTCTGTCGGTGAGGCTTCCCCGGGTTATTTCAGTTGCACTTACTGGAGCATCTATTTCTCTTTGTGGTGCAGCAATGCAGGGTCTTTTAAGGAATCCCCTTGCTGATGGATCCACCCTTGGAGTATCATCAGGTGCTTCCCTTGGAGCTGTAATTGCAATCGCTTTTGGAATAACTCTGCCATCTCTGCCGTTTGCAGGCACTATGGTTATGGCAATACTATTTGCCTTTTTATCTCTTATAGTAATCCTAACCTTAGCGTATAAGCTGGACTTTTCTCTGTCTACAAATACCATAATACTCATCGGAGTGATCTATTCAATGTTCATTTCAAGCATATTGTCATTAATAATCACATTTGCCTCAGACAAGGTTAAAAACATTACATTCTGGACCATGGGAAGTCTCTCGGGCAGCAGCTACAGCAATGCACTGGTTCTCTTTGGCGCATTGATAGTATTTGGAGGAGTAATTTTTGTACATATGGCAGAGTTGAATGCATTTGCTATAGGAGAAGATAATGCCAGGCACATAGGCGTAAACGTCAAGAAAGTAAAGCTTTCCATAATGGTAGCTGTGTCAGGGCTTACAGGCGTATGTGTTTCCATCGGAGGTATTATCGGTTTTGTTGGACTTGTAACTCCTCATATTATACGAATGGTAACAGGACCTAATCATAAAAGGTTGCTCCCTGCAACTCTGTTTGGAGGTGCAACTTTTTTGATGTTAGCAGATCTCATTGCGAGAATTCTCTTAAATCCTCTGGAGCTTCCAATAGGTGTAGTAACTTCATTTATTGGCGTTATAATCTTTATCTACATATTTTATACTTCAAGGAGGAAACTTCATGCTTGAGGTAAATAATCTGAACGTTCAATTTGGCAGGTACAAAATTCTCAAAGACGTCAACTTTTCTGTTAAGGAAGGTCAATGGCTTATGATTATCGGTCCAAATGGAGCAGGTAAGAGTACAATTGTAAATGCAATTGCTCAGGGAATTCCTTATTCCGGAGAAGTTCTTATTGAGGGCAAAGATATAAGACAAGTCAGTTCCAACGATAGAGCTAAATTTTTTGGTGTACTATCTCAAAACAACATAATCAGCTATTCATTTACAGTTAAAGAAGTTGTCAGTATGGGCCGTTATGCTTATTCTCCAGGTTTCTTATCTAATAAGAGTGATATGGATGAACAACTTATATCAAATGCTATCGAAATAACTGGGCTTACATCTTTAATTAATAAATCAGTATTATCTCTTTCTGGTGGTGAATTACAGCGAGTATTTCTTGCACAGCTATTCGCACAAAACCCGAGACTTCTTATTCTCGATGAACCCACCAACCACCTTGATCTTCTGTTTCAAAAGCAGATCTTCACCCTAATAGAAAACTGGCTTGAAGCTCCGGGTCGTGCAGTCGTATCTGTTATACACGACTTAAGTCTTGCAAAGACTTTTGGAAGACAGGCTCTGCTCATGGACAAAGGCTACGCAAGAGCCTTTGGTGATATTAAATCTGTAATGACATCCGAAAATCTTCAAACCGCATACTCAATGGATGTATACGACTGGATGAAAACAAATTTGTACCAGTGGAAATAACTCTGAAAGGAAAATACATATGAATTTTTTTGATAGTTTAAATGGCATTAAATCGCCGGATACTTCCTCTATGTCTGTAGCTCGAGACAAATGGAATAATATTGCGAAACCTATTGGAAGCCTAGGAAATTTTGAGGATATTGTAGTCAAATTATCTGGTATTTATGGAAGTACTAATTTTAATATAGATAAAAGAGCACTGATTGTAATGTGTGCAGATAACGGAGTACTTGCTCAGGGAGTTGCGCAGACCCCAGGAGAAATCACCGCTGTAATGTCTGGATTTATCGCCGGTGGTCGCTCTTCTGTCAGCATTATGGCTAAGCACTCACACACAGATGTTATTGCTGTCGATATGGGCATGTTTAAGGCGCTTTACAATAATAATATCCTCGACAGAAGGATTGCCTCTGGTACAGCCGACTTCACTAAAGAGCCAGCGATGACCAGAGATCAGGCGGAAAAAGCTATACAGACGGGAATTGAAATAGTTAGACAATGTAAAGAACAAGGCTATAAAATACTGGCAACAGGCGAAATGGGCATTGGAAATACTACCACTTCAAGTGCAATTGCATCTGTACTCTTAAATGTAAGCCCCAACGTTGCTACAGGAAGAGGCGCAGGGCTCTCAGATGAAGGATTAAATAGAAAAGTTGATGCAATTAACCGTGGAATACTTATAAACAAGCCTGATTCAAATGATCCCATAGACGTTCTCCATAAGCTTGGAGGTTTTGATCTTGCTGGCCTTTGTGGAGTTTTTCTCGGTGGTGCAATTTATGAAATACCTGTAATTATAGACGGGTTTATAAGCTCAGTGGCAGCTCTGTTAGCATACAGAATATGTGAAAAGTCGAGAGATTTCATGATACCCAGCCACTTATCTGCAGAACCTGCGTGTTCTGCAATATATAAAGAGCTGAATTTATCCCCTGCTATCCATGGGAATATGAGACTGGGTGAGGGTACAGGAGCAGTCATGCTGCTTCCAATGTTGGATATGATTCTAGATGTCTACAAAAATACTATCACTTATTCAGATATTGGAATGTAGGTGATGCATATGATGATACTATTAACTGGAGGTTCCTCTTGCGGTAAGAGTACTTATGGAGAAAGTCTTGCTGTTCAGTTTTCTGAACCTAGATATTATTTTGCAACTATGCAGGTTATGGATGATGAAACGAAAGATAAGGTTGTAAAACATCGCAGACAACGTCTTTATAAAGGGTTTATTACGATAGAAAAGTACACTGATATACATGAGATTGAAATTGAGCCAAACAGTACTGTTCTTTTGGAATGCATGTGCAATCTCACAGCCAATGAGATGTTCACTCCTTCTGGAGAAATTGTTGATATCCACGATAAAATATTCAAAGGAATTGAATCTGTGGCTTCTCAATGTGAGAATCTAATAATTGTTACTAATGACATTGGAAGCGATGTACAAAACTACAGCGAAGAAACTCTTAAGTATATTGATGTACTTGGAAGGCTGAACAATGCCCTGGCAAAAAGATCTGACATTGTTTACGAGCTAGTATGTGGAATTCCAGTTCTCTTAAAAGGATAAATGCCATGAAAATAATCCAATCATTAATAATTTCATTATCTCTGTTTACAAAAATTCCGGTTCCACATATCAGTTGGACTAAAGAAAATATGAAGTATATGATCGCAGCTTTTCCTGTTGCCGGCGCAGTTATTGGAATTCTACTTCTTTCATGGCTTAAATTGTGCGAAATCTTAAGCTTTGGAAATATCCTGTTTTCTGCAGGTATAACTATAATCCCTATTCTCGTAACAGGAGGTATTCATCTCGATGGATTTTGTGATACCGTAGATGCCCTTGCAAGTAATTCTTCTTTAGAAAAAAGACAGCAGATTATGAAAGATCCACACGCAGGTGCTTTTGCTGTCATATTTGCTATTATATACCTGCTGGCATACTTTGCCATAGCGACTGAAATCCCCCGACATCTGTCAATGGTACTGTCAGCAGGGCTTTTACATATTATATCCAGATCAACAATTGGTTTTGGAGTGCTCACCTTTACTCCATCTGGAAACAGCGGCCTCTTCTATTCTCTCAGTGAAAGTGCGGATAAAACGAGGTCAACAAAAGTACTGTATCTGATATTTGCATCATGCTGTGCTATCCTAATTAAGATACTAGGCGTTGCAGCAATATTTATTCCTCTGTCTACTGTACTAGTTGCTGTCGGTATTTTGCAGATGGCTAAAAAGAAATTTGGCGGTATGAGCGGCGATCTGTCCGGATACTGGCTTCAGATTTCCGAACTTACAATGCTCATTGTTTTGGTTTTAATTGAAAGGATGATAATCAAATGATACTTGTAATAGGAGCAGCATCTTCTGGTAAGCTGGAATACGCTCGTTCTATGGGATATATCGATTCAGATATTTCAGATGGAAAAGTAACTGAACTTCCAGTAGTAAATAACCTTCAGGATATTGTCTTTGAAAACCCTTCATCTATAGACGCTCTATATGATAAGCTCATAGATAAGGATGTCGTTATTTGCAACGAAGTGGGCAGTGGTGTAATACCTGTTGACAAAATTCAACGAGAAGCAAGAGAGGCAACTGGCAGGCTCTGCATCAGACTTGCAGAGAGAGCAGAAAAAGTCGTCCGTTTAGTCTGTGGAATCCCGACTGTACTTAAATAGAATTGACATGAAGATTACTCTGATTAGACACTCTCAGACTGAGGGCAATGAAAAAAGGCAATATATTGGTTCGACAGATGAACCCCTAAGCAAAAATGGCATTGCTCACGCTAAAAGTATTGGTATGCTTGAACATATAAAACATGTTTATACCAGTCCGATGAAAAGAGCCATAGAAACTGCTAAGATTTGCTTTCCCCATGCAATCATGAAAAGAATTGAAGATTTAAAAGAAATTGATTTTGGTGATTTTGAGGGCCGCACTGCAGATGAAATGCAAAATAACCATTTATACAGACGCTGGGTTTATGAAAACTGTGAGACAGCCTGTCCAAATGGCGAAGATCCAACAATGTTTAAATTACGAGTAAAATCTGCGTTTTTATTTGTTGTAGAAGATGCTTTGACTAATAATCTCAATGAAATTGCGATTGTAGCACATGGAGGGACCATTATGACTATAATGTCCGCCTTTGCTGGGAAAAGTGACTGTATTTACGACTGGCATGTGCCCAACTGTGGCGGATATAAAATTCTAATAGATGCTGACCACTGGAATGAGAATATGCTTTTTTCAAATATTACTTCTTTCAATCTTTGATTTTTGATGCTCGATGCAATATAATATGTTAGAATGATTTTTAGAAATTAAGAAAACCTTAGATTCAATATGGAGCTGAAATAAGATGAAGAAGAAAGTAATACTGGGAATGAGTGGCGGAGTTGACTCCTCTGTGTCCGCAGTTCTTTTAAAAGAGGCTGGCTATGACGTAATTGGCCTTTTTATGAAAAACTGGGATGAAAAGGATGAGGATGGAGTATGCACATCTGCTCAAGATGCTGAGGATGCAAAGAGAGTTGCATCTGAAATTGGATTTCCCTGTTATACAATAAATTTTGAAAAGGAATACTGGGAAAGAGTATTTAGCTATTTTCTCAGTGAATACAATAAGGGCAGAACACCGAATCCTGATGTCATGTGCAATCAGGAAATTAAGTTTAATGCTTTTTTAGACTATGCTATGAAGCTTGATGCAGATTACATCGCTATGGGTCACTATGCAAGAGTTGAGGAAAAAGATGGCGATTATCTTTTATTAAGAGGCATAGATACCAACAAGGACCAGAGCTATTTTCTTTCAAGAATAGGTCAGAAAGCATTATCCAAAACACTTTTCCCCATAGGTGAGCTCAATAAGAAGGAAGTTCGGGAAATTGCGGAAAAGCATAATCTGTATACTGCAAAGAAGAAGGATTCCACAGGAATCTGCTTTATAGGCGAGAGAGATTTTGACGAATTTTTAGATAAATACCTTCTTTCTGAAGAAGGCGACATTATAGACGTCGACGGCGGAGTAATTGGAAGACACACAGGTTTAATCCACTATACTCTAGGCCAGAGAAAGGGTATTGGAATAGGTGGAGTTGGCACAGGTGAGCCGTGGTTTGTGGCTGGCAAAAGTCTAAAGAAAAACCAGCTATTTGTAGCACAGGGGGAAAACCACCCTTCTCTTCTTTCCGTATCGCTAGAGGCTGAAGATCCTTCATGGATATTGGGTATTGCACCTGAAATGCCCTTAAGATGCACAGCAAAATTCAGATACAGACAGGCTGATATCCCAGTGACAGTATCAATGCTTGATAACGGGTCAATAAAAATAGTATATGATTCACCAGTCAAGGCTGTAACTCCAGGACAGGCTGCAGTTCTCTACGATGGAGATATCTGTCTTGGAAGTGCAATCATAAGCTCAGTCGAACCCTATGATAAGAATTACTCCAATATAAATATCGATTAAATGAAAAGCTGCCTGTAATTAAGGCAGCTTTACTATTTATTCAAACTTTTTAACGTAGTCCTCCATCATCTCCAGGCCTTTTATTAGAACCTCAGTTGATGAAGCATAGCCTATTCTGAAGCTCTTTTCGTATTCAAAGCAGTCTCCCGGAGTTACAAAGGTCTTTGAGTGCTCCATCAGACCAATACAGAAATTATATGAATCTATGTCGTAATCGTAGTATACAAGTGCAGTAGTACCTGCCTTTGGCTTTACATAAGAGAACCTGGGATGTCTTTGTATCCATTCATCCAGAATGCTCAGGTTTTTCTTAATTATAGCTATATTTCTCTCTAGGAGCTTATCCTTGTGCTCAAGCGCTACAGCACCTATTATCTCATCTAACATCCCACAGCTTATGATGCTGTAATCTCTATGGGACATAAGTGCTTCCATAAGCTCAAGGTTGCGGGTTGCAATCCAGCCGAGTCTTAACCCCGCAAGGGAGAATACTTTGGACATACTGGACGTACCAACTCCCTTTTCATACAGTTCAGCCACCGATTTCTGTCTGCTTCCATCCTGAGATAGTCCCCTGTAGACTTCATCACACATTAAATACGCATCATGTTTTCTTGCAAGTTCCACTATTTCCAACATCATTTCCTCTGGAATAATTGCTCCTGTTGGATTGTTGGGATTATTAAGAGTAATCAGTTTTGTGTCATCAGTTACAACTTTTCTCAACAGCTCCATATCAGGTAAATATTCATCTTCCTTTTTAAGATAGATGACGGTGACATCAGCGCCCAGAGATTCAGGTATTGAATAAAGCTGCTGGTATGTCGGTATAATTGAAACTACCTTATCTCCACTATTTACAATGGTCTGCAGCACCAGATTATTAGCACCTATCCCTCCATTTGTCGTAAGAATCTGTTCTTCAGTTAATCCATCGTATAATGTCGCTATAGCTTTCTTAAACCTTGGGTTACCTGTGATATATCCATAAGTCAGTCTGCTGCCTGATATCTCCTCGAAGAATGTATCCTTGTCAAGTCCTGCCATATCCAGTAATTCATTGAGAGATATTGAGTCTACGCAGGTCTCAGCAATATTGTATACTGCGTCCATTTCGTATTCGTTCATCCATTGTTCAACCTTAAATGGTTTAATCTTCATTTTACTTCACTCCCTTTACCGATGTTATTGCAATTATAATAAACTATGTAATAACTTTCAATGACAAAATATTATTTGCAAATTCTGGGTATCTATCTTTTGACTACCTGCGAGGAGTTGATTAAATGGATTTAAAGAATAAAATTGTTTCTGTAATAGGCGGGTCCAATATGGATATCGTCGGTTCTCCAAAGCATAAGTTAATTAAAAATGACTCAAATATTGGCACTGTCAAGCTGTCATCTGGAGGAGTAGGTCGAAATATTGCCGAAAACTGTGCTCTACTGGGACTTACAACCAGACTGTTTTCTGTGGTTGGACAAGATCGATTTGGCGATCAGCTAATTGAGGATACTTCGTTATCTGGAGTTGACATGTCTTATGTGGATATCGTAGATGCTCCAACGGGAGTTTATTTGGCAATCCTCGATGAGGACAAAGACATGGACACAGCCATAAACTCTATGGAAATAATGTCATATCTAAATGAAAACTACCTAAAGAAACATAGAGATGCACTTAATGACAGCACTGTTATCTTTTTGGATGCCAATGTGAGTATAGATGTCCTAAAGTATATTAAAGATAACTTTAATTCAAAGAAGCTATTTCTGGACACTGTATCCACTGTAAAGACAAAACTTATATCAGACTACATCGGTATGTTTCACACGATTAAGCCCAATAGGATTGAAGCTGAAACTCTTACTGGGGTGAGAATAGAGAACGAAAATGATTTGAAACGCGCTGCTTATCTGCTTCATGAAAAGGGAGTTAAAAATATTTTCATAACTCTTGGCAGTGAGGGAGTTTTTTTCAGCAGTGACAAAGGTTTAAGCGGCAGCCTTAAGAGTTCAGAATTTGTACCTGTAAACGCCACTGGCGCAGGAGATGCTTTTCAGGCGGGACTGGTGTATGGAGAGCTTAGCGGAATGAGCTTAAGAGATACTGCGAAGTTTGCAATGGGTGCAGCCATTATGGCAATGTCTTCACCAGATACAATAAATAAGGATATTAATGCAGAAAATATAAAAAATTATATTAAAGGACTGGAGGAATATTAATGAGAAATTATATTATCATAGGCCAGGAAGTTAAAGAGGCGCTGAGTAACAATAAACCCATAGTTGCACTTGAGTCTACCATAATTTCACACGGAATGCCTTATCCACAAAATGTTGAAACTGCACTAAAAGTAGAGGAGATAATCAGAGAAAACGGCGCTGTTCCTGCTACTATAGGCATAATAAAGGGAAATATAATAATTGGTCTTTCAAAAGAAGAAATTGATTACATGGGACGTGGGAAAAATATTGCAAAAGTGTCCAGAAGGGACATCCCCTATCTTGTGGCAAAGGAACTGGATGGTGCAACAACTGTTGCTTCAACTATGATAATAGCATCTATGGCTGGTATAAAGATATTTGCAACAGGAGGCATAGGTGGCGTTCACAGAGGCGCAGAAAAAACGATGGACATATCTGCAGACCTTGAAGAACTAGCTAAAACAAATGTAGCAGTTGTTTGTGCAGGGGCAAAGTCAATCCTGGACCTGGGGCTGACTCTGGAGTACCTGGAGACAAAAGGCGTTCCAGTGCTGGGCTATCAGACAGACGAACTTCCAGCTTTTTACACAAGAAAGAGCGGATTTGGCGTTGATTACAGAGTTGATACGCCTGACGAACTTGCGATGATACTTAAAGCTAAGTGGAATATGGAACTTGCTGGAGGTGCTGTTATTGTAAATCCAATACCTGAAAAATACTCCATGGATGAAGAACTCATAAATAGTGTTATAGAAAATGCTGTAAAAGAAGCTGAAGAGTTAGGCATAAAGGGCAAGGCTACTACTCCTTTCCTTCTGGCAAAGATTAAAGAGATTACTGAAGGTAAGTCTTTAGACGCCAACATTCAGCTTGTATACAATAACGCAAAACTCGCAGCACAAATAGCTTCCAAAATGTAAAAAGGGCCTAAAGGCCCTTTACTTATTCATCATATATTCCGTATGTCTTTATGGCATTCTGGATAAATATAATACCATTTCCCGGCTTCTCTATTTCTAAAGCTTTTGAAATTGAATCCACAATTTCTTCAACTGAGTCCTTTTTTGCAATTATAATTACTACTTCTTTCTCGGGTTCTATTTCCATGGCAAAGACCTTTTGAGTCTCATGAATTCCTGAACCTCTTGCATTAATTATAGTCCCACCCTTGGAACCAGCTTCAACTGCTGCATCTATTACCATCTCAGCTTTTCCTTTATCGACTATAGCATTTATCACCTGATACATACAATCATCCTCTCCATTTGAATCGCTTTCTGATGTACAATGCATAGGCTCTGTGTCCACCACTCTGCAAAGGGGAGTTATAACAGCAATGCCCTGGCGAGGTTTCTCAAGTTCTAGTCTATCCACCAGAATTTCAGTCACTTTTTCAGCCAGTGATCTTTCGGCTGCTATCATAATTACTTCACGCCTACTATCCATAATTCCTAAAAAGTTAAGTAGGTTGCTTTTTATCGTACCATCGGCCAAAATTACTGTTCCGCCAGTTATTCCATGTTCCTTTGCTATTTTTAGCGTCCGACTTCCTTTTCCTATTTCGACAATTATAGTAATTAAAGCCAGTTCTTTTAATGACATGCCATCAACTACTTCCATCAGCCACACCTACCTTCTTCGATTTCAATTTAAATATATAACCGAGGATTTGTAGTGCTATTACAGGTGTCATTGCTACCATAGCGATTACTCCAAAACCATCAGCCAACACGTCCGCACCTTCTGCTGCAGAAGCTGCTCCCTGAGCGAATGCCAGTATAAAAGTTGCTGTCATAGGTCCCGAAGCAACTCCTCCGGAATCAAAGGCGATGCCAACGAACAGATCTGGTACGAAGTACATCAATCCAATTCCAATAATATATCCTGGGAGAAGTATATGCCACAGTTCAAGAGGCCCAATCATTATTCTTGCCATCGAAAGCGCAACAGACATACCTACCCCTATAGATAGTGCCCCCATTACTGATTTCCTCTTTATAAAACCACTGGTAACCTCTTCTATCTGATGGGTCAGAATGTAAACTGCCGGTTCAGCAAGTATAGTTACAAATCCTATCATAAATCCAACGATTATTACTGTGAGCCCTCCGCCCTTAACAACGGCTTCATACCCCACTGTTCTACCTACGTCCATAAAGCCAGTATTTACTCCTGTAAGAAATAGTACAAGCCCTATATACGTGTATATTACCCCTGCACCAATACTTCTCATTTTCATCTTTGACAGCTTGAGATGGTTCTTATTTACCATGAAGAAAACGAGAGTAATTGGCAACAAAGCCATCAGAATCTCACCAGCTACTGTACCCATCGTTCCAAAGAAGGTAATTCTACCATCTTGTCCAGCTAACATATCAGCAGATTCAATTCCCATACTTCTTGAGAATATGCTGATAGCAAGAACCGCAATTATTGCACCTGCAGAAGCAAGGCCCACAAGGCCAAAGCTATCTGCCTCAGAAGACTTACTATCTTTCCTTAACACCGATATACCCATTGCAAGCGATAGCATGAAAGGTACGGTCATGGCACCTGTTGTTGCACCTGACGCGTCAAACGCTATAGCAATGAATTCCTTTGAAGCCAATATGCTGCCCACAAGAATAACTCCATAGATTATCAGAAACATCATTTTAATCGATATATTATATACTATTCTGATAAAGCCGAGAGCTAGCATTATGGCTATTCCAAAAGATACCATAACTACCAGAAGTAGCTTTGAGAGAACACCACCTGTTGCTATATCTACCTGTCCTGCGAGTATATGCAAATCAGGTTCAGCCACAGAAATCATAAATCCAAGTAAAAGTCCAGAAAAAACAAGTATCAAAAAGCTATTCTTCTTTACTACAGCTCCTCCAATATACCTGCCAATGGCGCTAATGCCAAGGTCTACTCCAAATAAGAAAATTGTCAGACCCAGTATAATCATTACCGATCCTGTTAAAAAAGAGTACAGCTGGCTGCTTTCAAGAGGCGTTATAGTAAAATGCAATATTAGTACAATGACAACTATAGGCGAAACTGCCATCAGTACTTCTTTAAGTTTATTGTAGAGTACAATCAATTATTCACCCCCTTAAATTTCAGTATACCAAATTTATCAAATCTGATATACATATTTTTTATCTTTTTGATGATTCATAAATTGCATCTAAAGCTCTTATTTATTGCATCTTTTGTTTAATTTAACAAGTATTGGCAATATATATAACGTACCCACTTAAGCAAAAATCAGCTTTAATAAAGGAGGTTCTGTATATGAATTTGGAAAAATTCAACCCGCTTAAAGACAAAATGTACCAAGTTCTCGATGAAGAAGGAAAAGTTTCTGACATAAATGAATTACCCGAACTTGGTTATGAACAGCTGATTGATATATACAAGACGATGCTATTCTCAAGGACAATTGACGAAAAGGCGCTTTCCTATCAAAGACAGGGGCGAATGCTGACTTATGCGCCAAATATAGGTCAGGAAGCAGCTCAGATTGCAAGCGCTTATGCATTAGAGAAAGAAGACTGGTTAGTACCTGCTTTCAGAGAGCTTGGTGCCTGGCTAGTACGAGGAGTAAGCTTAAAAAACATCTACACTTATTGGTATGGAGATGAATGGGGTAGTCACACCCCGCAAGATGTAAAGGTTTTACCAATTTCTGTCCCAATAGCTTCTCAACTTCAGCATGCAACTGGTATTGGAATGGCAAACAATATCAAAGGAGAAAACAACGTGGTTATGACCTATGTAGGAGACGGTGGTACTTCGCATGGAGACTTCCACGAGGCACTTAACTTTGCATCAGTTTTTAAAGCTCCAGTCGTATTTATCATTCAGAATAATCAGTATGCCATATCAACAAAGAGAAGTATTCAGACCATGAGCCCTACGCTAGCACAAAAGGCAATAGCCTATGGAATGCCTGGAGTTCTGGTGGATGGGAATGACGTCTTTGCAATGTACAACGCAGCTATGGCCGCTGTTGAGAGAGCAAGAAACGGCGATGGTCCAACTCTTATCGAAGCCTACACTTACCGGCTAGCTGCTCATACAACATCAGATGATCCCACAAAATACAGAGATGAAACGGAAGTAAGCCAGTGGAAACTAAAAGATCCCATTTTAAGACTTGGACTATTCCTTAAGGAAAGAGGCCTAGTAGATGATGCATGGGAGAAAGACACATTGGCAAAACTTGAAAAAGAAGTCGTCTCCACTTTTGAAGAGATAGAAAGTGGTCCTGATATTGAAATTGAAGATATTTTTAAATTCCAATATGAGAAAATGCCAGCTCAGTTAGAAGAACAGTTAGAAGAATACAAGTCGTATTTGCAAGGAGGTAATTAAGCCATGTCAAATACTTTGAGCATTATACAAGCAATAAACCAGGCTTTTGACAACGAAATGGCATTAGACGAAACTATAGTTGTCTACGGTGAAGACGTGGGCTTTGAAGGCGGAGTGTTTAGAGCAACTGTAGAACTTCAGAAGAAATATGGCAGTAAAAGAGTATTCGATACTCCACTGGCTGAGTCTGCAATTGTCGGTACAGCAGTCGGAATGGCTATCAACGGTCTAAAACCAGTCGTCGAAATGCAATTCTCAGGATTTTCATATCCTGCATTCAACCAGATAATCAGCCACGTAGCAAGGATGAGAAACAGATCCAGGGGCAAGTACCACTTGCCTATGGTTATCAGAGCACCTTATGGCGGAGGAATCAGAGCGCTAGAGCACCACTCAGAGAGTACTGAAGCCCTTTACGCACAGATTCCAGGATTAAAAGTAGTTATCCCTTCAACACCATACGATGCTAAGGGCCTTCTTATAGCTGCTATGAGAGACCCAGACCCAGTGTTATTCTGGGAGCCAAAGAGGATATACAGGGCTTTCAAACAGGAGATCCCTGAAGAAGCATATGAAATCCCAATTGGTAAGGCCAAAATTATCGAAGAGGGAAATGACATAACAATAGTTGCCTGGGGAGCTATGGTTAGAGATGTGCAAAAGGCTGTTGAAATGGTCAAAGAAAAGGGCATTTCACCAGAGGTTATTGACCTTAGAACTATTACACCTATGGATAGAGACAGCTTTATTGATTCAGTGAAGAAAACTGGTAGAATTCTCGTTGTACACGAAGCACCCAAAACTCTTGGTGTTGGATCAGAAATTATCTCCATAGTCAATGAAAAGGCATTTCTATATCTGGAAGCGCCTCCCACGAGACTTACTGGCTTTGACATTACATTCCCATTGCCAAGGGGCGAAAATCATTATATTCCTTCACCTGAGAGAATCGCTAAAACCATTGAAGATATTGTTAACTACTAGGGGGTGGCAGAATTGAAATTTGAATTTAAGTTCCCCGATATTGGCGAAGGCATTCACGAAGGTGTTATTACCAAGTGGCTTGTCGAAGAGGGCAATGAGATAAATGAAGGTGACTCGGTCGCTGAAGTTGAAACAGACAAAGTTACAACAGAAATCCCCTCTCCACGAACAGGTAAAGTTCTTGAACTTCTCGCCAAAAAAGGAGATACGATACACGTAGGACAAGTATTTATCACTATTGAAACTGAAGTTACTGCCGCTGATTCACAAGAATCTATAGCTGAACCAGAGGCACCTGAAGAAGAGGAAACAGCAGGAGTAGTTGGAGAAGTAATTGCTTCTTCGGAAGTAATCCCTTCAAGCACAGAAGTTCATGTTGAAAGAACTACTGAAGGTCCTTTAAGAAAAGTACTTGCAACTCCTGTTGCCAGAAAGCTTGCAAAGGATCTTGGGGTAGATATTTCACTTGTAAAAGGTACTGGCCCTAACGGCAGAATTATGAAAGATGACATTTACAGTGCAGCTGGCGCTGAAGCACCTAAAGTTGTGGCTAAACCTGAAGTGAAAACTGAACAAGTACCAGAATCACCAAAAGCTGAGCCTGTAAAGGCTGAGCCAGTCGAAAAGAAAATTACTGTTGCTGCCGAGCAAAAAATTCCAGCAGCAGTATCAGAATCTGGACGTGAGGAGAGAATTCCTTTAACTAGGATTAGAAAGACTATTCTAGAGAGGATGACTGAGTCAAGGTTCACTATACCTCATACTACCGCAATGGACGAAATCGATATTTCTAAACTATATGAACTGAGAGCACGCTATAAAGATGAGCTTAAAGAAGAGGGCGTCAGCCTGACTTATCTTCCATTCATTATCAAAGCCAGTATAACTGCTCTTAAAGAACTGCCTGAATTCAATTCCAGTCTGGACTCAGAAAGAGATGAGCTGGTTCTTAAGAAATACTACGATATAGGCATTGCCACTGATACTGAAAGAGGCCTTATGGTTCCTGTAATTAGGGAAGCTGACAGGATGTCAGTTACAGAGCTTGCCAATGCAGTCGAGATGATAAGCACAAAGGCTAAAGAAAATAGAATAGAACTGCACGAACTGAAGGGCAGCACCTTTTCTATTACGAATTACGGTTCTATTGGCGGTTATTTCGGCATTCCAATAATAAATTATCCCGAATCTGCAATTCTTGGACTAGGCAGAGTTACCAAAAAGCCGATTGTACGAGATGATGAAATTGTAATAGCTCATGTACTCCCACTTTCACTTTCATATGATCATAGAATTATAGATGGAGCTAGTGGAGCGAGATTTCTCAATATACTAAAGAGGCTTTTACAGGACCCTGAGCAATTGCTTCTCAGGACTTAGTCAGGAGCTGATTATATGATTAAATACGATATTGCAGTGCTTGGAGGAGGACCTGGAGGCTATGTGGCAGCTATAAAGGCTGCACAACTTGGAGCTAAGGTAGTAGTAGTTGAAAGAGAACGACTTGGAGGCTTATGCTTAAACTGGGGGTGTATACCCACAAAAACTCTTTTGGTCTCAGCCAGGCACTATAGAGACCTGTTGAATAGCGAAGAATTTGGCATAACAGGTGTTGATGTGAGTAATGCAAAAGCTGATTGGAACAAGGTGCTTGATAGAAAACAGAAGGTAGTCGATAAACTGGTTAACGGCATTCAGATGCTTTTTAAAAAGAACAAGGTCGATTATTTAATAGCAGAGGGCAAACTTCTAGACCCTAACCATCTGCAGGTAGGAGATGAGACAATTGAGTTTGATAATCTCATTATTGCAACTGGGGCAAAGGGAATCACACCAGATATTCCTGGTTATGCAGAATCTGTAGAATCTGGGTTTGCAATCGACAGCAGAGGGGCTCTTACTCTGCAGGAAATGCCTCAGGAGCTTGTAATCCTCGGCGGGAATGTATATGCATGCGAATACGCCACTATATTTAATACTTTTGGTGCAAAAGTAACACTAATACACCGAAATAAAAATCTGCTCCCAGGAGCAGACAAAGAACTATCACAACTATTGGAAAGACAACTGAAAAAATCTGGAGTCAATATTCTCTCTGAAAGTGAGTTGACTGGCTTTTCTGACAGTGAAGTTTCATTCATTCGCAAGGGAAAGGCTGAATCAGTAATTGCAGACAAAGCCCTCGTCTTTCTTGGAATCGAGCCAAATCTTGACGGTCTGGAAAGCCTTAATCTAGAATTAAATCTAAGAGGCTTCATTAAGACGGATGACAGTCTAAGGACTAGCGTTTCGCATATATATGCTGTTGGAGACGTAAATGGAACTCTTCCTTTAGCACATGTAGCTTCTGCTGAAGGAATAGTCGCAGCAGAAACTATTATGGGCATTGTGTCAAAAATGAATTACAATATTATTCCAAGAGTTGTCTATTCATTCCCAGAGCTGGCCAGTGTAGGCATATCTGAGGAAGAAGCAAAAGACCAGGGAATCAGTTATAGTGTTGGCAAATTCCCTCTTATGGCAAACAGCATGGCCATAGCTGAAGAAGAGACAACTGGATTTATCAAAATCATTTCTGACAACGAATACGGCGAAGTAATTGGAGTTCACATGGCTGCAGCTACCGCATCAGATATGATTTCAAAGGCAGCGGCTATTATGCAACTTGAGGGTACTGTTTACGATCTTGTAAAAACAGTCCACCCACATCCTACTTTCTCGGAAGCTCTCGTTGAAGCTGCTTTAAGTATAACAAGTAAACCAATAAATATTTAAGAGATGGGCGTTTAGCCCATCTCTATGCTTTCTCAGGATCTCTTAAATAAAGAATCTGTGAGTATGTGAAAAATGCAATTCCAATCCATATGAGCCCAAACGAAACCAGTGACCATAGATTGAAGGGCTCTTTAAATACGAATATTCCTAAAAAAAGTTGTATTGTCGGTGAGAAATACTGAATGAATCCACTTATGGTAAGCGGTAGCTTTTTAACACCGTCAGCAAACAGTATCATTGGAACAGCCGTCATAATTCCACTGAGCATTATCAAAGGCCAGAAATACACTGGCAAATTGCCAGTTATACCCCCTCCTGAAAACTCCTGATACATCATGTAAGCAAGAGCAGGCCCTCCAATTATAAGTGTTTCCAGTGCCAGCCCCGTTATAGAATCAACGTTGGACTTCTTTTTTAAAAGCCCGTATACTGAAAAAGTGAACGCTAAAATTAACGCAATAACAGGAACCTTTCCATATGCAAAAGTTTCAAAAGCGACCCCTGCAATTGCAAATCCGATTCCTATTTTCTGCAGACGAGACATCCTTTCTTTGAGGATAATACTTCCAAACAGAGTTATGACCAATGGATTTATAAAATATCCAAGGCTTGTCTCCAAAACAAATTCATTATTTACTGCCCAAATATACATGAGCCAGTTAGCAGATATTACCAGTGAAGGCAAAATGTATCCTATTAAGTTCCGAGGTTTTGAAACAACGCTTTTAAAAGCATCTCCCTTTTTCCCAAACCTCATTAAAATCATAATAAATAAAAAAGACCAGATTACCCTGTGCGAAAAAATCTGGTATGGGCTTATTGCATCCACCATCTTCCAATAGATAGGCAGAAGCCCCCACAGCAGATAAGCAGATATACTGGCTGTGAGCCCTTGTGAATATTCTTTTCTGTCCATGCTCTCGTCCCCTTTTTACTCTGAGCACTCTTAGGGAGTCTAAGACTCCCTACAATATCTCAAGTTTTTTGCTAATATTCATTATGAAGTCCTGAATATTTGTGACAATTGTTTTTACTGTCAAACTTCCTCTGTCTCTCAGCTTGTTAACCGCAAACTCAGAGATATCTACACTATAAAAATACAATGGCCTGATTGTCCCATCTGAAAGTTCTCTATAGGTAGGAGTCATATTCCCTGTTGCAATGGAGTGCAGCATGGTCGCCATGCATATTACCGTGGTCGATTTTCTAATGATATCTCTCATTGCATCCTGGCCTTCATATACATCTCCATAGACTTCAGGAAGTGGTCCGTCATCTCTTATGGACCCAGTCAGTACAAAAGGAACGTCATTTTTAACGCATTCATACATTATTCCACTATCTATGTTTTCGTTCTCAATGAACTTAGGTATACTTCCGTGAAATCTGACTGCATTTATCGCATCGATATGATTGTAGTGACCGTTTGGCATAGACTTCTGAGTGCTTATATCCTGTCCAAGCGCTGTCCCAAGCAAAGAAGCTTCCAAATCATGAGTAGCAAGTGCATTACCTGCCAGTATGGCATCTGCATATCCGCCTTTTATCAGCTTAGAAAATGCTTCCCTGGATTCTGCATCAAAAGCACAGGCAGGTCCAAGAACCCATGTCACAAACCCATTTTCTCTTTCGTGTTTTAATAACTCTGCTAAAAATTTATAGTCCATCGAGTATGCAGTTTCCCTGGTCCTTCCTTGTCTAAAGACAAAAGAATCCAGCTCATCTTCGTCTTCCTCTACAAATGCATTTGCATGTACATAAATACCTTCTATGGCATCTTCTGTCCTACCAACAAAGACAAGGTCTCCTTCTTTTAGCCTTCTGGCTTCCTTTATTACTACTTCTCCACCTTCGTATACAGCAACACAGTCCATCCTACTCTCACGGGCAAGTTTCCATTCTCCCTCGACTTTAAAATACTCAGGGAAGATGGTTGTTGAATGAAAGTTTTTTGGCGCAACTGTATCCTTTGGTGCAGGGACAAGCCTGGCATCGGGAGCATTAACAAATCCCGGTAGTTCAAAGTTTGGTGGTAGATATTTTGGCATCCTGAAACCCATAGAATTTCCTCCTCATTAAACGAAAGGCTGTAGTTTAATACTACAGCCTGATTGTGAATATATTCAATTATATTATAATACTTACGTGTAATCAATGTTTTATGGAACTTTAGGTCAGTATCCCATAAAAGTGTCAGTAATAATGTTCTCTTTGTCTATTCCAGTTTTCGTGAGGTTGTCAGTTATAAACGCATTCATACCAGGGGTACCAGATATTAGATAAACAGAATCGTTGCCGTTTTCTCTTGAATAAGCTTTGATTTTTTCTATAAATAGATTTCTATCTGAAATAAATTCAACGCTAAGACCTTCAACATTTTCTACGGCTTCTCTAAATCCTTTTTCAAATGCAAACTCTCCTCTGTCATCTGAATAGAGTACCGTAACGCCCTCAATAGGTTCACCAGACAGTTCAAGTTGTTTTACAAGTGCTCTGACTGGTGTAATCCCAATCCCTCCAGCCATCATACAAGCTTTCTTGCTGTAGTCCTTTAACCCAAACTTTCCAGTTACACCTTCAACTGTCATTTTATCTCCTGGTTTAAGATTTAGTAGCTGGTGCTTGAACTCAGTTGAATCGTCCACTATTCTAGTGGAAAATATCAGAAAACCTTCTTCCATGGTCGAGGCGATGCTGAAAATTCTAAAGCCCTTATCGCCTTCTATTTCTCTGTCAGTATATCTGAAGATACCATGCTGACCTGCTGTCCACTCCAGACCTTCAGGTATGCTAAACTCAAATGAGTATATCTCCGATGTCTCTTTTTCGATTTTCTTAAGTACAATCGTATTTTTGAGCAGGTTTTGAGTCATATTACAACCCCCTTTCTATATCTATATATATTCTACTAATTGTCAGTAAATAAACTTATTTTATTTCTCTAAAGTCATGAAAGTCGAAAACTCTAATGTTTTCATCAAGAATATAGTATAATTTGTCTCCAATATATATAATTCTGCGAGTGTGATTACCATATACCCCTTCATTACTTATGAGTTTCTGCACTTCTATCTTTCCATCGGAAGCAACGTTAGTAATAACTGCTCCATTGAAAGATGTTTTTACATACTTATCTGATACCTCACTTAAACTGGCGTCAAATGCTATTATATTTTCCTTAAGATTTAGCATTAGAGCACGGTGGTCATGTAATACGTCTGCATAGCTTCCCTGGCCGCCAACTATCGTGCTGGCTATTTCTCTTGGCATACCTTTATTCGATACATCAAAGGTAGAGAGTTTTATTCCACCCTGGATACCAGTCTTTTCATCAACATCTCTTCCGATACCTAAAAGCACATCATTTGACACTGGATGAAGATAGCTTGAAAATCCAGGCACCTTTAACTCACCTGTTATGACAGGATTATCAGGATCTGACAAATCCAGTACAAATAGAGGATCTATCTGTCTAAACGTGACCAGATAACCATAATCACCTATAAACCTTGCAGAGTGTATTGTTTCTCCAGGTGCGATATTACCTATCTTACCAGTAACCTTTAAATCCTTATTTAGAATATATATTGAGTTTATACTCTCTCTTTGCCAGTTTGTTGCTGCAATTCTTAAGTTGCCTTTGTACTCATCCATAGAAAACTGGTTTAGAAGAGAGCCTTCAACCATGCCGCCTCCAGCGAAACCAATTTTGAGACCATCTATATTAAATTTCGCAATATTTGTTATTGTTCCAAAGGTTTGATGATAGCCCTGCGCCGCTATATAAAGCGAATTATTACTCATATACACAGTATTGCCACTACCTAAAAAGGCTTCTACAGAAGCAGGAGCTTTGTTATCTTCAATATCAATTGCTGCAATGGAAAGAAAATTGTTGGAAGTCTTTCCTGGAAAATACATTACATTTGATATGGGTAGTTCGGCGTAAGCTTCACTTTTTGCTGTATCTCTTAAAACAGGTGTTAGTGGCCCTTCTACAACTCCGTACCTGTATTGATACTTATTAACTATAAGATACAGAACATTATCAATTTTCCTGCTGCTTAATAAATCTCCTTCAATTTCAAATTCTCTTTCGAGTGTTAATTTACCACTATCCGAAACTTTGTAAACAGCAGCATATGCGTATCTATCGTTCTTTGGTACGGGCATTATCGACATTTCAGTAAATTTTTCTGGAAGAGGTCTAATCCAGTTGTCGATGCCCGATTTTGCTCCTATTATAATAAGCCTTCCATTGTGAATATATAGCTCGGAGAACTCTGTAATCTGTCCTGTCAGACTGTCTATCTCTGCAGTCAGCTCATCTGTAAGTTTTGGTTTGCCATTGTTAGAATCATAAACTCTCAGTGATTTACCAGTAGCAACATATATGAATGTCCCATCAGTCTTAACAAGATCAGCTTCATTGACACCTTCTACCTGTTCATTGGTCTGATAGTAATCTGATTTTCCTTCAGAGGGCGCAGCCATTTCTTGCTCTGCTCTTTTATCAGCAGCCAAGTCTTCTACTATAGTAGTAAAATATACTGGAAAATCATTTGAAGACATCAAAGCAATCAGTTCTTTATCCGTTGCTGGTTTTAGTGCCTGGGCAATCCGCGTTTTTACATCCGACAAAAGTTCGTCGGTTATGGGTTCAATATCATTTCCAATAGTTATAACTTTATCTCGATACTCAACTTTCCTATCGAGAATCGTTTCGGCTATAAACCTTAATGGTACCATTGTCCTGCCTTCGATTATCTTGGTTTCAGTATCATAGGCAACAGTTTTGTCCTGTTTACCAGGTTCTTCAATTCTGACAAAATTCTTTCCTATTGGGAAAGCATACTGTTTCCCATCGTATTTCACCGTGGCTTCTCTACTTTTTTCGTCATATGTTACTTCTGCGCCAAAATGCTCACTTATCGCCCTTAATGGAACAAGAGTCCTATCCATAAAAATTACAGGCACTACATTCGGATTGTCTGAATCCAGAGGCTTTGTCGAATCACCAAAAAGAATCAGAGGACTCCCAATATGTAGAGCAATTACATCTGGTTCATTTTGAGCGCCTGCAAAGCTGCTGAGTAGCAATACTGTAATAGCAATAAGCATTACCATTAACTTTTTCATGATATCTCCTCCATCAAACTGTTTAGCAACCTTTACACATTTATTATACCCCTGTGTTCCAATAAAGTAGTGTCTTTATGGTTACAATATTTATTTTACCAATGTCAATCAAAATCCAGTGGGTATAATATTAGATAGTCCACCAAATAACAAAATCTCAAAATTTATGGAGGTCGAAATGAGTTCTGACAAAGCAGGTTTGATTCTCAATGAATTGAAAAAATGTATAAAGGGAAAAGATGACGTCCTTGAAAATGTTCTTACCGCAGTACTGGCAGGAGGACATTTATTAATAGAAGACGTTCCAGGTGTAGGTAAAACTACTCTTGTGAAAGCACTTGCCAAGACACTTGATCTAAGTTATAAGAGAGTTCAGTTTACTCCAGATCTGATGCCTTCTGATATAATTGGCGTAAATATCTTCAATAGAGAGACAAATGCATTTGAATTTAAGAAAGGTCCTATTTTTAATCAAGTATTTCTTGCTGACGAAATCAATCGAACATCTCCAAAAACTCAGTCAAGTTTATTGCAGGCAATGGAAGAAGGAGAAGTTACGACTGAGGATAGTCACTTTGTTCTAGATAAACCCTTTATAGTTCTTGCTACTCAGAATCCTTTGGAATATCAGGGTACATACCCACTCCCCGAAGCCCAACTGGACCGCTTCATTATGAAGCTTTCTATGGGATATCCTGAGAAAAACAGTGAAATAAGTATCCTTAAAAATTATAAATCCATTAAAGAACTTGATATGGTTCAAACTGTCGCCAGCGCAAAAGAATTACTGGAACTACAGACTCAGACAGAAAATGTAAGAACCCATGAAGACATCTTAAATTACATAGTCAACATTTCCAATGCAACAAGAGTATATGAAGATATAAGGCTTGGAGCGAGCCCAAGGGCATCTATTGACCTCCTGAAAGCATCCCGTGCAAAAGCTTTCCTTTCAGGTAGAGATTACTGTATACCTGACGATGTAAAAGCTATGGCAATACCTGTATTATCTCATAGGATAAGGATATCCTCTGAAGCCCGCATTGAAAGAAAGAATACCGAGGACATAATCAGAGGAGTATTAAACAGGGTATCTGTGCCGGTGATACAGTATGAATAGAAGATTGTGGGTTTTTATACCAGCATTTTTGGTATTGCTGATTTTTGCTATTCTTGTGGGAGGAAAAGTTCCTTACTTTCTATTGTATATTACTGTTTTTACGATATTAATACCTTTTATTGCAACTCAGTATGCTCTCTGCAGAATTACCGCCGAGATATCTGTTATGCGAACGGAGTGTAGCATAGGGGATGAAGCGAGCTTACAATATTCTATTAAAAATAATACTTTATTAAACATACCATTTCTTAAGATTTACGATGAAACATCAAGAGTAATTTCTGGAAAGGAATTGCTGCCTATCTCTGCGTCTTTGAAAAGCAAGGAAACATTTACCCATAGAACCAACTTTATAGCATCTAAAAGAGGCTATTATTCTCTGGGCAAAATTTTGGTAGAATCATCAGATGTCTTTGGTCTTTTTTCTTTTAAAAGAGAACTAAACTGGCCTATTTCCATTGTAGTTTATCCTGAAATTCCCAATTTGTCATCTTTCCATATCCGCGCTGGCAGAGAGCTAGGAGATCTTCTTACAATAGACCGTTTGCACCAGGACAAATCAAGAATTAGTTCACCAAGAGAATACAGAATTGGTGACTCTTTTAAAACCATACACTGGAAGCTTTCAGCAACCCGAGACAAAATGATCGTCAAAGAATTTGAGCACCGCGGCGATGCTGATGTTTCCATTCTTCTTGAAAATTGCAAAAGTGATTTTTATGATGACACTGACCGAAGACTTGAAGACCTTCAGGTTTCCATTGCCCTTGGAATAATAAATTACTGTTTGCTTAACAATGTAAGTGTTTCTTTATTTACTATGGAAGCAGACTCAATCACAGGTTTATCGGGAGCACATTTAAATGATATCTTATCTTTCTTAAAGCTTCTTGCAGGATTTTCTCCAATAGGCTCTAAAAATATCTCTCAGGAAATCTCTACCTATTCTCCTGATATTCGTGCTGGCTCAAATATAATTATTGTAACACCAATTCTCAACCTTTCTCTAGGAAGGAGAGCTTTGGACCTAGTCTCCGAAGGATTCAGACTCACTATATATGTAGTAACTGACAGGCAAAATGAATTTGTAAAAATAGACGACACAATTGAATCAAAGCTACTACACGATGGCATCCCTGTGATTTCGATAGATTACTCTTCTAGCCTGGAAAAGCGCCTGGAGGCAGCCCATGGAAAATCATAATTTAAAAAGAACTGAATATTTTAACTGGTTTTATTATGTTTCTCTGGTTTTTACTCTGATGCATATGCTCAGCATTGGTATAGGTTTAAAAATAGGGCTTTTTACTGAGTTAGCTTTGCTGACTCTAATATGCATTTTAATGAAGCGTATAGTATATAGACCTGTCATTTTATACTTTATATTTGTTGCAATTATTTTTTCTATTATGGTCGCCAACCGTTTCTATCAGGAACAGCTTATTGGTTTCCTTTATCTATTGGTTGAATTCACAGAAAATGTTTTGGCTAATCTAAAATACAGTGAACAAATATTTAAAGAATTTGCGCTCCCTTTGTATATAATAACTTCTGTTCTAGTTGCAACATTTACTGTCTTCGTCGTATTCAGGAAGTTTAGCCTCATCTCGCTAATTCCATTGCACATTGGAACTTTTCTGGTATACTGGTACAATTTCTACGACCAGGCATATAGACATCTGGTCATATTCGTATTTATTTACCTTCTTTTGTGGAGTAGTCGCGTAAATAAAGACGTATCTTTAACATCCTGGAGTAGGACTGCATTCCGTTACTCAGTCATCATACTTATTGCTGCACTAATTACCCCAAAGACAAACAGGCATCTTGTAGTCCCAAAATTGCAGTCTGCTGTCCACAGGGCTTTCCCAGCTATTGAAGACCTAAGGTCTTCAGACCTGACCACTAGAGGAATTGGTACTGCTGAAGGCTTTGATTTCTCGACAACTGGCTTTCAATCAGAGTCGAATAGGCTGGGTGGGCCAGTAGTTTTAAAAACTGAAAGGGTTATGTCTGTTAAATCTAGCAGGGCTCTGTATCTGAGAGGAAACGTCAATCTGTTTTATACAGGAGACTCCTGGGAATCTCGAAACGAGCCTTCTCGAATCATTTCTCCTGGGGAGGATCTAAGTGGGTTAAGTGATTTAGAGAAAGAACTGTACTACGATAAACTCGAAATATCGGTTAGGTACAGAACTTTTGCGACAACCACAATTTTTAGCCCCCTTGTGCCAGAAAAACTATATTCAGCTGATACAAAAAATTTTGTCGCTGCTAAAAATAATTATATAGCTGTTCCGGGAGGTCTATTTGACAACGAAGGGTATTCCCTTTCCGCAATGATACCAAAACCTTATGGCATTAGATTATCCAATGGACAGAATGAGTCTATTGACGAACTTTACGACAGAGATTCTTATCTCCAACTTCCTAAAAATAAAATTACAGACAGAACAGTAGAGCTTACTCAAAAGATTACAGAAGAGATAGATACGCCTATGGATAAAGCTTTGGCCATAGAAGACTTTTTGAGAAATAATTACTCATACGAACTAAACGCTGAATACCTGCCTGAAGGACGAGAGTTTGTAGATTATTTTTTGTTTGAGGCAAAGGAAGGATATTGTACATATTTTGCAACAGCGATGGCAGTCATGCTTAGATCCATAGACATCCCAACTAGGTATATAGAAGGCTTTGTAGCCCGTGGTCCACATGATGAAGGAGTATACGAGATTACATTAAATAATGCACATTCATGGGTTGAAGCATTTATTGAGCCAGTAGGATGGGTCACATTTGAACCAACCCCTTCTCAGCCACTGCCTATAAGACTGTTAGGCTTTACAATCGAGGAAACAGATTCATCTGATACATCGCCAATATTAAACAAAGAATCAGAAAATATTATCGAGGAACCACCAGTTACAGTAACTGATGTAAATGGTACTAACGACAGGAACGGATATAACATCCTGCTATCTATATTCGCAATAGCCTTAATTCTCGCTTTTCCTTTGAGATTAGTCTGGGGTGGTTATAAATACTCAAAAAGGAAAGAACATATTTCTTCTCTTGACTCTAAGGAAAGAACAGTTATTTATTATGACTATATAACGAAATTGCTTAAACGACTGGATTACCCTGTTTTGCCTGGAGAAACTCATAATGAGTACGCAAAGAGAATTTCTTACAAGTATGGAAACATCGATGGAACTGGAATTGTCCCTATAACAGAAGTGTTTATAAGAACTAAATACGGCGGTAATGAGCCTAATAATGCTGAACTTGAAGCTTTCGATGTATTCGTTTTAAATCTTGAAATGAGGATGAAAAAGAAATACGGAAAACTAAGATATTGGTACTATAAGTATATAAAAGAATTTTAAACCAAAAGAAGGCCGTTAGGCCCTCTTATTGTTACAGATTTTCTACAAACTGAATTTTGAATCCATCTGGATCTTTGATGTAAAAAAACCGCACTACAGGATTAGGCTGAAAAGGTCCGCTATGAACGCCGATTCCCTTTTCTTCCAGAATAGCCATCATCTTATCAATTGATTCAACTTCAAAGCCCATAGAGATACCTTCTCTCTCATTTTGAGGGGTAAAATCCGATGATGAAATCAGCTCTATCTGTGTTTCTCCATCTCCCAAAAAACATATCTCTGTTTCCGGGCCTGCACAAAATCGTCTCTTTATTGGCAGCCCTATGAGTCCATTGTAGAACTCTATAGATTTTTCAAGATCTTTAACTGTCAAAGTAGTCCAGCAATATTTCATGACTACACCTCCCTCATTCAATTATATAAAAAAAGGCCAGCAAATGCTGACCTTTTTTAAACTAAATTTATTTTGCGTTTTCAAATGCCTTTGCTACTACTGCCTGATATCCATCGATTGACATTGTTACGCTTGAAGTAAGCTCTGGTACATCTGGAACTGCTGGGTGAGATTCGTCTCTTGCAACGACTTTCATTCCAGTAATCTCAGCTATTGACTTTCCAACCATCCACTCAGCCAATGCATTAGCTTGCTCAAACCACTCTTTTCCAATAGCTGATGCTTTAACCATTCCGTAACCTTCTTTAAGTTCTTGTTTTGTCATACCAGGAACAGTTACGTCAGTATCAACTTTGCCATCAACGTCATAAGGAACTACAACTTGAGCTGTATCGATTATTGCTGCTACAACTTTACCATCTTTATCAAAAGCAGTTGCAGTAATAACGGTATCTGACTGTGCTTTAGCTTTAACAGGATTTCCATTAGCATCTTGACCTGCATCCTTAGAGCTTGCAATAGAAGTATTAATTCCAAGACCTACAGTTTCTGCACCATTAGCATCAATTGCATTTGCCCAAGCTTCTTCAACCGCAGCTATATAGCTCTCAACAGTAATTGTTACAGATGAAGTAAGTTCTGGTACATCAGGAACGTTTTGATGTGATTCGTTAACTTCTTTAACTTTTAATGATTTAATTTCATCTACTGTCTTTCCAATCATCCAATCTTCAAATGCGCCCATTTGCTCATACCAGTCTTTTCCAATTGCGGATGCTTTAACCATACCATAAGCATCGCCAAGTTCTTTCTTTGACTTTACTGGTTCAGTTCTATCAGAAGTTACAACCATGTTCTCATCAAAAGCAACTTTTGCCTGAGTAACGTCTACTGTTACACTAGCAACTTTACCGTCTGCGTCAAATCCGACAGCTGCCATAGTTACGTCTGCTTGAGAAACTGCATTTGTCTCTTTGCCATTGGCATCTACAGCTTTACCCTTAGAGCTTGCTATAGAAATGTTGTGTCCAAGTCCAAGCTTTGCAATCTTGCTTGCAGCTGGTTCAGCAGGAGTTTCAGCTGGTGTTTCTACTGGTGTTTCAGCCGGTGTTTCTGCTGGCGTTTCTGCTGGTGGTACTTCAGATTTTGGTGTACACCCTGCAAGTAATCCTAAACTTAAAACAAGTACCATAAGTAGTGCTAATAATTTTTTCATACAAACCCTCCATTGATATGTATTGATATGACTTTCACAAAACTTATTATAACACCTTGTTTGATTTATGACAATACTTTGATTGAAAATAAATTAACTAATTGAAATCTATTTATTTCGTTTCAGGCTAATACATTGATATTATTCTATTTGTTGGCATTCCATAAAATGACTTTAATTTATTGATGACATATGCCGTTAATATTTTAACTTCTACTTGCTTTTATGATTAATTTCTTGTTAAGTAATTTGCAACCTATATCTAAGTAGAATACTACTCTTTGAATAACCTCAATTTTAATTCAGTTTTATGTTCAAGATTTAATTTCTTTTTAAATCAATTTTGCAATAAATATCTACTTAGATTTCTGGAAATGAAATTTATTAAGATAGTTATTTTTTCATCTATTCTAAATATATTTTTTGACATCTGTTGTGTCATTTTTATTATAATCATATGTTTTTAACTAAATTAAGCCAACTCATCACTGAAATTATTTAAAAAATTAAGACTGCAGTTTTCTAACTGCAGTCCATTTACGTGCTTTTTAAACTTGAGATGCACCGGGAAATCTTTCGTAAGCATATTTCATTAGTCTATCTTTGTTTACTATATGCCTTTCGTATTTCCCTTTGAATATTTGCCCCATGGCATCGAAACCTTCTACACCCAAAAAGATTATCGACCCTTCTATATTTTCTACCTTTATTCTGATATTGACAGATTCTCCTACCAGAGTTGGGTGGTCGTGATGAATCTCGATATATGCTCCAACTGTAGTGTACTCTTTGGGCAATTTGTCGTCTAACATCTGTCCAGAGCCTTCTATTACCATATCAAGAATTGCGGCTGTTGAAACAAGGTAGTAGAGCTCTTCTGTTCCAGGTCCTCGTGCTGCATCGGATGGAGACGTAATTTTTGTGAAATCACTGACCTGACCAATTTCAATTTTATGATCGATCATTTTTCTTCCCCCCTTAGTATCACTATACTAGACTAAATGACCTATATAGAGTTTATACCTATAATTTTCAGATGCTAAACAGCACAGTTTGGTATTTTCAGTAGCTTTTATTGCTTTACAGGAGTATTATATTATTAAGGGCGTCTAAAGATTATTTTTGGAAGGGGAGGTAAGATGATTAATACTGAAAAAACACTTAAAATCGCTGTTGTACAGGCAGCTCCAGTTATTATGGACATGTGGGCTACTGTTGAAAAAACTAAGAAACTTATCGCTGAAGCTACTTCAAATGGTGCAAAAATGGTTGTATTCCCTGAATCTTTTATACCAGCTTATCCAAGAGGGCTTTCTTTCGGATTTGTTGTGGGAAGCAGAACAATGGAAGGAAGGGAAGACTGGAAGAGATATTACGACAATTCTGTAGCTGTACCTGGACCTGTAACAGAAGTATTGGGCGAAGCTGCTCGAGAGGCTGGCATATATCTGTCCATTGGAGTGACTGAAAAGGAAGGCGACGGAAGAACCGCTACGCTTTACTGTACTACACTTTTCTTTGGACCTGATGGAAACTTTCTTGGTAAGCATAGGAAAATAAAGCCAACTGGTTCAGAAAGGCTGATTTGGGGTGAAGATGATGGAAGCAACACCATCACAGTATTTGATACTCCATATGGAAGAGTTGGATCTCTTACATGCTGGGAAAATTACATGCCACTTGCGAGAGTTGCAATGTATCAGAAGGGAGTTACAATATACATAGCACCTACAGCGGATTCCAGAGAAGAATGGCAGTCTACCATGAGACACATTGCTTTAGAGGGAAGGTGTTTCGTAATCGGTTGCAATCAGTACGTTGAAAAGTCAATGAACCCAACCGATTTAAACTATTCGCACGAACTAGAAAATCAACCTGATATAATGTGTCCAGGCGGAAGTTGTATTGTCAATCCATATGGAAAATACCTTGCAGGACCAGTTTTCAATAAGGAGGATATACTATATGCTGAACTTGATCTGGATCAGGTTATAGCCAGCAGGCTTGATTTCGACCCAATGGGCCATTACAACAGGCCAGATTTATTCGAATTTAAATTTCACGAAAAATAAACTAAAGGCCTTCTCGCAGTTGAGAAGGCCTTCACTATGCTTTTTTCTGCATTTTCATAAATTTTTCTATTGATGCCTCTACAGCACTTATTACTGCTGATGTAAAGCCATTTTCTTCTAATGCCGCTACGCCTTCTATGGTAGTTCCTCCTGGTGAGCACACTTCATCTCTTAACTTTGCAGGGTGTTTATCGGATTTCTCTACCAGAACTGCAGCTCCTTCAACGGTTCCTGCTGCGAATTTGTATGCCTCTTTCGTCGGTATTCCATGTTTTATTCCAGCCTGAGCCAGAGCTTCTATAAACATATACACAAAAGCTGGCCCAGAACCTGTCAGAGTTCCAACTGCGGGGAGAAGTCCTTCATCAACTTCTACAGCTGTTCCAAAGCTGTTAAAAAAGCTCACTACCATCTTTCTGTCTTCAGCATTCATTGAATCAGAAAAACTCACTCCTGCAATCCCTTTTCCTACTTGTGCAGGTGTATTAGGAATCGAGCGCGCAATCTTTGCATTGTCATCTCCAATTAATTCTTTTATCATTGCTATGCTATATGCAGGTGCAATTCCCAGAACTACTGTGTTGGGGCGGATGAATTCCTTTATCTCCAACAGCGTTGACTTATAGACATTTGGCTTTACAGCCAGTATTAGAAAATCTGCGCCTTCAGCTACTTCAGCATTTTTTGAAGCTTTATTTATGGAATATTTTATGCTTAGCTCATCCATTCTAGCTTCAGTCCTGGTGTGTACCAGCACTTTATCACCTGTAATCCAGCCAGACAACAAGGCTCCAGCAAGCATAGCTTCACCCATATTTCCACAACCAATAAATCCAAGTATCATAAAGCACCTCCAGAGGCCAAATTGTTTAATTCTCTACTTCTCAATTATACCCTCTTCTATTAAAAATTCACGAGCTACATCTGCAGGTTCTCTCTTATCCAGATCCACTGCTGCATTTAACTCTGCCATTTTTAGATCGTCTATATGGCCTCCCAATGAATTAAGAATATCTCTTAATTCTGGATGCTTTTCTAAAACCTCCTGCCTGATCAATGGCGCAGCATCATATGGTGGGAAGAACTGTTTGTCGTCCTCAAGAAGTACCAAGTCAAAGGCTACTATTCTTCCTTCTGTAGCAAATGCACTAATAACGTCCACATCTCCCTGTACAAGAGCTTGATACATAAGAGCAGGGTCCATTCCCTTCACATCTTTAAATTCAAAGTTATAGTGTTTGCTCAAGCCAGGATACCCGTCATCTCTCTCAGTAAATACATAGGTACATCCCAAAACCAGATCTTTTCCGTTAGCTGCCATGTCAGAGACATTCACAAGCCCGTATTTGTCAGCAGTCTCTTTTGTAACCGCCATTGCATAGGTGTTATTAAATCCGTAAGGTTTAAGAATCTCTATGCCCAAATTGCTTGAAAGGTCCTCTTTTACAATTCGATACACTTCATCCGGGTCGGTGATAGCTTCGTGCCCGAGATTTGTAAGTGCAGTACCGGTATATTCAAGATACACGTCAATCTCTTTCGATTTTATTGCGTCGAAAATAACGCTGCCAGCCAGATTAAGAGTTATATCTGTCTTTAAATCCGTATTTTCATCAATCAAAATTTTAAACATCTCTGCCATAATAAACTGCTCTGTGAAGTTCTTGCCTCCGATGTGAATTGTATTATCATCTGCTTTATTCCCAGAACAGGCTGTCATTGTAGCTGTAAGCATAACGATAATAATCACTAAAACCAAACTTCTTGTCCATTTTTTATTCATATTTAACCCCCCTAAATTACGCTTCATTGCGCATTCCCTTTGGCATAAGTGCAAGTTCTACATACCCAAGCAACTTATCTGCCAATATAGCCAGAAGTGCCGCGGGAATTGCACCGGCCAATATCATCTCATTTCTATACATTTGTATCCCAGTAAATATAAGCTCCCCAAGGCCGCCACCACCGATGTATGCTGCGATTGTAGTTGTCCCTATATTTATAACAGTAGCTATTCTAACTCCTGCCATAATTACTGAGAGCGACTGTGGCAATTCTACCATCCTCAAAATCTGCAGGTCTGTCATTCCCATGCCACGACCAGCATCTATCATAGAAGGAGAAACCTTCTTAATTCCCGTGTATGTGTTTTTAATTATAGGCAGTAGAGCGTACAGAAATAATACCAGGATAGCTGTGTTCTTACCAATTCCAAACAATGGTATCAGTAAACCAAAGAATGCAATACTCGGTATCGTCTGAAATACACTGGCGATAGAAAGTATCGGATCCGCAAGTTTCTTATACCTTGTTATCATAATTCCAACTGGTACACCAATTATAATGGCTGCCAGTATAGCTGTCCCAGTGAGCCTCAAATGCTGCAATATCAATAGAAATATTCTGTGCTGATTATTGGCCATAAAACTCAATACTTTCATTTAGTCACCCTCTTCCTGTGTTAAGATGCATTACCTAAGACGTTTACAAGACTTGATCTGGTTATCAGACCTTTGAGTATTTCACCTTCCCCTACTACAGGGATATATCCAACATGCTTTTGCGCCATAATTGACAACACTTGACTAATATTAGCATCTTCATCGACATAATGAAGCTCTCCTTCCATTATGTCACTTACTTTATCAGCTTTTTCAAAATTATTTATGACGTCTTTTGACGTTATCAACCCTATTAATTTTTCTTCTTCGTCAACCACCATCAAACTATCGACTTTATATTGTCTCATTTTTTCGATGGCATAAGTGAGTGTTCGCTCTGGAAGACAGGTTACAGGATTTTTAATCATAATGTCTTTGACATTAATAAATTCAGGACGCCTTAAAAGCCTTTCCTTACCTATAAACTCCTCCACGAACCCATGAGATGGATTCCTAAGTATCTGCTCTGGGGTGTCAAACTGCAATATCTTACCATCCTTCATTATGGCAATCTTATCTGCTAGCTTAAGAGCTTCATCCATATCGTGAGTTACAAAGACAATTGTCTTATTCAATTTATCCTGCATGGACAACAGCTCGTCCTGCAAGGTCGACCTAGTAATCGGGTCAAGTGCCCCGAATGGTTCATCCATTAGTATTATCTGTGGATCTGCTGCTAAAGCCCTGGCGACACCAATACGCTGCTGCTGTCCTCCACTTAGCTCACTTGGAAACCTGTCGGAAAACTTGTCTGGTGGCATTCCAACAAACTCTAGGAGCTCTTCTACTCTCTTCTTTCTCTGTTCTTCAGAATACTTTTTAAGAAGAGGCACAAGACCAACATTCTGCGCAATGCTCATATGAGGAAAAAGTCCAATCTGCTGAATTACATAGCCTATGTCTCTCCTCAATTCAACAGGGTCAGTCTTTGTAATATCTACTCCATCTATGGTGATTGTTCCCTCTGACGGGTCAATCAGCCTATTGATCATTCTCAGAGTAGTCGTCTTGCCGCAGCCACTTGGACCAATTAAAACAATTATTTCACCTGACTCAAAAGTCACCGTCAAGTCATCCACAGCCAAAAAATCACCAAAACTTTTAGATACTCCACTAAAACTTATCAATTCGCCCCCTCCTCCACATCTATTTAAAAACAAAAAAAGCTACGAACGAGCCATAGCTTAAAATACTCATCACAAACTATTAACTCCCTCTTCTTACACCTACGAGGTTAGCTGACGGATTCGGGCCGAAGAGTTGCCCTACTTCTAATTAGAAGATTCACCCCAAAAAAACTGGTTCCCCCGCTCCTAAATAAGGATTAAGCGATTCGGCAATTAAATACATTATATGTAATTAAATTATAGCAAACGTGTAATTTGCTGTCAAACAAAACACTTTAAAACAATAATTCTGCAGTGTAAAACTACAGAATCCCTGGTGGTCGGAGTGAGAGGATTTGAACCTCCGGCCTCATGGTCCCGAACCAAGCGCTCTACCAAGCTGAGCCACACCCCGACTGTATATCATTATAATTCACGAAATTATTTTTTTCAACGGTTTCCCTACATAATTTTCCATTATAAATCAAACATAATACAGGTTTTCTGAAGGATAATAAGGGTCACAAGTTATGTCCATACCTAGCTTTCTAAGGATTTGCTCATCTGCATCATTCAACATGACCGTTGAGTGTGCCTGTGCTCCAACAAGGTCACTAAGCTTGTTCAGAGCAAGTTGTGCAGTTGGATTTGTAACTGCACCAATGCTCAAAGCAATGAGCACCTCGTTAGCATCCAGAGTTGCAATTTTACTATGAAAACCCTTGGCCTTAAGATCTTGTATTGTTTCTATTATGACAGGTGAAAGTAGAAGTATTTCATCTGATATATTAGCGAGAGTCTTTACAGAATTTAACAGTGCAGCAGAACAAGCATCCATTAGATTTGAAGCTCTACCAGTAATGATCTGCCCATCTAACAATTCAATCGCTATTACTGCAGGTGTATCACTATTTCCGTTTTTATCCTTTAATTTCTTAGAGTAGTCTCTTGCAGGCATGACACATGCACGATCTTCACGCTTGAGCTGCAGTTCTTCCATTATTATCCTCATTCTGTTTAGAACTTCTTCATCGACAAGTCCCTTTTTATAGTCGCATTCAGTTGCAAAGCTCCTGCGTATAATCTCTTGTTTACAGGCTTCTCGAACCACTTCATCATCAACAATTCCAAAACCAATTCTGTTTACGCCAAGGTCTGTTGGAGATTGATAAACTGATTCCTGGCCTGTTATCCTTTCAATAATCCTCTTAATAACTGGGAACATCTCGATATCTCTGTTGTAGTTTACAGCCAACTCATTATATTTTTCGAAATGGAAGTAGTCTATCATATTTACGTCTTTTAGGTCGACAGTAGCAGCTTCATAAGCTATATTTAATGGATGCTTCAAAGGAACATTCCACACTGGAAAAGTTTCGAATTTCGAATACCCGGCAACTCTGTTTTGCCTGTATTCGTGATAAAGCTGATTAAGGCAGGTTGCCAACTTTCCACTGCCAGGACCTGGTGCGGTAACGACGACAATAGGCTTTGTCGTAGGGATATATTCGTTTTTGCCATACCCTTCTTCGCTTACAATTTTATCGACATCTGATGGATATCCTTCAATTGACTGGTGTGTAAATACTTTGATACCCCTTCTGTCTAATTTGTTTATGAACATCTGAGCAGATGGCTGATTATTGTATCTGGTTATGACTATACTGTTTACCTGAAGTCCGTATTCTCTAAGCTCGTCAATCTGTTTCATAACGTCCATATCGTATGAAATCCCGTAATCGCCTCTGATTTTGTTCCTTTCTATATCGCCTGCATAGACACATATGATAATCTCAGCTTTGTCTTTCAGTTTTTCAAGCAGCTTAATCTTTGAATCCTCATCAAAACCAGGCAAAACTCTCTTGGCGTGTTTATCGCCTATGAGCTTGCCTCCAAATTCCAAATATAGTTTGTCAAAATTGCTCACTCTTTCGAGTATGTATTTTGACTGCTCTTCAATATATATCTGCGGATCAAAGCCAATCCTGTCCATGTACAATCTCCTTTTAATGAATTATTACAATGTCAATTTTCATCGCTGGCATTGTAACACAGTGATAATTATACCATAAAACATTAATTGTTTCAGGATTTCATATTATCCTTATACCCTCAACTTCTATCCTTTTGACAAATATTCCAGCCTGGATTAGGCTGAAACCCTTATCCTGTATTTCGAGTCTTTTGCTTATGTATATACTTATTCCATCTCTTTCTTCCAATAAATATTCTGCAGTACTTTCTGGTATTCCCAAAGAAACCTTTGGGATGGTTGCTCTGCCTCAGCACATTTTTGTGCTGTAAGCTTCAATGGTTATAGCTTTCACCTTATTAACAGCAATGTATTCCTTTGCTTTATCAGCAATGTTTATTTTCATAAAGAGTCACCTCCCAATCCTTCTAATTATTATTTTAACATACTACCCCTTTTTAGTTAAGCCTTGCAAAAACTCTGCAAATTAAAAACTGCCAGCAGTGCTGGCAGTTTTTAAGATTTTGTTATCTATTTTCTTCGTATTTTTGTAACAGTTTTACAAACAGTTCAGGTACTTTCTCCATGCTTTCTGGAGTTTCTACAAATGATATTCTAAACTGAGTTGTCCCTGGGTTAAGAGCAGGATCTTTCTCGTCGTAGAATCCTTTCATTGGAGCTACTAACAGAGTTGTTTCAACTCCATCCTGTATAACAGATCCTTCTCCTGCACAGTATAAAACAAAATCTATTGAGTCAAATCCAGGTTTTACGATATTTCTTACGTCTATAACTGAATAGATAGAAGCATCAGGACTGGAAACTATCAGTCTTGGCTCGAGTTCTTTCAGTTTGTTATAAACATTGACGATTACTTTTTTATAGTAATCTCTCTGTTTTTTACACCAAGCAAGAATATCTTCCTTGCTTTCGTGTGCAATAGCGCCAAATATATACTGTCCAATTGCGTTTGCACACAAATTAGCTGTATATTCAGCAACTGATCTAGTATAGAATTCCTTATTGTCAGTTACTACAGCACCGATTCTCAGTCCGCATGCGTTCCATACTTTTGAAGTAGTTTCTATACTTATTCTTCTTCCTTCAATTCCAGGAACTTCAGCGTCAGTTACTCCCCAGATGCTTATGAGTTTGTCTTTATCAATGTAATATAATTCTCTATAAGCTTCGTCACTTACCATCCACATGTTGTATTTAACGCATAGTTCTGCAAGACCATTGAGCATGTCGTAATCGTATAGCTGTCCTGTCGGGTTGTCATATGGGATAACAAGTAATGCCCCTGGATTATATTCTTTGATTTTTTCTTCAATCTCTTCAAGAGAAGGAAGCATGAACTTACCGTCATCACCCATTTTTCTCTTTACAGTTACAGTTTTTCTACCAACTCTTTCTGCAAAGGAAATGTAATTTGAATATGCCGGGTCAATCATCATAAGTGGCTTTTCAGTTGTACCTGCAGGTCCACATGTTCCTAAAATCAACAGTTCCATTCCAGCAGAACCGCCTTCAGTTATCTGTACATAAAGGTTGTCAGTCTCAAATCCACCGCTTCTGATAATATTCTTTACAGCTTCCTGAGCTTCTGGTGTTCCCGCTGTTGTAGTGTACTTGACAACTCCTTTATTAAATGGGCTGTCCGGTGCATCGAGGTTAAACATTCTCTTTTGCATAGCTGGATTTGTAGGTAGGGAAACGTTACCAATTCCCACATTAATTACTGATTCTGGTTTGTCTTTTCTTTCTTCATATTTCATTTGCGCAAGTCTGACGTCTGAAGGTCTTCTTGATTCAAAGTGTGCTGAAAGTTTTGGTTGGCTCATGAAATCTCTCCTTTAATAAAAATAAACTGCTTATGTATGTTATTCTGTAATAACAATTAGCTGTTGTCAGGTTAATTTTATCATAGTCTATATTTAAATTCATCTATAATATACATATTTATGAAATTATTTCCAATTAGGAATCTATATTGAACATTAGTTCTTTTCAATAAATCGATTCTTGTGTATAATAGAACAAAGGAGGTGGGAGGAATGCCTACATTTAATGACATTATACTCTCAATCCTCGGCCGTTCAAACATCAAACATGCAAAAAATAACTCTGGAAACCCAAGGATTTTACACATCTCAGACACTCCTACGCAGTTCTATCCTGAATTGAAGAGGATAATCAAGGCAGTAGACCCCGAATATATAATTCATACAGGTGATTTCGCAGACAATCTAAAAATTGGACTGTATAAGAGTTCACAATACAAATACAAGGTACAAGTAAAGAAGCTGTTTGATATATTAAGGCTTTCCAACGCAAAAGAAATAGTCCTTACTCTTGGCAATCATGATGCCTATGATTTCATACGCGAACATGTTGAAGGCATGACTGTCTTTGAAAAACCAGCAGTCATTGAGTTAGAGGGCAAGACAATAGCATTATCTCACTATTCAACAGATCTTGAAAACGTTGTTGCAGACATCAGGCTTTTTGGGCACGACACAAAGTGTATTGAAGATGACATCGCTTGTGAAATGGACCTCAATGGTATAATGGCTATGAGCCTCATAGATCTTGGTACTCTTGAGGTTTCAAAGATCGATTATCCAATTGGAACAGATAACGCAAGATTAAATAGAAAAATGGGGATATGAAAGGAGAGCAATATGGTATCACTTATTAGGAACGGCTCGAGGATGTTATATGTTACAACAGATAACAAAGAAGCCATTGTAAATTTTCTATCTGCCAATTATCAGATTCAAAAAATTGACCCTAGGAAGAGTTTTGATGAAAGCTCTGAATATCAGACTATTATCTTTCTAATGGATACCCATCCAGACTCAACTAAAGATATTACAAGATCAGATTCATATCTTGTCTTTACGGAGATTCTTTCTTTTGTATGCTCTTTGATGTCTTCAGACGTAAAGAATGTCATAGACAAAATTAGAACTGGCCCTCAGATGATTATAATGAGATCTTCAGGTGATCTGGACAAAGTTACTAGGAAGATGCAGTCTGACTTTGGAGGAGAAATTGTCAGTTACGATAGATACCTCCATGATCAAACAGATGACATAACATATATTGCTCTGACAGAAAAACCACTGAATAAACCCTTAGGAGCTGCTGATTTCCAATCAGGTTACCTTAGGCTTGAAGGTGATTTTGGTGCAATTAAACGTGAAATCAGGATGCATGCCCTAAGATATCTAAATATTGGAATAGGAAACAGAGACTGGAACGAGATAGAGATAAGAATTTATGACAAGTTTGGGGCATACAAACTCCAATACGACAGAATGATAGAAGTCTTTGACGATCTTGAATTAGGATTGATACTTGGAGAATCATGGTCAAAAGATTATCCGAAGGCTTTACTTGCAGTTGAGGTCTATAGGGTCAGGCTTTTAACTTTCCATGATCCTTCAAAGATTAAAAGAATTCTATTCGCAATGGAATACTTGGCAGATGGTACCAGGATTGTAGACTATGACCTTTACGTTGGAAACGATAAAGTATCGTGGAATGCTGGTTTGAAGCACAAGAAGAGATCTGACAGATACTCTGAGGCACTTGCTGCCCGCTCTGAACTTTATGAAAAGCTTAGTGGTAAAACTGTAGAAAAGATTTCTGATCTTGAAAATGAAATAGTTAAGACGAGATATTAAATAGAAGTCCACGATTTTCGTGGACTTCTTCTATTTTCTATACTGGCCATTTCCATAGACGACGTATTTGTTTGTCGTTAGTGCCTTAAGCCCCATTGGACCTCTTGCATGAAGCTTTTGTGTACTTATTCCTATTTCTGCACCAAACCCAAACTCTCCCCCATCTGTAAACCTGGTCGAAGCGTTTACATATACTGCTGCAGAATCTATTGTGTCTAAGAAAGTCTGTGCATGATTATAGTTATCCGTTAAAATGGATTCTGAATGACCTGAACTATACTTATCAATATGTCCAATGGCTTCATCTAAGTTTTGGACAACCCTTACAGCTAGTATTAAATCAAGGTATTCTGTTTCCCAATCCGATTCTTCTGCTGCTCTCATATTATCTGTTAACAGATTTTTTTCTTCTGCAATTTTCATAGACTCTTCACATAGCGCCAGCTTGACTCCTAAAGAATTCATCTTAGGCAACAGTATTTCCAATAGGCCTTCTTTTTGTTCTTCGTTTATTAGCAAAGTTTCGACAGCATTACATGCCCCAGGCCTTTGTACTTTTGCGTTTACAATTATATCAAGTGCATTATCCAGATTATAACCCCTATCTACGTAAATATGACAGTTCCCAGTTCCAGTCTCGATAACGGGTATACGTGAAGTTTCAGCGACCAACTTAATCAGCCCTTCGCTCCCTCTTGGAATTACACAATCAATGCTCTCCTTGGCTACTAAAAGCTGAGAAGTAAAATCTCTGTCTGTTGTTTCAACAAGTTGAACGGTACCTAATGGAAATTCTTTAACCTTTAGAGCTTCTCTCACTGCTTCCATTAAAGCCATATTTGTATTAAGAGCATCTGAACCGCCCTTTAATATTACTGCATTTCCTGTCTTTACACAGAGTGCTGCTGCATCAATTGTCACATTTGGCCTTGACTCATATATCATGGCAATAACACCAAGGGGAACCCTTTTTGAACCAATTTTAAGCCCTGCTTCATTGAGCCACATTGAATCTACTTCTCCAACGGGATCTTTCAATGATACAACTTGAAGAAGTCCGTCTACCATTTCTTTAAATCTGGATTCTCCCAAGTAAAGTCTTTCAACCAACGCCTCTTTAAGCCCATTGTTTCTCGCAATCTTAACGTCCTTTTCGTTTGCAATCAAGATATCCTCTTTATGAACTTCTAGTTGATTGGCAATTTCCGACAAAAAATCGTCTTTGACTAAACTGCTGGCAGTTCTTAAAAATCTGGCGGCTTCCTTTGCTTCTTTTCCCATTGCTAATATAGTTTGTGAATAATCCTTCATATAATCACTTCTTTCTCTTATCAGTTCTAAAGTCAAAAAACGTTCCACATTTCTTCCCGTGCAAAAGCTCATTCAGCACGTCTGGATGACCACTGTTTACTATAAACATAGTGCTTCCAGCTTCTGCGATTATCTGCGCAGCCCTAATTTTTGTCTGCATTCCGCCGGTTCCGACCATAGATCCTGCGTCTCCTGCCTCTATCTGGCTGAGTTCTGGTAGGCTGCCTATGTATTCAATCATGAATGCATCTGCGTGAACCCTTGGGTCTTTGTTATATACCCCTTCTATGTCAGACATTATTGTCAGATTTTCAAAAGCGAGCATTTTACATACCTCTGCTGAAAGAGTATCATTGTCTCCAACTTTAATCTCATCTATGGCGACTACGTCGTTTTCGTTGACGATAGGAACAATTCTGTGCTTAATCATCGAGTTAAACGCATTTATACTATTCTCTCTGCGTACTTCCTGGTACATATCTTCTCGCGTGAGTAAAACCTGCGCAACGGTTACACCGTATTCAGAAAAAAGCTTTTCGTACATGTACATCAAAGTACCCTGGCCTACAGCTGCAGCAGCCTGTTTTTCCGGGATTGTACTCGGCTTTTCTTTAAGCTTCATTTTGCCTATTCCAGCAGCGATTGCACCTGATGATACGACAACAACATCTTTCCCACTATTGTGGAGGTTGGCAATCTGCCTGACCAAACTGTCCATCTTATAAAAGTCTATAAGTCCACTGTCATGTGTCAACGACGACGAGCCAATTTTGATAACTATTGATTGAAAGTCTTTGAGGGTTCTTTCCATATATTTACCTCCATTAATTTTACATAATATAACACATTATCACGTAAAAGTAAAGACGGCTACTGAGCCGTCTTCATTGCAAAATCAAACTATTTGATTATCAGAAACCTATCTTCTGAGGTTATAACATCTATTTCAAGAGTCTCTACTTTATCAACTCTTGCCCTTATTAGAGACTTCATGAAATCTATCAGAAATAGTATTTTCTGTCTGCTACCTTGGAATTCAGCCATTACTTCACCGGTGGAAGCATTTTCCACCCATCCAGTTAGTTCAAGTCTTCTCGCTAGAAGGTATACTTCATACCGAAATCCGACATTTTGAACTTTACCATAAAAATCTGCCCGTACTCTGATAGGCACTTCATCAGGGAATTCAGGAAATTTTATATTTTCAACTTGTCTAATTATATAGTTATCTCTAAATCTCTTAAGCATCTTTTTAAGGTGCATCTATATCTCTCCGAATAAATATCATTATGAATTCTTTACTTTAACCGAAGTATCATATCCAAGTTCATAGTAGTTATTATTGTTGAACACAAAATCCTTGATTACATCCAATCCCAATTTTCGTACATGGGCTTCATAAGATCTTGGATTAATGTGGTTTATAAAAGTTATTAGTATT
>JAVEXI010000058.1:0-9915 GCA_034004165.1 Gudongella sp. | reverse complement strand
TGACCTGCGAGTATGGCAGTCTTGTCTATGTATACAAAATTATCAAGGAAGCTTTTATCAAATTCAGGGTGCCATTTCATTACATCCAGCCAATCTGGATTATAACTGAGCCATTTATCTTTTCTATAGGAGAGCGAGAACCCTACAATTTTTTCGCCTAGCTCTGCTACAAAAAAATACTCAATATTTATTACCTTGTCCCTAAAATACTCGATATAGTATTCGGGGTCGTCCGGATAATCATCCATCAAAAAACCCTTATAGGAGTCTCTTTCGCCTATACTTACACTGCAGGCAATTTCATAGATAGCTTCAACATCCTTTTCCTCAGCTCTCCTTACCGAAATTTGCCCAATATCTAATGTTTTTTTTGCCACGAATGTCTTTCCGTTCATAAAACTCCCCCTAATAAAACAAATTAAAAAGTTCCAACTTATATTTAGTTGTTGTTTTTACTTTTACTATTATAACAGAATCTCCTAATTTTGCACAACTTTTAATTTCTTAATTTATTTATCGCATAAAAAAGTGCAGATAAAATCTGAACTTTTGATTCAGATTCTCTGCACTTAGGTCACTCACTTAGGTTCTTTACACTAAATTCTTGTCATATTTTTTTCCAATAAACCAAATCTGTATAATATTCTCCCTTGTACTCCTCATAGCGCATACCAGCGATTCGATAATCTTGCTTTTCTCTAAAGGATATTGATGCCAGATTTGGAGTAGGATCGACCAGTGTCTCCGAGAGAATATGACGAACACCCTGAGCTTTCATCTGTCGCTTCAGTTTGTTTTCAATCATGCCCCCAATTCCTTCACCAGTGTAATCGGCAGATACAGCAATTTTATCAATCAATACAAAGTCCTCCAGGTAACGTTTCTTAAAAGCAGGATGCCATTTTATTGAGCGAATCCATTCTGGATTGTACCTAACCCACATAGATTTTCTATATGAAAGAGTGAATCCAACTATTCTCCCATACATCTCAGCTACAAAGAAATAATTCAGATTTTTTATCCTATCTCTGAAATACTCTAAATAATACTGAGGATCCTCAGAATAATTGTCCATAAGAAAGCCTTTGTGTGAGTCTTTTTTTCCGCAACTTACACTGCAGGCGACTTCGTATACGCCTTTTTCATCACCTAATCTTGCTTTACGAACCGTTATAGGTCCTAAATCAGGCACTTCATCTTCGTTCTCTTTTTGCAACTGCATGGAATACCCCCTTGAAATTTACATACGAAGAACCAACTTGTTCCTGGCTCATGTTTTTACTTTAAACATTATACCAGAAATAATAATAAATACAAATTACAAAGGGCATTTCTAACCATTTCTGCATCAGTTTCCTTCAATTCGGAATATCCTCGTCTCTCTTACAGAGCCGCCTTCAGCAGATAAAGCTTCAAATGTAAAAATATAAAATTTTTCTTTTAAAATGTTTTCAATTTCATATGTTATAAGGTTATTTTCAACTTTAACTTCTTTAGGAATACCATTTATTATTACACGGTAATCAATGTCTTTTCCTGAGCTATCTTTAACTTCTGCTCTAAGAATAGGTCTCTTATCTGCAAATGCATCTCCCATCTCAAACAATGGCTTTATACTAAGGCCTTCTATTCCAACATCTGGTTTTCTAGCTTTATCATTTTCTCTGATAACCCTAAGAAGGTTTAATCCAAGTATCTTTTTTATATCTTTTTCATTGTATCCTCTCTTTGCAAGCTCCTCGGTAATCTTATAAATTCCAGTAGCATCTTTAAGGTCTTCTGGCATATCCGCTCCATCAAAGTCTGAACCGAGCCCTGCATGGTCTACTCCTGCAATTTTAACTATATGGTCGATATGGTCGACTATCTTTGAAACAGAAGCTTCTCCTTTTTTACCTATGAATTCAGTAAAAAATACTGCCGACACAACGCCTCCATTTTCTCCAACCGCTTTTATCTGGTCATCCGTCATATTCCTGGCGTGCATATGGACTGACATTGCCCCAGAGTGAGAAGCAATTATTGGAAGTTCTGTAGTCTCAATAACATCCCAAAATGTTGTCTCTGCCAAATGGCTCACATCAACAATCATTCCGAGGCTGTTCATCTGTTTTACTGTCTGCCTTCCCAATTCAGTCAAGCCTCCGTGAGAAAAGCTCCCATCTCTGTCTCCGTATGCTCTGTACAAGCCTTCTCCAAGTTCATTGGAATAATTCCACGTAAACCCTATTGCTTTAACTTTTAGATCGTCATACTGCTTGATTAGTTCAGTTGCATTCACCTTAGAGACAGAGTACGCTCCTTCGATTGTAGGTACAGCAGCAAATTTCTTCTTTAATACTATCCTCTCAATCTCACTATAACTGGAGGCAATCTCCATTAGGTCAGAATTATTTTTCTGAGTATGGTAAAGAGCGTTAAACAAAGCTGCTGTCCTAGAAATGCTTCTATCTGGGTTTCCATAAAAAGGAGACGAGTATGCAGCGAAAAATGGCACACTTAAGTTACCTGCACGGAGTTTCTTAAAGTCAATTTGAAGGCTTGTTTCACCTCGCAAGTCTATAACTGGCAGCCAGGTATTCTCATCTACAATTTTCATCATAGTGTCGTTGTGAGAATCAACAATTATTGAGTCAATATGCAATTTTAACGGTATCATTTCCCTATCACTCCTAACGTATACAAATGCTGTCCCTATAACAAGAGTACTAAATAGAAGTAATACGATAAGTGCTCTTCTCATATGACACTCCCCTTTTATATTAATACTTCAATTATAACAAACCCTGAGAACAAAACTTCTTATTTCTATAAATAATCTAAAATGTGTAAATTCTGGTTTTTTTATGATATCATTATGTATACTGACTAACGAAATAGGTGATTAAATGTTCAATTTTAAAAAAATATTATTGAATTCTGTAGTTCCATTGATAATACTTTTAGTATCCCCGTTTGGAATGACGTTTAATCAGTCAATAATACTTGCATCTTTATTATTTGTCCTGACTACTTGGGTCAATGGAGCCATGCCAAGGTATCTGTCTTCGATTATACTTTTGACTTCATTTTTGTTATTTAGCGGTGCGCCTGCAAAAAAACTATTGTATTTTGCTCTTTCTGATAGTTTCTATATAATTATATTCTCTTTTTTACTATCTGAAGGGATAGTAAAGAGCGGGTTGATAGATAAAATTCTGAAACCTTATATAGGTCGTTTTGCCAGAACACCCATTAAGTTATTACTTGTAGTCCCTATACTGGCATTCATAATGATTTACTTGATTCCTCAACCTTTTTCCAGGTTATTAATACATGCCATGATTATTAGGGAATATCTAGAAGGAATTGATTCTAAGCCAAAGCTTAAGGAGCTACTTTTATTCTTGGTATTTTTAATATCATTGATTGTGGACTCTTTAGTCCTTAAGGGTGATTTAATCATTAACATTGGTTTCATTAACTCTTCTGGGTTGCATTTCACTGATTGGGTCTGGTCTAAATACCTTACCATTCCAGGTCTTGGCATGCTCTTGCTTACATTGATTACTATTGTCATCCTATATGGTAAGACACTTGCTGAATACATTCCGCCTCCTAAGCAAAAACCAACTCTGAATTTGAGCAGTGAAGAGAAGATCAACTTTGCTATTATTGGCGTAACAGTGCTCTTATGGGCTACCGAAAATACTCATCCTATCCCAGGATTAGCAATAATTGTCTTGGGTACAATTTTTATGTTTATTAGAGGAGTTCTATCATTTAAGGACCTTAAGACTATAGAATGGCCTCTTATGATATTTTTAATTGCGACATTTTCAATTGGTGCTGCCATGACTGGCAGTGGAGTAGCGGAAATATTATTTGGCAGGTTGTCAACACTCTTCCCACAGGAATTTTCAGTTGGTATGATAATGGCTATTATACTAGGTTCAATGGCTGTTCACATGGTACTAGGGAGTGTTGTAACAAGCATGTCAGTTGCAATTCCCGGCATGATCATCGCGACTTCAGGTGCATTGAATGAGGTTGCATTATCACTTATTATTTTTGTATCTATTTTCCCGCACTTTATCCTTCCATTTCACAATGTCCAATTGGTGGTAGGAGAGGGATATGGCTTTTTTAATTCAAAGATAGTAACACAATTTGGAATTCTCATGACAGTAATAACTATAATTTCAATATTTTTGTTCTATATACCGTGGTGGAAACTAATAGGTATCTTGTAAGTATATTTGTAACTGTTTTGTCAATCATTGTACATCCCGTTGCTGTATAATTGTGCTAAAGGAGATGAGAATATGAAAAGAATCCACAAGGCTGGGGCCCTGCTCCTAATTTTGGTTCTTATGTTGTCGCTGTTTTCTGGTTGCAGTTCTAAAAGTATGCCTATGGATATGGGAGTGTCACAGGACGGATATCCACAAGCAATGCCGCCTGAATCTCCAGCTGAAGCGCCTGTCTCAGAAGAATTCACTTCAAGCGAAGAAATGTTTGGTGTTGTTATTAGTGGATCGATTGAACCCGATAAGGTAATCACTACTGTTTACTTAAGTGCAGAAACTCTTGAGTTTGATAAATCGCTTGAAGCTCTCTATTCAATCATCGAAAAAGCAGGTGGTTATCTATCTAGTTCAAATATATATTACGGCAGTAGCTACAGCGGTACCAGGTATAGAAACGGCGAGTTTTCCATAAGAGTTCCAAAGAATAAAGTAAACCAGTTCAGAGCTCAGATTCCAGATGTAGGCAATATAACAAGCGAAAGTACTTCGAAGGAAGATGTGACAAGGTACTACAGAGATACCGAATCCAGAATGAAGGTTCTTGAGATTAAAGAAGAAAGGCTTTTAGGATTACTTGAAAGAGCTGAAAAGATTGAAGATATAATTGCTCTTGAAAATCAGCTTTCTGAGGTTATATACGAGAAGGAAAACTTAAAAGCTACACTTATTAACCTGGATGACAGAGTAGATTATTCCACTTTTAACCTTGATCTTAGAGAAGTTGCAAAGGTTACTTCGTCTGAAACAGTTGAAACTACTTTTATGGACAGGGTCAGAAATGCATTTGACAACTCATTGTACCAATTTATTAGATCAGCAGAGAATTTTGCAATTCTCCTGATATACAATGGCCCAGGGTTACTGGTTCTAATAATTATACTATTCATATTTTTCTTCATTGTAAGAAAAATCTTCAGAAAGATTTTTCCACCAAGAGTAAAATATGAGCCACCAAAACCACCAACTCCTCCCGAAGAGCCAAAAGAGGAAACTAAAGAATAGACGTAATTAATTAAGAGACTGAGTGATTACACTCAGTCTCTTTCAAATTTTAACTATTTACTTAAACCTTCTTTTACCCATCCGGCAACCATTACTGTTCTCTTTGCCTGATGCTTTACAGCTTTTTCAATGTCGTTAGTAATCGATCCGTCTGTTGGCGAAACGACTGCAGTCGTTCCATATGGATTCCCCCCAGAACTGAATATCGACACATCAGAGTATCCCGGTGGAACAATTATTGCTCCCCAATGCATCATCGAAGTATATATAGATCTTACTGTTCCCTCTGCTCCTCCGTTCATATTTTGAGACGAAGACATTGCAGACACTACTTTATTTACAAGCTTACCCTGTGCCCAAAGGCCTCCTTGCATATCAAAGAAATTCTTCATCTGGGATGTTACGTTCCCATATCTTGCGCCTGTGCTGAATATGAAAGCATCTGCCCATTCCAAGTCATCTCCCGATGCCACTGGTACATCTTTTGTAAGTTCCTGCTGAGCCTTCATACCTTCATTCCCATCAATAACATGCTGTGGAATAAGCTCCTGTACTTTCAATACCCTTACTTCAGCGCCTGCTTCTTTAGCTGCCTCTTCTGCCCATTTTGCCATCTTGTAATTTGTTCCGTAACCGCTGTAATAAATTATTGCTAATTTTACTTTATCCATAGATATTCCTCCTACTATATAAACTTAATTAGTCTCGCGAAATAGTTATACCCCATAGGAGTATGCTTCTAACAAATATATGACATCTTAAATGTCACAACAAAAAACACACCCCAAAAGCCTGTAGCTTACAGAGGTGTGTCTGTTTTTTCTTTTTAGATCTCAGAATTCATCTGGCAATCCGGGCAAATACCCGTGACTAAAACCTGCTCATCCTTAATGACAAAATCTTTCATATCATCGTAGAAATCTATATTGGCAATATTCAGATCGAAGATTCGACTACATTCTTGGCACTTAAAATGACCATGAAACCCTCTCACTGCTTCATATCTTAGTTCATTGCCCTCAATATTTAACGACTGTGCGAGACCTTTTTCTGTAAAAAGCTTCAAAGTGTTGTACACAGTTGTCTTTGATAGAGTAGGGATTTCTACTTCTAGAGCTTCATAAATATCGTCGACTGAAGGGTGCACTCTGGCTGAAATCAAGCGGTTTAGCACTCTTACCCTGATGAATGAAGGCCTTATCCCCTTTTCTTTAATCATCTGTATAGCCTGATCGTATTCATTCATAATACTAAAACCTCACATCCCTTATACATGATGACTAATTATACATCATTGATTCAAAGGGGTCAATTTATTCGATAAAATTAATCATCGAAAGCCTCACTGACACTCCAAACTTCCCAAACTTTTCCTACAAGGTCTTCACTCGGCTCAAGAACTTTCTTGCCTGGTTTCCATCCTGAAGGAGTCGCTTTTGTTCCTTTTGATTCTCTGACTAACTGGAATGCCTTAACCTGTCTTATACTTTCTGATACGTTTCTGCCTACCGGAGGTGTAAGTACCTCAAATCCCTGAATTATTCCATCTGGGTCAATGATAAATCTTCCTCTAGTTTCTGTCCCACTGTCTGCATCGTAAATTCCATACATTGTACCAATGTATCCGTCTGGGTCAGAAGCCATAGCGAATGGTATGTCTTTTCCAATCATCTTTGACAGTTCGTGGTCATTCCACATTTTATGAACAAAATGACTGTCAACGCTCATTGAAATTACCTCTACTCCAAGCTCTTGAAGTTCGTCATATTTTTCAGCAACTGCTGAAACTTCAGTCGCTCAGACAAAGGTGAAGTCTCCGGGGTAGAAGCAAAGAAGTACCCATTTGCCTTTATAATCCTCAAGACTAATGTTTTTAAATTTACCTTCGTGGAATGCTGGTGCTTCGAAAAGTGGTGCTGGTTTTCCTACTTTTACCATAGTATCTGCCTCCTTTTGTACTGGCTGTAGTTCTGCAGCCTGTGTTTCTGGTTTGTGTCTTTTGATTTCCGGTCTATTGCAACCGGGTTTAAAATCTTCTGCCAAGTTAACACCTCCCTGATATTTGTAATGATTACAATTTTAACTATATATTAACACTTCGTGTCACTAAATACAATACCCTTTACACATATTATATAACTTATTTTGGGTTTATGTTTAAAATAAAAAATACTGCTCTTAATAAAAAGCTTGAAAATCACTAATTTCATCGGATCCTTGCTTTAAATTGAGTAGTATTTTGCAATTCTATGTTTAGAGACTAAATGTGCAACATAATTAAAGATGCAATAATTCCTGTAAAAACAGCCAATATAAGGTTATCTTTCCAATATGCCACAGCACCTGAAACTGCTATTCCAACCAGTGCTGCTGGTATTTCTGCAGAATTAGTAGTAAGTATACCACGGATTATGAGTATACTTAAAGAAGTATATGGTATGAGCCTGAGAAATAAATTTGCTTTTTTACTTAGTTTTATCTCTTTTAGCAAAATCATAGGAACTGTTTTTGGAAAGTAAGTTACCAGAGCCATTCCAATAATTGCAGGTATGAAACTATTCATTTACTCCAGCTCCTTTCCAAGCAATAGTATCCCCAGGGCTGTCGACAAAACTATTCCCAGTATTATATCCCATCCTGAACTAAGTCTTCCCCATTTGAAAATTGCAGTATACATGACAACTGCAATCATGCTTATCTTAATTAAAGCAGTTTCCCCTTTGAATGAAGGAAATAACAGCGCTGCAAACAGCCCATATAACCCTAATCCAAGTGCCGTCTGCAAAGAAAGTGGCAGCAGTTCACCTGCTATATGCCCAATAATCGTCCCAATAGTCCACGAAAGATATGGAAAGACATTAACTATAAGCACGTATAGTGAATTTAATTTGTCTTTATTAAATGATAAAACAGAGAAAGTTTCATCTGTTATCCCGAAGCCTATTAGCGGTAAAAAAGGTTTGGTGTCTTCTTTCAGGTTGACTGATAAGGACGCTGACATGACAAAATACCTTAGGTTTAGTAGAAAAGTGGTAAGGATTATGCTTCCTGTTGCAACACTGCTTGCAAACAGGTCGAGAGCCATAAACTGAGCTGCTCCTGCATATATTAGTCCCGAAGTTAACCCTGCTTCAACCACACTAAGGCCAGTATTTTTTGCCAGCAATCCGTATGCCATGGCAATTGGGAAATATCCCATTACAACGGGGAGGGATGCTGCAAAAGCTTCTTTTTTTATAATAGATTTATCTGTATTCATAGCATTATTCTCCAGTCCAAAATAATACTACCTATTATAGTTTAAAGTACGGCTAAATGCAATCAAAACAGCCTTCGTAGACACTATTTTGCATTGCCATTGACTCTTCTTAACAGGCTTTTTATAGCATTTTCACTACAATGAATACTTAGAGAAAAACAAGGGTTTTGTTCATTATAATGAAAATAGTGTTGTAAAATATTGAAAATTTCAGTATAATGAAAATAGAGGTGATAGTATGATTCAAAGAGAAAATTATTTGGACTTAATAATTCCTTTTATTGATACAGAATTAATAAAAGTATTAACTGGGGTCAGGCGTTCAGGTAAATCCGTAATGCTGAAGTTGATTCAAGAGTATTTACTTAAACAAGGGATTGATAAGTCGCAGTTTGTAATTATAAATTTTGAAGAATTGCGAAATGCTCCTTATAAAAATTACTTATTATTGAATGAATATATAGAAAACAAGATACAGGAAATAAATCAAAAAGCTTATATATTTTTAGATGAAATTCAAGAAGTAGAAGGATTTGAGAAGGTGATCAATTCTCTACGTGCAAGTTATGGCGATAATATTGATATTTATATAACTGGTTCCAACGCAAGATTATTATCAGGCGAGCTATCAACTCTTATTGCAGGCAGATATATTAAGTTTGAAATCTTTCCATTTACTTTTATAGAGTATATAGAAGGAAAGAGAAAAATTGGCATAGATAAAACAAATAGAGAATATTTTCAAGATTTTGTACTAGATGGGGGGATGCCTTTCATAACTTTGCAAAATTTCTCCTATCAGGATAAAGTAAATTATTTAAATGATTTATATAACTCTATTGTATTAAAAGATATTGTGGAGAGAGAAAACATTAGAAATTCTGAGCTATTAAGCAGACTAATGGCTTTTGTATTAGGTAATATTGGCAGAACATTTTCAGCAAATTCAGTTCAAAAATATTTGAAGAATGAAGGTGTTAATGCCTCTATAAATACAATAATTAATTACTTAAAATTTGCAGATAATGCATATGCAATAATTCCACTAAAAAGATATGACATTCAAGGGAAGAAATTCTTAACATCACAAGAAAAATATTATGTTGTGGATCATGGCTTAAGGCAAGCTGTTATAGGAAGAAATGAAGAGGATATAGAATTAGTTTTAGAAAATATAGTCTTATTAGAGTTAATTTCCAGAGGCTATGAAGTATATGTGGGTAAAACAAATCAATATGAAGTTGATTTTATTGCTCAAAAAAAGCATGAAACAGGCATAGAAAAAAAATATATCCAAGTTTCATATCTATTGGCTTCTAAGGAGACAAGAGAACGAGAATTTAAGGCTTTAAAAGAAGTAAAAGA
>JAVEXI010000057.1:0-10144 GCA_034004165.1 Gudongella sp. | reverse complement strand
TGGATTACAGAGTTCGGATAGTTTACCTTAAATCATCTGGGGTAGAAATAATATCGGATGATTAAAAAAATAACAAAGGAGTGTAAATATGACGCCACATATTAGTGCAGAAAAAGGTCAGATAGCCGAGACCATATTACTGCCGGGAGACCCTCTGAGAGCAAAATTTATAGCTGAAAACTACCTGGAAAATCCGGTTCAGTTTAATGCAGTGAGAAACATGTTTGGTTACACAGGCACCTATAAGGGAAAGAAAATATCCGTGATGGGCACCGGTATGGGAGTCCCTTCTATAGGAATTTACTCATACGAGCTGATTCATTTCTATGGTGTGAAAAATTTGATTCGCATTGGCTCTTGTGGTGCATTTCAAAAAGATTTAAAGTTGTACGACGTAATAATAGGCATGGGGGCTAGTACAAATTCAGACTTTGGACGACAATATGGCCTACCGGGAACTTATTCTGCAACCGCATCCTGGGATCTGTTGTATAAAGCTGTAAAGGTTGCTGAAGAAAAGGAAATTCCTGTCCATGTAGGAAATATTCTAACCAGTGACACCTTTTATTCAGCTGACACAACAGCCACAGAAAAGTGGGCAGGCATGAACATTTTGGCGGTAGAGATGGAAGCCTATGCGCTATACTGTAATGCGGCACATGCAGGAGTAAATGCACTTGCAATACTTACAGTAAGTGACTCCTTGGTAAACAAAGAGGAGACAACTGCTGAAGAAAGAGAGAAGAGTTTTACAAAGATGATGGAAATAGCACTAGAATTGGCATAAAAAAACAGGGGTTACTAGCCCCTGTTTTTTAGTGCTGTCTGTCGCCTGTTGAGTATTCAATCTTTTCTTCGAGTTCTGCCAGGTCGCGTTTGTAGACTTCTATAAACTCCTGGTTTTTTATAAGTGGCAGATTAGTCTTTATGCCTTCAATACAGCCCGTAAGCGCAGCTTCTGCCAGCTTTTTTGCAACTTCAAGATCACTTCTTGCGTTTGAATCTGAGTTGTCCGTAAGTATAAGCCCTGCTTTATATATCCTCTTACATACCATCCCGCAATCCCTCAGGTTGTTGAGCATTTTTACGCCAGCTGCCTCAAGGGCTGTTTTCCTTTGTTCCTTGTCTTCTTCAGTTTCATTTGGAAGCCCGAATGCTTCACGAATAACTTCTAATGCCTTTGCGTCTTCATTGACTCCTCGAATCAACACGAAGCTTGCGTTGTCTAATTCATCTGCCAGCGCTAAATATTGGCTGTCATCTAAACCGTAGATTTTCATCACTGAAAGTCTTGCTACCATAGAAGTCAATCCACTGGACATTGCACCAGCCATTAATGCTGCTGAAGTTCCTCCTACTGTAGTATCTTTAGAATCGAGAATTTTCTCAATAGAATCTATATAACTCATTTTATCCCCTCCATAACACAGATACCCATAAATTTCAATGCCAAAAGAAAAGATTTTCATGTTGAATATTATGTGTTTTTATGCTAAATTGTATATATATAGTATATGACGTAGCAAATACACACAAGATGTAGTTGTTACTCCGGAGTTATGATATCTTTTAAGGAGGACTGTAGGAATGCTTAAAGTTGAAAAGCGGGATGGGAAAATCGTAGAATTTCACGGGGAAAAAATTGAAATAGCCGTTCAAAAGGCTATGAATGAGACAGAAAAGGGAATAGACGAAGCACTGGCAAAAGAGATAGCGAGAAGTGCTTTAGTCGAGTTTGGAAATTTTGAAAAGGTCAACATAGAGCAAATTCAGGACTTCGTTGAAATCGAATTGATGAAGTCGAGACCTGAAGTTGCCAGAAAATACATTATCTATCGTGAAGAGAGGGCGAAGCTCAGAGAACAGGGCTGGAATATGACAGACCTGCAAAGAGATATTTACGAGAAGAAATACAGATACGATGCTGAGAGCTTTGATGATTTTCTAGAGAGGGTCAGCGGAGGAAACAACCCGATTAAAAAGGCCATTAAAGATAAGAAGTTCATGCCGGCAGGAAGAATTTTAGCAGGCAGGGGATTGGATAAGCTGGGCAGAAAAATCACTTTGAGTAACTGTTATGTTCTTCCTAAGGTTGAAGACAATATAGAGTCAATATTTGATACTGCAAAATACCTTGCAAGGACTTATTCTTACGGAGGCGGAGTAGGACTTACGCTATCAAAGCTTCGACCAAAGGGATCAAGAGTTAATAACGCGGCAAGTACAACCACAGGTGCGGTCAGCTTTATGGACCTTTACTCAATGGTTACGGGGTTAATTGGCATGAGGGGCAGAAGAGGAGCTCTCATGTTGAATCTGGACTGTGTGCACCCCGACATCGAGGATTTTATCAATGTAAAAAACGACCTTAAGAAGGTAACTTATGCAAATATTTCTGTTAACGTTGACGATGAATTTATGACGTCTGTTGTAGATGATAAGGACTATACTCAGTACTTCAAGGTCGAATCTACAGGAGAAGAAATCTCAAAGACAATTAAAGCGAGAGATCTATTTGAAAAGCTTGCATTCAACAACTGGAATATGGCAGAGCCTGGTATTTTATATAAGAACAGAATCGAGACATGGCACCTTATGAGCGAAGACCCAAGCTTTGAGTTTGCTGGAGTAAACCCATGCGCAGAAGAAACTCTTCCTGCGTTTGGAAGCTGTAACCTTTCTTCGATAAATTTAAGTGAATTTGTAAAGCACCCATTTACTAAATACGCCAGATTTGAATTTGAGAGATTTGGAGAGATGGTTAGAAATGGCGTCATCTACCTGAATGAAGTTCTCGACGAAAACATGGATCTTCACCCACTTGAGCAACAAAGAGAGATGTCCAGAGATTTAAGACAAATAGGACTAGGAATAATGGGACTTGCCGACATGTTCATTAAGATGGGCGTTAAATATGGCAGCAGCGAATCCATAATACTAATTCACCAGATAGGCAGGATAATGGTCAACGAATCACTGCGTCAATCAGCTCTTATGGCTGAAGTCGATGGTCCGTTCCCAAGATATAACGCAGAAGCTGTTCTAAAGTCGCCATTCCTTCTTGAAAATGCTGACGAAGACGTCTTAGAGCTTATAAGGGAGCATGGACTTAGAAACAGTCAGCTGTTGACAATACCTCCAACGGGTAGTATTTCAACGCTTGTTGGATGCAGCAACGGAGTTGAGCCGATATTCCAGGTTTCTTATACGAGAAAGTCAGAATCCTTGCACCACGAAGATACCTACTACAAGGTATTTACTCCAATTGTAAAGGACTATATGGACACAAATGGACTTTCCTACGAGGAAGAGCTGCCTGATTTCTTTATAACTACATCCAATCTAAATTATAAGGAGAGGATAGAGGTACAGGCAACATGGCAGCAGTATATAGATGCCAGTATTTCATCCACTGTTAACGTTCCTAATGAGTTTACAGTTGAAGAGGTTGAGGAGCTTTACACTTATGCCTGGGAAAAAGGACTTAAGGGAATTACAATATACAGAGATGGCTGTGCCAGAAGTGGAATTCTGATAACAAACAAGAAGAAATCCAACATCGATAAGATTGATGAACTGCAGGAACAAATAAGAGAACTTGCAGAGGAACAGCTCAAGATAGATCCAGATACCTGCCCAATGTGTGGTGGAACTCTGATTCATTCAGGAGGATGTTCAGAATGTCAGGACTGTGGCTATAGTCCATGTGCTGTGTAAATGTGTAAAAATTAACATTCTTAAAGAAGGACGGCGAAAGCCGTCCTTTGTTATGCTACTGACCCATCGCCATGCAGTAGTCACGCTGTGATTAAGTAGGGCAAAATTAAGTAAATATCATGATTTGAAGGTATGCAAGAGATGTAAAATCCAATTGAAAAATAATTTCGATAGTGATAGAATGAGAATAATATTAACAAACATAATCATTTTTAAAGCTTCATTTATGGATGGAGTAAAATCAAAAGAGAGGAGTTACATAGTTGAAATCATTCTATTTTAAACAGATCATTTCCATGATTATCACTATCATCCTGATTACGACGTTGACATTCACAATGATGCACTCTATCCCCGGGGGTCCTTTTACAAGAGAGAGACCTGTGCCGGAAGAGATACTGAGAGCGCTCAACGCCAAATACAATCTGGATGAACCACTTCCTGTACAGTATTTGAAATATATGAAAGGTCTAGTTACATTTGATTTAGGTCCGTCTTATTCAAAGATTGGAACATCTGTCAACGACCTTATAGAATCAGGATTTCCAGCATCAGCAAAGATAGGGTTGATGGCCACGGTGATTATCATAGCGCTTGGCATCCCGCTCGGTGTGATTTCGGCACTGAAGCAGAATAAGCCCATAGACTATTTTGTTATGATTCTCGCAACGCTTGGAATTACCGTACCCAGCTTTGTAGTTGCAACGGTAATTATATACTTCTTTGCAGGAAAATTAGGTTGGATACCTAGTTTTGGAATCAATGATCCAAAGGGTTATATTGGACCTGTAATAGCGCTTGCTGGTTATTCGCTTTCGTTCGTTACAAGGCTGACAAGGTCAAGTATGCTGGAGGTACTAAGACAGGATTATATTAGAACAGCCAGAGCAAATGGAATTAGGGAATTTTCAGTAATTATGAAGCACGCTATGAAAAACGCACTTATACCTGTAGTAACATACGTAGGGCCGATGGTAGCAGCCATTCTTACAGGTTCTTTCGTCATAGAGAAGATATTTGCAATCCCTGGCATCGGAAGACATTTTGTCGAGAGCGTAAGCAACAGGGACTATACTACGATAATGGGAATAACGGTATTTTACGCTGTATTCTACCTGATAATGGTATTTTTGGTAGACGTTGCATACACCTTTATTGATCCCAGAATCAAGTTTAGGGGGGAGAAATAACATGACGAAAGAAAAATTTGTATTTGTCGAGCAGACAGGTGAAGGCAGCGAAGCTGTCAGACCAAGTCTTACTTATTGGCAGGATGCCTGGAGAAGGCTCAGGAAAAATACCCTTTCGATGATAGGGATGGTAACAATTGTACTTATACTTCTGTTTGGATTTGTGGGGCCTAAGTTTACCCCGTACTCATACTCTGACCAGATAAACGACTATAAGAGTCTTCCGCCAAAGCTTGAACTCTATAAGATTGGCGACGAGTACTTCCACGTCTCTAAGGACTATAACCTGTTTCTTGTAGAGGAAGATGGAACTCTCATAAGGAGAATTAAGGTAGATCCACTTAAGAAAGACGCAATTAACAAGATATATATTTACAATTACGACGATGAACAGATTAAACTGGACTTCTCATACAACCTTTTGCCCACAAAGCAAGGATACGACTACAATATGACTCTGGAGTACAAAGGAGAAGAGGTTAAATATCCTGTTGGGTCCAAGTGGAACAAAATGTTTCCATTCGGCACCGACAGCCTTGGCAGGGATATTCTTACTAGGGTTATGTACGGAGCACAGATATCGCTGTTTGTGGCATTTGTAGCCACTCTTGCCAACCTTTTCATAGGCGTAGTTTACGGCAGTATTTCAGGATTTGAAGGCGGCAAGGTTGACAACATCATGATGAGAATAGTCGACATTATAAACTCTGTTCCACTGGTATTATACGTAATACTACTGATGGTATGGTTCAGAGGCAACGGATTGTGGAACATAATAATCGCCCTAAGCTCGGTCTACTGGGTTTCCATGGCGAGGCTTGTAAGAGGGCAGATGCTTTCTTTAAAGGAGCAGGAGTTTGTCCTTGCTGCAAGAGTTATGGGCGTATCAAAATCAAAGATAATTTTTAGGCACCTTATACCAAATGCAATTGGTCCCATCATAGTCTCCATGGCGATGATGATTCCTTCTGCGGTATTTACAGAATCCTTCCTAAGTTTCATAGGACTGGGAGTTTCGGCACCGATGGCTTCATGGGGTACGCTGGCCAATAATGCACTGGCAGGGCTGACCACTTACCCATATCAGCTATTCTTCCCAGCAATGGCAATAGCCATTACAATGCTTGCTTTCAACTTTATTGGGGATGGCTTAAGAGATGCGCTTGACCCGAGACTAAGGAAAGGATAGGAGATAACATGGATAACAGAGATTACATTTTAAAGATAGATAACTTAAAAACATCCTTCTTTACCCACGTCGGAGAGGTTCAGGCTGTAAGAGGAATCAGCTTCAGTGTGAAAAAGGGAGATGTACTTGGAATAGTTGGAGAATCCGGAAGTGGCAAGAGCGTAACTGCCCTTTCTGTAATGAAGCTGATAGATTCACCAGGTAGAATTAAAGAAGGTAGAATTATATTTGATGGCAAAGATATAACCAATTTTTCTGAGCATCAGATGTCAAATCTAAGGGGAAACGAAATTGCCATGATATTTCAAGACCCAATGACATCGTTGAACCCTGTATTTAAAATCAAAGATCAGATGATAGAAGTAATAGAAAGGCACCAAAAACTTGGCAAGAAGAAATCTACAGAGCGTGCAATCGAAATGCTTAAGCTCGTAGGAATTCCCGAGCCTGAGAAGAGGATAAACTCATATCCTCACGAGTTTTCTGGTGGTATGAGACAGCGTGCAATGATTGCAACTGCACTATCCTGTAGTCCAAAACTACTTATTGCTGACGAGCCAACTACTGCTCTGGACGTTACTATTCAGGCGCAGATACTGGATATAATGAGAGATATTTCTGAAAAGCTGGGAACCTCAATTATATTGATTACACACGATCTTGGAGTTATCGCAGAGACTTGCAAGGATCTTATAGTAATGTATGGTGGAATGCCTATGGAGATGGGTAATGTTGATGAGCTATTTGAAAATCCACAGCATCCATACACACAAGGTCTTCTCAAATCTGTTCCAAGGATGGACAGAGATGAGAGGGAGAGGCTTAAACCTATAGCTGGGTCACCACCTGACCTTTTGAAACCACCTGCTGGATGTCCTTTCTCAACCAGGTGTCCTTATGTAATGCAGATTTGCCAGGAGGAACCTTCGCCTATGTTCACAGTAGGAGAAAATCATACATCAGCTTGCTGGCTGCTTCATCAGGACGCTCCAGAAGTTGAAGGCTTTGGAAAGGGGGTCCTGTAGTATGGAAAACAACAGACCACTATTGGAGATAAATAACTTAAAGAAGTACTTTACAATAGAGACCGGAGGTTTTTTCAACAGGAAAACAGCCAACCTGACAGCTGTTGATGACGTGACATTTTCGATTGCAAAGGGTGAGACATTCGGGCTTGTTGGAGAATCAGGCTGTGGGAAATCGACGCTGGGAAGGTCAATAGTAAGACTTTATGAGCCTACAGACGGGCAGATCGTCTTCGACGGAAATGACATAACAAGAATTTCTCAAAAAGAGATGCTGAAGTACCGAAAAAGGTTGCAAATGATCTTCCAGGACCCATATGCATCACTTAATACAAGGTTAACTGTTTCAGAGATAATCGGAGAGGGTATAGAGACACATAAATTGTATTCAGGGAAGGATAAATACGAAAAGATTTACGAACTTCTGACTACAGTCGGCCTTAAGAAGGAACACGCAAGCAGATATCCTCATGAGTTTTCTGGGGGCCAGAGGCAGAGGATAGGGATTGCAAGAGCTCTTGCAGTTGAACCAGAACTTGTAATTTGTGATGAGCCAATATCTGCACTGGACGTGTCCATACAGGCGCAAGTAGTAAATATGTTGGAAGACCTTCAAGACAACATGGGTCTTACTTATCTATTCATTGCTCACGACCTTTCAATGGTAAAGCATATTTCTGATAGAATAGGCGTAATGTACCTTGGAAAGATGATGGAGATTACAACCAGCAGTGAGCTATATAGAAATCCATTGCACCCATATACTCAAGCTCTGCTTTCTTCGATACCGATACCTGATCCAAAGAAGAACAGAGAACAGCACAGGATAGTTCTGGAGGGAGATGTGAAGAGCCCTATAGATCCACCAGAAGGATGCAGGTTTAACACGAGATGCAAGTACGCAATAGACATCTGTCGCGAAGAGACTCCGCAGCTGAGAGAGGTTGAGCCAGGACACTTTGTAGCCTGCCATCTTGTTAAATAGTATAAATGTGATATAATAATACTTACCAAAAATTTGAAGGTTCAATTACCAGGTATTTTTACCGGGAAATCCGGTTTAAATAGCAGCATGAATTTCATTTAGGAGGGGAAAAAATGAATAAAAGACTATTAGCACTTGCACTGGTTTTCATAATGGCACTGTCAGTGCTTGCAGGATGTAGTAAACCTGCAGAACAACCGGCGCAGCCACCTGTAGACGGTCCAGCTGAAGGCCCAACTGAAGGCCCAACGGAAACTCCTGCAGCTGAAGTAGTTTTCAACTGGAATATTGGAGCGGATCCAAAGACAATCGACCCAGTTCTTAATGGGGCAAGCGACGGCGGAGACGTTATCAACCAGACATTTGAAGGCCTTACAAGAGAAAAGAGCGGTACTGTATATCCAGGACTTGCTGAGAGCTGGGACGTTTCAGAAGACGGTCTGACTGTAACATTCCACCTGAGAGATTCAAAGTGGTCTGACGGATCACCTCTGACAGCTCACGACTTTGTTTACTCATGGAAAAGAGGAATGGATCCTGAAACTGCATCAGAGTATGCATGGATCTGGGAGTATACAAACATCGTAGGTGCATTTGACGCAGTTAACGGAGAATCACTTGATGACGTAGGAATAGCAGCTCTTGACGACAATACTCTTGAAGTCAAACTTGAAACTCCTACAGACTACATTGTGAGCTTGCTGTCCTTCTACCACTTCTTGCCGACCAAACAGTCAGCAGTTGAAGCAGGCGCTGACGGCGCATGGGCAAAGGATCCAGCAAATGCAATCTCAAACGGACCTTTCAAATTAACTAGCTATAAGATTGGCGAAGGTCTGACACTTGTTAAGAACGAACACTATTGGAATGTTGACTCTGTTAAAATCGATAGAATTGAAGGTAAATTCATCGACGAACAAGCTACAGCATACCAAGCATTTAAAGCAGGCGAACTACTTCTGTTACCAGATGTACCTCCTGCAGAAATACCAACTCTAATGGCTGAAAGTCCAGAATTCTATGTATTCCCACTACTGGGAACATACTATTTCAACTTTAACATGGATCTTCCAATGTTCAGCGACGTAAGAGTTAGAAGAGCTCTTAACCTTGCAATCGACAGAGAAATGATTACTGAGACTATGGCTTCAGGTCAAATTCCTGCAGCAGGCTTTGTACCTCCAGGATTTGTCGACAACGAAGGAAAAGACTTCTTTGAGCAGTCAGGAACCTACGGAATTCCTACAGATGCAAGCGGAGTTGAAGAAGCTCAAAGACTCCTGGCAGAAGCAGGATATCCAGGCGGAGCAGGATTCCCAACATTTACAATCATGTACAATACTGGTGCTGGACACCAGCAGGTTGCTGAACTTGTACAAGAAATGTACAAGACCAACTTAGGACTCAACGTTAAACTTGAGAACCAAGAGTGGGCAGTATTCCAAGATACAAGAATGGCTGGGGACTATGAAATTTCAAGAGGCGGATGGCTGACTGACTTTATGGACCCAATGGGAATGCTAGCAATATTTACAACTGACAACGCATACAATGACCCGAATTACAGCAATGCTGAATTCGACGAGCTGCTTTCATCAGCTGCTAAGACAAGAGGTAAAGAGCACTTTGACGCACTTTATCAAGCTCAGGAAATCCTTATGAGCGAACTTCCTGTAATCAACGTTTATCACTACACTGACGTTGTTATGGCATCTGACAAGCTGCAAGGATGGGATAGATCAGTTCTTGGAACTCTCGATTTCTCATCAGCTTATATTGTAGACTAATTTAAGCCTTTATGAAACGCAGTCCGAAAGGGCTGCGTTTCTTCTGGCAGTTGCTTTAAGGGACTTCTCGTCCTGGAAGGGAATGATTTTATGAGGAACAAAAAAGCGATTACGATTGTATTAGTAGTCTTAGTTGCTGTAGCAATGATTTTACCAATGTTTATAAATGCATTTTATTAAACCGGATAGCTTCCGGTTTTTTGTTTGCCTAAATTAAGATGGGTATATAAAAGTTGAGAATAACATTCTGG
>JAVEXI010000009.1:0-47301 GCA_034004165.1 Gudongella sp. | reverse complement strand
CAAGGTTCATTCTGCATAGCTTCCAGGTAGTTGAGTTCAGCTCTTGTCCATATATTGATAGGTTATCTACCTTGCCCTGGTGGTCTTCTACAAACTTCTCACTTTGTATGAACATTCCACCGGATCCACAGCATGGGTCATAGACCCTTCCCTGATATGGCTCTATCATTTCTACAAGGGTCTTAACTATACTGGTTGGAGTGTAGAATTCTCCGCCGCCTTTGCCCTCTGCGCTAGCGAACTGTCCAAGGAAGTACTCGTATACTCTTCCAAGGAGATCCTTTTCTCCGTTGTTATGTAGCTTTATGGTCGATATAAGGTCGATAAGCTCTCCAAGTCTTCTCTTGTCTATCTCTGGTCTAGCGTACCTTTTATCTAGTACTCCCTTTAGAGTTGGATTTTCCTTCTCTATGAGTATCATTGCATCGTCAACGAACTGTCCAATCTTAGGATCTTTAGCGTTGTCCATAATGAATGCCCATCTTGCTTCTCTGGGAACCCAGAAGATATTCTCTGCTGCATATTCATCTCTGTCTTCCTCAAAGCCTTCGCCTTCATCTATCAGCTCGCTGAATCTGGTTTCAAACTTGTCCGATATGTATTTAAGGAATATAAGCCCGAGGACGACATGCTTGTATTCAGCTGCATCCATGCTTCCACGAAGCTTGTCCGCTGCTTTCCACAATGTCTCTTCAAAGCCGATATTCCCAGTTAGTTCTGTCATGGTGAACCTCCCATTATCAATATCATCTTATATGTTTTATTTTACTTGTTTATTGTTGGGAGGTCAAACCATTATCCCAATTTTCTTACGATTGAAAGAAGAGCTGAATTGAATTTACAAGTGAGATTTTTATTGGATTATACATATTTATTTGTTATCATAGGTATATATTCTTGACATAAAGGGGAGCCTCTAATGGATGAATCTCACAAATATTTACATACGCATAAAGAAGATTTGCTATTTCACAAAAATAGATATCCCAAAAAGAGTTTTATTGAATTAATAGAATTGTTGGAAACAAAAGGTGTTAAGTTTAATGAAATTAGTCAAAATGAAGCGCTTTTATTATTAAAAGAATTTAATTATTATTATAAATTAACAGTATATAAAAGGAATTTTAAAAGAAATGGTGATAATAAATTTAAAAATCTTGAATTCGCGTATCTTTTAGATTTAGCTAGTATGGATATGCAATTAAGGTATATTTTATTGACAGCAACCTTAGATATTGAACATGCATTGAAAACTCTACTTATTTCTGAAATTACTGATAATCGAGTTGTGGATGGATTTGACATTGTAAATAGTTTTTTCCATTCAACTAACAATTCTCCAAACCCGTTAAATGAGGATATTGTATTAAAAATAGCTAAGCATAAAAGCCATTATCAATATAAACTATATGAAGCTCATAAAATTGCACCACCCGCATGGGTCTTAATGGAAGTAATAAGTTTTGGGGATTTTTTGAAATTTTTTGAGTTTTATTTCAATAAGTATTCTTCTGAAGATTTTAACATCCATTCCTTAATGGGAGTTCTAAATAGTGTTAAAAGAATAAGAAATGCTTCTGCACATAATAATGCATTGTTGTTTGATTTGGCAAATTCAGACATCAAAAATGTTAGTAATTATATAAAGAATTATGCTACAGAATTGAAGATTGGTGAATTGTTCTATAAGAGCAATAAGATACATGATATATTGTGTGTGTTTTATACTCACGAAACCTTTGTTAAAGATAAAAATGCCAGAAAGCAACGTATTGATGATTTCTATGATTTCATCAAAAAATATGAGAGAAAATGTTCATATATGGACAATGATAATGATATTCAATATTTTTTAAAAATAGCAAACCTAATAATTGACAAATATAAAATATAGATATATACTTATGTTGATGGAAGGACGGTTAGACCGTTCGGCATTAGTGGATTTATCTGCTAATGTTTAAGTTGAATTATATGCATGGGCTATCTTCATGAAGATAGCCCATGCTTTTTTTATGAAAGCAACAAATTAACGGGCGTTCGAAGAACGCCCCTACGATGAAAATATGAAGAAAGGACGAGCACAGCTCGCCCCTACGACAATGGTAGCAAAATCATATTTGCAAATTCAGTATTGGTACGCCCAGAGGGATTCGAACCCCCGACCAACTGGTTCGAAGCCAGCTACTCTATCCAGCTGAGCTATGGGCGCATAGTGACACAAGTCACTACATAAGTATAATGCGAAAGTAGCTGTATGTCAATCAATCTCAACTATTACTTCCAGTTCTACAGGCATGTTGTACGGCAGCATACACGTTCCTATGGCAGACCTTGCGTGCTTGCCATTTTCACAGAATACTTCTACAAAAAGGTCTGATGCACCATTAAGAACTTTTGATTGTTCGTAAAAGTCATCGCTGCTAGCTATAAAACCAGTCACTTTAACAAACTGTTTTACTCTGTCAAGTTCTGTCAGTTCTTTCTTTAGTACAGCTATTATGTTTAAAGCTGAAAGTCTTGCAGCTTCATATCCTTCGCTGATATCCAGATCTTTACCGACTTTGCCAGTATATACTCTCTTTCCATCTTTCCAGGGACCACTCCCTGAGACGAATAGCAAATTTCCGGATTGTCTGGCATTTAAATAGTTTCCTCTAGGCTCGGCTGTTCCTTCAAGTTCAATTCCCAGCTCTTCAAGTCTTTGATTGATGGCAGACATATTAATACCTCCTTTGTTGTTCTCGTATATACCCAAATGTGAGGCTTAAATACTATAAAAAGAAAAATGGCTGCAATAGTAACAGCCATTTCCATTAATAATTATTTATCGTCGCACTTCAAAACTCCAGCTTGTGAAAAGTTTTCAAACTCCATTTCCCTTATAATGATCTTAACAGCCTCAGGTGGGCAGTTAACGGTTTCTACTAGAGCTTCTGTAACTTTCTTTGCCATGGCTCTCTTTTGTTCTACTGTTCTTCCTTTTAGCAATTCTACTTGAATAATTGGCATATAATCTCCTCCTGTTTATTTATAGAACACCTATATTTTTAAGTGCTGCTTTTACTACTTCTCTTTTGTCATCGCTTAGAGGCCTTAGTGGTCTTCTTGGTATTCCACCTTCGTAACCCAGCATATTCATTGCAGCTTTCAATGCTGGAACACCCATTCCACCTGTTACAAGGAAGTTGATTTCTACAAGTTTAACCTGAAGTTCTTTCGCTTCCTCAAGTTTGCCTTCTTGGAACAAGCTTACAACTTTACAGCATTCATTGGGAAGAATATTCCCAAGAGCAACTGTGGCTCCCCTTGCACCGATTGTAAGTGCAGGCAGTAAGTACCCTGCATTTCCTGCGAATACTACGAAATCTTCGTCTGTATCTCTTACTATTTCTGTCAACTGTACTATGTTTCCCGATGTATCTTTGATGCCTACAATGTTTGGATGCTTTGCAAGCCTTGCTATTAGCTTTGATGACATGTTTATCCCTGTATTGCCAGGCATGTTGTAAAGCATTATTGGTATAGGTGATTCATCGGCAACATCTGTAAAGTGCATATAGAGAACTTCTTCATTCATACCACCTTTATAGTAGTGTGGTGGAAGCACTAATGCCGCTACTGCACCCAACTGGGCTGCTTCTTTACAGAATTTTATGGTTTCAATTGTAGAATCATATGAGGTACCGACGATAATATTCTTTTCTTTTGAGAAATTGTTTACGCAGAATTCTATGAACTCAAGCTTTTCTTTGTGATTCAAATACACAAATTCTCCGTTTGACCCCAATACAACGATGCCATCTAAATCTGACTTTGAAAGCAGATCCAGATTGTGTTTTAGTTTGCCGTAATCAATCGATTCATCTTCTGCAAACGGCGTAACTATCGGCGTATAAATCCCTTTAATCATTTAAGTCCCTCCTGTTTATGTATTTGGAGCTGGCGGTGGGAGTTGAACCCACGACCTGCGCATTACGAGTGCGCTGCTCTGCCTCTGAGCCACGCCAGCAAGCTATTGCTTTATGGACACTGAATTACTCCTTGCGCCCAGAGGCATCCTCCGCAGACAGGTGTCCCTGTAGTTCTGCAGTCTGTCTCGTTTGAGTTTACATCTTTGCAACCTCCACATGTTACGCATGGAGAAAACTCAAATTTGTATACTCTTTCTCTGAAATCTGTGTACTCTTCGCTATCCCAGATTTCTCTAAATGTTTTGTCTTTTATGTTGCCAAGTGTGTATTCATTCATTTGTCTTTCGTTGCCATTGAGATATGTTCTGTAAGAGTGTAGAAGACCCATACAAGGTGATATCATGCCATCCCAGCGTATAAAGGATATTCTTTCATGTATAAATCTGCAGTAGTCATCGTAAGCTTTATATGGCTCGTTCAGAAGCTTCACCATCTTAAATCCAGCTCTCACATCATGAAGTCCATCTTTGGTAACTTCTGTGTAGTCGATTTTGGGTATGCTGATCAATGGCTCTAATATTTTGTTCCAACCAGGTCTGTTGATTTCACTTTTAACCAGTTCAGGAGATTTTACCAGTTTCTTTCTGTAAAGCATTTTCTCTTCCATTTCTCTGTCGTAAGGTAAGACATTACTTACAGAAATCTTTTCAGCAAATACACTTCGTGCAAAGTTTCTTAGATTTGAAAGCTGATCGACGTTGTCGGTTGTCGCCACAAAAGCTATGCCTAGGGTTATCTTTCTTTCACTGATCTGATTTATACTCTTTATTTTAAGAAGGCTCTTATAGATACTATCGAATTGTGCACCCTCTCTAATTTCGTTAAAAGATGTGGTGTCAGTGCTATCTATGGATACCCACAGCTCATCAAGCCCTGCTTCATGCAGTTTTTTGAATGATTCTTCATTGAGCATGGTACCATTTGTAGTAATTTCTACTTTTAGTCCTTTTGCTTTCAATGAAGCTATCATATCGAAAATCTGTGGGTGATACATGGGCTCGCCAAAACCACCAAACATGATGGATTCCAATGTGGGAAACTCGTCGATTTGTTCCAAAAGCAGGGTAAATGTTTCCATTTTCATAAATCCTGGAGCTTCTTTCCACGTTCTCCTTATACAGGTTACGCAGTTTAGATTACATGCTGATGTAGGCTCTATATAGAGTCTTGAAAGTGAATGTATGGAGGGCGTAAGTATCAGCTTCCCGTTTTCTTCTGTCAGTATGTACTCCTGATGTTTGCTCGAATTGGAAACGCCGTTTGACTCCCCATTTAAATCTAGTTTTCCGTCTTTTACGCTTACAAAGTTTAATTCTCTCATTTTTCACACTCCAAATACACACTCGTATTAATTGTACTATTCTCTATCTCAATTTACAACAATTTTGCTATAGCGGAATCAGCATAGAAGCAGCCAGAATGGTTATAGTAATGGTGATGGAGCTCAATATTGTCGACGTGAATACTACCTGAGATGCAAACCGAGGATCATTCTCCATTTCTATGGAAGTTAATACAACATTTACTGCTGTTGGGGCACCTGCTCCTATGACGAGTATCCTGGCTAACATTCCGCTAATCCCCATTATGCTGACAATTGCATAGGCAACCATTGGAGACATTATCAATCTTACAAAGTTTGAAAGATAAAGTTTAGAGTTAGCCAACTGGAATTTGGTGTCTGCAAGCTGAGCACCCAGGGTAAGAAGTGCAATTGCATTGTATGAAGTGGCTATTAGTGTAACCGGCTCCCAAATTGGCTGGGGAATAACTATCCCCGACGTCCTCATTAAAGCCGCTACAGCCATTACATAGAGAAGTGGCATTTTTGCTACGTAAAGCAGTGCCTCTTTTGCGCCTTTACTTCCTGCACCAGCCGTGAATATTCCAATTGTAAAAAATACCAGATTATGAGCCATCAGTACAATGGCTTGTATTGATACTGCAACCGGATCTTTGAACAATAGGTGTATCAATGGCAAGCTGTAATTTCCACAGTTAAAATACGTAGATGCATTGACAAATACACTGCTGTCCTCTCTGGAAAATTTTCCAAGTTTAGCAATGATAATTGATACGATATTGATTGTGAGAAGTAATATTATAGTCGCTATCGCTGCATTAATAATTATCTTACCACTTAACTCACTTTCATAGACCATTACAAAAAGCATACAGGGAATTAACACGTAAAACTGAAGCTTTGTAAGAGTCTTTATATCAAGCTTAAATACTGTGTTGGCAACTGCACCAGTAGTTATTATTAAAAATATCGGTAATATTACGTTGATAAACGTAAAAGCAAAGTAATTCATATAACTCTCCATACTAATTCGTAATAGCAGGTCGGTCACTGGACCGACCTGCAGGTATTTTAATAAATAATTTTATCTGCTGTAATGTCACTTAGTGTTGTACAACCTGTCATTAACATTGTGTCTTTAAGTTCAGCTTTTAACTTTTCAGTGTACAGGGATACTCCCTCTGCGCCTCCACCAAATGCTGATATTGCATATGTCCTACCAATAAGTACCGCATCTGCACCAAGAGCCAGGGCTTTGAAAACATCTGCTCCAGTTCTTATGCCGCCGTCTACAAATATCTTCATTCTGTCTCCTACTACCTTTTTAATCTCTGGTAGCACTTCAGTCGTTGCTGGGGTGTTATCCAGTACCCTGCCACCATGATTTGATACAACTATACCATAAGCGCCTGTTTCCACTGCTTTTTGTGCTCCCTTGGCGCTCATTATCCCTTTAATAATGAAAGGAAGTTTTGTGAATTCAACGATTTCTCTCAATTCGGCTGGAGTCTTTGAGTAAACTGGTTTGCCAGAAGCTGCCAGGTGAACCAATCCTGCTGAATCTATGTCCATTGCCAGAGCGATTACTCCAAGTTCCTCTACCACTTTAATTTTTTCAAATACTTTCTCCTGTGACCAAGGTTTTAATGTTGGTATTCCCCAACCATCAAGCTCTTTTAATGGCTTTTGTGGAGCATTGAAGTAGACGTCATTGGCGCCATCTCCTGTAAATGCCGCAATACCAGAGTTCTTAGCACCTGTCAGAGTACTTCTGTGATAATCTTCTTCTTCCATTTTACCGCCATAGTTGATATCCATTCCACCTATTGGTGCTACGAATATTGGAGCTGAAAATTCTTTTCCAAAGAGTTCTATGGATATGTCCTGAGCCTCTTGTTCTTTAAGAACGATAGTATCCATTACGAGTTTTACTTCGTTTAGATAATTAAAACTCCTTATAAATGAATTGCCAGTCCACTTTGCTCCAACTCCCGGAACCCAACCTTTGCAAGCTACTCCGTTGCATTCTTTGCATACCAGACACTCTGGTACCATGATCTCTTTCGCTTTTGCCCTTACTTCTTCGTAGTTCATATGTATGTATTCCTCCCCTGCTCCCCGAAGGGAATATTATAGTCTTATTATATCACTTTAATGAGATATTTAGAAACCCTAACCTTCTATTAATTAAATTTATGCATAAAAAAAGGAAAGAGCATGTCTTTCCTTTTTCATAAAAGCTATTAATCGTCTAGTTCTACTTCTAGTACCTTGCCAGAGTAAGCATGGATTAAGATTTCGTATTTTTGTCCTTCAAATAGTATTTCAACTTCGTAAGCCATCTCTCCATCTTCTCTTTCGGTTTCAACGCTTAGCACCTTGCCGTTTTTAACCCCCAATGCAATCTCTTTGGCTCGTTCAATTCCAATCATGTCATCAATAACCAGTACTGGTTTTTTGTCGGTATCTTTACTAGGAGTCTTTTGTTTGTGTTCCTTTACTCTACCTGTGTAGGCATCAATCTCAATCTCATGTTTTACTCCATCTTTTATTATAACGATTTCGTATTCAGGATTCTTGTCCTTCTTGTTGAGATCATCAAGTTCTATTTCTATTACGTCGCCGTTAGCTAATCCCAATGCTATTTCTAAAGCTTTCTTTTCGCCTATCAGCTCATTTTTCGCTGGTTCTGCCGGCACTGACGGCTCTTTTGGCACTGTAGGTTCTTTTGGTGTAGTAGATTCTGTTGGCGTTGATGGTTTAGTCCCTTTTCCTGTGCTGTAATTATAATCAATTTCATGCTCTTTTATTCTTCCTGTGTAGGCATCTATTTCAAGTTCGTGCTTAACACCGTCTTTAACGATTGTAATTTCGTATTCTGGGTCTTCATCTTTTTCATTTAGATTGTCAAGTTTGCTCTTAATTATTTCTCCTCCAGACACTTCTTTCAAAGCAATGTCTTGTGCCTTATCTTTTCCTATGAGGCTCTTCGCTGGAGTTGTAGTTTGATCAGGCTTTTGAGGCTGTCTGTCTACGGTCTTGCTGTAGTCAATTTCGTGTTCTTTAACTCTGCCGGTATAAGCATCTATCTCAAATTCATGCTTAACTCCATCTTTAATAATCTCTACCTCATATTCTGGTTTTCCACTCTTCAGATTGTCGAGTTCTACTTCAACAACTCTTCCATCTACGATACCTAGAGCAATTTTTTCTGCTTCTTCTTTACTTATTAGCTGTCTTTCTACTTCTTTTTCTTCATCTTTAACGCCAGCCACCACTGGTTCTGATTCAATCATCATTCCGTTGATAATTCTGGCTTCCATCTGCTTGTTTTCAAGCATCGCGACAATTGCCCTGTTGACTCTGTTGACCAGTTTCTGGTCTACAGTATCATCCTTAACAGTTAGCTTTATCATATTGTCGCCGTCACCTGATAGGTAGCCAGTGAACACTAAGAGGTCGACCAAATCACTTATAGTTCCTTCCAGACTCTTATCCTTTGGGTTGAACCCCTTAAGAATCTCCTCTGCATTCATATTCAAAGCTCTTATCTTTACAACTCTATCGAGCCTGTTGGTGACTATTTCTATCACTGGGTTGACATCCATCATGATACTATTTGCAGGCTGGGTTAATAAATATCCACTTATCACAATCACTGCCAAAAGTATCGGTAAAAATAATTTTAATTTCCTGGTAATGTTCTTCATCGATTACCCCTCCTTTGCTATTCTACCTCTATAACCTGTGAGGGTTTGTTTTTATTGCATAAATTTTAAATTCTTTTTACTTGATTCTTTAAGGCTGTATTTCATCAGCTTCTGGTGGGCTTCTAAAATCACTTGTCTCAATTATTTTGTTTAAATCCAGCCCTGTAGACTGACTCAGGGTGACCAGTTCTCCTATTGAAAGATTCACAAGTTCCTCAAGCTTCAAGTCAGGGTCTAGAATTATTAGATTCCTAATGAATGTTATTTTCCCTACGGATACCCCATATTCCTTAGCGTATTTTTCTACTGTCGAAGTTTCCTCAAATTTCTGTGACAGTATTATTGGATCTATAGATCTCTTTCTAAGGTAATTGTGAATAGTGCTATCTATTGTTGATCTTTGAATATAAGATTTCTCAGCATCTTTGTTCGAAATCGATAGTAGCATATACTCTCTTTCGTCGATATACCCCTCTACAAACATACGCTCAAGCAATATTTCTGTTACAAGATAAACTGATTTGCCTTTTAAATCCATTCCAGCTAATAGCATTTCAGCATCAGAATTGCCTGCTACCACGGCGATTGTCTCATCTCGCTTGTTTGTCATTATTGATATACTAGGATTTACATCAAGATATATCCTACTGTCAGTTACTATTGTATTAAGCTGCCAATTTACAAACAGTGTAAGGAATACGGCTGCAACTGAAGCAAAGGATATCAGCCTTGATGCTGTCCTTTCAGAAAATTTTTTTTGTGCTGTTATTTTGTCATGTCTATCCATTTTTTCATAATGCTGAGCTTTTATCTGTTCCAATAAATCTATGGGTGCAGAGCTGACAGAATTATTTAGGCTTTTTAATATATCTTTTTCGTTCATGCCCTGACCCCCTTTCCATCTAAAAATGTCCGAAGTTTTTTCAAAGCTCTATGGTATTTTGATAACGTAGTGGACAGATTTAGTCCTATACTATCTGCAATTTCTCTGTGCTTCATCCCGGAAACTGCATAAAGAAGTACAATTTCTCTCTCTTCTTCCGTAAGTCTTTTTAGAACTGCTTCTAAGACAATTCTGTCTTCAATCTCTGTTATATACGAGAACCTACTGTCGTTTTGATAAACTTCGGGCTCAATGTTAACTACCTTAGATTTTTTTCTGATATCAGAGTAAAATATGTTTTTTGCTATTGTAAACATCCAAGCCAGTGGTTTCCCCATAGGGCTGTATAAGTGAGATGCCGATAATATCTTTACATAGGTATCCTGCATAAGATCAAGACTTGTCTGATGGTCCTTTGTAAGAGATAGGCAAAAAGCATACATCGTCCTCTCAGTTATCTGATACAATTCATCAAAAGCGCCCATGTCGCCATTTCCTATTCTGCTAAAAAGCTGTTCATCGACTTCGAGTCCTTTTTCATCTTCAGATATATCTGTATGTTCATCATAAATAATGGAAAATACTAACATGGGTTCACCCCTTCGCTATTATAATGCACGAGACCCTATTTTTATTGCATCAATTTCACTATTTTTTTATTACCCTTAAAAAATTTTATTCCTCATATAATGCAAAAGTTGATTACAAATTATTTACAATTACCCAATCAGAGTGTATAAGTGCTTGATTTGAGGTATTATGTAGTAGAATACATGAACATTCGGAGGAATTATGAAGATTTCTAAGGTTGTACTGTCAATTTTAATTGCTATACTTATTTTTGCAGTGGGAGACTTTTCTTCTGCAGCAGAATTCACAAATTACAGTATTAATATAAATAATACTCTTACCTATTCTCAAAGAGATTTTGAACTGAACGGAAAAGGTAAGTTTTTCATCGGGAAAATCTCAAGCAGCTCTAATTCAGAATACATCCTGAGTTTAGAAATCCCAGGTAATTATGGTACTATTAGTTATTTTGATGATTTGAAAAATTTACAAATACATGAGCTGGTTGACAGTGTTCTCCCAAAGCAGCGACTTATATTCATTTCTACAGACAAGGTTCACTTTATCATTGGACAACCATATGTGTACAAAGACCTTGGTTATGGGACAATTTTAGATATTGGCGCTCAGGACTTCTCTATTAGAAAACATAATGGTAAGTTCATCGTAAGCTACAGCTATGCTCTTAATAGTGAATACTACGGAATTCTCTGGGCTCTTCGTTCTGACAATATGCTTGTGGATTTTAGTGATTCAAATCAGCTTAGCCTATGGGAGTATTATGATGTAGATGAGATGGCAAGACTTGGTTTTGATGGTTATCACTACAAAAGTCCATCAACTTATTTTCCCTATTATAGTAATTCTTACTGGAGAATACCCAGCGATTACCTAGCTAACTCTCTTATACGAACTGGAGGAAGTCTGGCTTCTGATATAATGGGTAACGCATTATTGAGAATTGCGCATGAGAATATAAATGAAAAGGGATTTATCCCAAGTTTACCAAGGAGTACATGGCTTTACAACGACTACGGAATTGACGCAGGTTTTTTCGACACAAGATTTAATGCTGATACTATTGAAACTAATGTTAAAGCATATATTAAATTTGGAGATTCAGTTTATAGGGATGCTTATTTGAAGCTTGCTGAATACTATATGAATCACGGCAAAGAGCATAAAAAAGTCAATTACAGTATTTACGGTGCTGAAGGCTGGCTCGTTGATGATTATTACAACACAGGAGGAAAACCTACTTTGACGGCTCTGAACCACCAGCTTCAGGCTATGCATTCCTTTTATCTTCTCTATGAACAGGAAAGAGATTTAAGCTATCTGGAATTTGCTGATAAAATGCTTCAGGGAATAAAAAATACCGTCAACTTGTGGATAATGCCTGACGGAAATCTTGAATACGCCTATATGGAGGATGGCTCGATGGGCCGCAAGGATTACGAATACCTGACGTATAACGACCTTTTTAATGTGCAAAATGACCTTATAAGGATACGAGGTTACCGGGATGATGATTTAGACGTTTTAATGCATTATAAGAAAATATGGATGGATTCTAATGGAATAACTGAATATATGAAATAAAAAGCACGAGTGTCTTCCTTTGGGATTCCACTCGTGCTTTTCGATGTGAAGTAACATGTTGAGTATTTAGTAACGATTTTATCTTGAGTCTGCACTTCTTATATTAGTTGCACTTACAAACCTTTGAAGCATTGCAGCTGTCTCAGCCCTTGTTGCGTTGCCTTGAGGATCAAGAAGCTCTCCTGGTTTCCCAGTGAGGATTTCTTCGATTAAAGCCCACTGCATTGCTGGAAGTGCATAATTACTTATATCAAGCACGTCTTTATATTTAGCAATATTGTCATCTTCACTTGTTGTTAAATCCATTTCTTTATACTTTGCATAGCGCCAAAGTATTGTTACCAACTGCTCTCTAGTGATATCATCGTTTGGTCCAAAGAGCTCTTCACCGTAACCAAAGATGATTTCGTTTTTAGCGCCCCATGCAATTGCCTGCTCGTAGTACGCTCCTTTAACTACATCTGTAAAGTTTATCTCCAAATTCTCTTCCTCAGGTGCGCCATCAAGTCTCCAGAGTATAGTTACAATCATAGCTCGTGTCAGCTTGCTTCCTGGTGCAAATTTATCAAGCTCTATTCCGTTCATTAGCCCATTTTCAAATGCCATCATAACATCGTCGTAATACCAAGCATCTGAAAGTACATCTATGAAAGGATTGGCAACTGGTAAATCACTTAATGGAGTTTCTGGCTCATCAACTTCAACAAATTCTTCTGGTGGAGTTGTGCTTGGTCTGCTACTATTACTAGCCAGTTTAGCTATTGTCTCAGTTTTCGTAGCTTCACAGACTAAACATGTAAAGATTTTAACACCCTCTGTTTTTGTAGTAGGCTCGATAGTAACTTCACCTTCATCCCAATCATGCCCGGTAGGATCCGTGTAATCAGCAACATAACTGTCTCCGCACTCGCAAGTATAAGTTGTATAACCTTGCGCTTCACAAGTAGGTTCTGTTACTACACTTTCATAAATGTGCACGTGCTCTAAGGCTTGAATCTCGACTTTTCCATTGGTTGCTGCATATGGCAGATTTTGAACATTTCGCTCACCATCAACATAACAAAGTTCTTGAACATTTAGGTTGACGTAAGTTTCTCCTGCCTCTTCCTCGAGAATTTCAAAAGAAATCGTAGCGAACGTGCCATCATTATACCAATTACTGCTCCTCGCCGATGTAAGGATAATCATTGGCTCTCCAGTAATTGTATCAATGGCATTCAAATTGTCTATTATTTCAGTTGTCCAGTCCTTATTGACATCAGCACTAAGTGGTTTTAATTTCGTTGAGTCATAGTCTATATGAAAGGTAAAAGTTGATAACCCTGTATTTTCACTAATATTGATGGGCAAGGTAACAACCTCGCCCATCTCTCCAGCATCTGAACCAATCTCAAGCACTACTGGTGTTTCGTTCCCCATACTCATCACTTTTGCTAATCCCATAAGCTGCATTGTTGATGTTGTTGCAACTGGTGGTTCTTTTAATCGAGCAACTATTAATAAAATCTCTGTTGCATCGGCAGCAGTGACTACTCCATCACCGTTTACATCTGCAGCAAGTAGCTGTAATTCAGTAAAGGTCTTCATCTGAGCAACATACAATAGTATTTCTGTAGCGTCACTAGCTCTAATTTCTCCATCATTGTTGACATCTCCAATTTTGTAAGCAGCAACCTTCACTTTACCATCAATTTTAGTGAATGGTATGCTTTGTTGTTCACTACCATCCAGGGTTTTCAGTTCCTGTACATCTATTGTTACTGGATATTCACCATAATTTGCATCATCTTTTACCTTGAATTCTATGACAGCCAGATTCCCATCGCCTGTCATTAGAGAAGTCGAAGCTCCTGCAATGATTATTTGATTTGATGCATATTCCAAGTTGGATTCAAATGAACCCGTCCATATATCTCCGCTTAACAGACCAACAGGCTCAAGTATATTTGGATTATATTCGATAACCGTTTGCAAAGTCGCTAACCCTGGGTTATTCTCTATACGTATTGGAACCGATATAGTACGCCCTCTTGTACTTTCAATTGTTGGAATAGAAATTATTGTGCTTTCTGTAATTGCTGTCCATCTAGCTTTAAGTGTTAAATCACCAGTAATTGCACTATTGAAATCAAATAATGTATCCCCACTATACCACCCACTAAAGATGAAATTATCTTTCGAAGGATCCGCTGGAGGTGTAACCTGCTCACCGTTATTAACCATTACAGTGGTCACTGGCGTACCATTGTCTGGGTCGAAACTTACTGTGTGCTGAGTGGCCAATTCTTCGATGACTGTTACGTTGAAGGTGTCTGTTTTTCCTTCGTATTCCACTGTAACTATACTAGTACCTACTGCAAGCGCCCCACTTAGGCTATAACCTGTAATTTCTGTACTACTTCCATCGCTGTAAGTGGCTGTTACAATTAAATTTGATCTCAATGATTCAAGATCACTCGTTGGATATATAATTGTTGAACCTTGATTAAAATCTGCACTGATATCGGTGAGTGTCACAGGTTCAGTAGCCACCAGCTTGTAGAGATAAATTTCTCTACTTACTTCGTAATCTGCGAAGAAGATACCATCATCAAATATTAGATAAAACTCAGTACTTCCATTTATACTATAGGTATATAATTTTGAATCGCTGTAAATCCAATCTGAATATGGTGCTTCTGCTTCTGTGGTGCTTAAAATAAGACCATCAGAATAGTCATAGTCGTCATATGCGCTTCGATTGAGATAATTTGCGCCATTCATTACATTATAGCCATCGCCATCTGCAGTGAACGTCCATACCATCTTTGCAGCATTTACTGAATTTGCGTCGACACCATTGTTAACTACAGTAACTTGCTGACCTGCAAGATACTTATCCTGAGATTTGTCAGTCGTCAGAGCATAATAATTATTGCCTGACTTCGCGACAATCAGATATTGTCCTTCTTCTTCAATGTCGCTTGCCAACACATAATCTCCAAGTATTGGATCTGGGTCAGGGTCTGGATCTGGAGTCGTTCCATTGGGTGTCAGTTTGTATAAATATATATTTTGAGTTTCTTCATGCGATGCTTGGAAATAGCTATTATTTTCTTCTAAAATCATATTGAAGTTGCCTTTTAGGCTTGTACTGTATACGTAAAGTTCATTGTTATTGTATATCCAGTCTGAGTAAGATGATCCTGACTCGGTAGTACTGACAAATAGTCCCTGAGGTTTTCCACCACCGGAGCCACTATCTCGGTTGAGATATTTTTCACCGTTCATCACATTATATCCATCTCCATCAGCAGTAAACGTCCATACCATCTTTGCTGCATTCACTGAACTAGCAATAATTTTGTCTCCATCAACTGTAACTTGCTGTGCTGCAAGATAGTCTGTTTGTACTTTATCAGTTGTCAGAGCATAGTAATTACTACCTGACTTCGCTACAATTACGTATTGTCCGCCTTCTTCTACACTATTTGCTAGTACAAAGTCACCTTTTATAGGATCTGGGTCAGGAGTTGGCGTAGTTCCGTTGGTTGTCAGTTTGTACAAATATATTTCCTGAGTTTTTTCATACGATGCCTGGAAATAGCTATTGTTTGCCCCTAATATCATATTAAAATTTGTACTTCCACTCGTACTATATACGTAAAGTTCATTATTATTGTATATCCAATCCGAATACGATGGTCCTGATTCGGTAGTACTGACAAAGAGCCCCTCAGGTTTACCACCTCCGGAACCACTATCTCGGTTGAGATATTTACCACCATTCATCACATCATAGCCATCGCCATCAGCGGTGAATGTCCATACCATCTTTGAGGCATCCACCGAACTGGCATCGATTGTATTCCCATCAATCGTAATTTGCTGTGCTGCTAGAAAGTCTGTTTGCACTTTATCAGTTGTCAGAGCATAGTAATTACTGCCTGACTTTGCCACAATTACATATTGTCCACCTTCTTCTACTGTAGTCGCTAATACATAATCTCCTGTACCAGGTTCTGGATCTGGAGTAGGAATTGTTCCACCAGAAGAATCAAGCGTTATAGTCTTGTTGGTCTTTTCATCACCAGCAATATTCTGATGTTGAAACTTCATGGTCGTCTCGTCACCGTTATCCGTCAAAGTAACCAACAGACCTCTTATATCCTGCTCAGCACCATCCATCATCCCACCACAAGCGGTGTATGTAAAGTTTATTGTCTTGGTGCCACTGGCTGAATATTGCATCGAATCGCCTGCTGTCTTAATAAGTTTATAATTTGTGTCACCCAGAGTATGATTGTGCCCATAGACAAAAATGACATTTGGATATTCATTCAGTAAGTCTATCATTTGCGATGCATTTGTCGAAGTTCTCGTAGACATACTACTGGAATAATAGTGAATCGGAAAATGCGATGCAACAAAAACTGGTTTGGACATTTCTATGCCACTTAAGAAAGAGCCCAAATCGTTCATTGCACTTGTAGTAAATCCCTGTCCACCATATACACCCGAGCTTACCCCATCTAGCTGGTAGGCTGGTAAGACATATACAGCGAACTCGGGGCCATTGTATTGAGCACCTTTATCGTACGGATTTCCATAATCACCAGAAGTATCATGGTTTCCTCTTGTAAGTGCTACCGGCACATCATTAAAAGCTTCTTTAACCATTGTACGATAGCTTACAGCATTTGTTGCAGCTGTTGTCTCTTGTCCCCAAGTGGGATAATCTCCGCCAAAAATAAAATAATCCAGCGAAGTTGTCCCATTGTTCTGCAGGCTGGTAAGCCAATTTTCTAAATTACCACCTGTTCCATGTACATCTGATGTCAATGCAATATAACTTGTTACTTCTGCAGCAGTAGCCATCATTGGAATTAGTGAAAATACCATGGATACTGCTAATAATACTGTAAAAATCTGCGTCCTCATTAGATGTTTGAACCGCATAAAAGTTCCTCCTTTCGATAGGAATTAGAGTGATACGAACTATATCAAAATCAAATGCTATAAGCATTAATTTTGGCTCAAACAGCAAACCGGCTGCATTAAAAATGCAGCCGGACAACCTTACAAAATATGGTTAAAAAATATGTAATGAAAATATATGTTGCGTAGGTTCCAAAGCTTTGCGTCCTCGTTTTTCAGCGAGTTTGCCACCTAAAACATTCAATTATCATTCTTGTTCACCTTAAGTATATCTATTTTTTAACAATAAGTCAATATTTTGATTTTATTTTGTCAAATATTTTCTATTTTAATATGACACTTTCCTTTTTAATCTATAATATTTGCATAACCAAAGAACTTATAGCCTTTTTTCTCTGTTGTGCTTTTTCCTACTTGAAAGTAGAAGTCTGCTCCATAATGCGTAGAGGCCACAGCATAATGGCAGAGTGCTATTCCCATATCTACTCTTGTAAGTTTATATACAAGCGACATAGGTGGCTTTAGTATTTGACGGTAAACGAGTAATTTCCCATCCCTTTTTTCGAAATACCAAGGCTGTATATTAATTCCTGACGGAGCTAGGTGAATAGCTTTTATTCCTTTATCCTCTGGATCGTTGGTTATTTCTGAAATATCCTTTCGCTTGAATTCTGACAGTTCACGGTTTGGCGATCCTTCGACCTTACCAAATGCTATTACAATAATATCCGAAGACTCGCGATTTTCACTTGCATCCCTCGATGCTCCAAGCCATACACCACCTAGACCACGAGCGTTCAGCCATAGCATCAGTTGTTGACCGATAAAACCCGCATTCTCCTGTTCGCCTTCCTCACCATTACCGCTGATAACCAAATAATGCGGAGCCTTTACATGAAACATCCCCTTAATCTCCGTTGCAAAGCGATAGTTTAGAGGAATATTGGGGAAAAGTGGTTCAAAGCTCTTGATAGCTTCTACAACTTCCTCTAACTCTACTGTAGTAAGTGGTTCATTAATATATTCTCGACAAGCCTTTCGTTTGCTGATTGAATTAAATAAATCCATTCTTGCTCTCCTTCATTACAAGTATTTATTTTCTCTCATCACAAGCAAAAAAGGTGCTAATCTCATTCGAGAAATCAGCACCTTTTCCTAAAAATCATAATCTAAATTGGTGCGGGAAAGAGGACTTGAACCCCCACGTCAATGACACTAGATCCTAAGTCTAGCGCGTCTGCCAATTCCGCCATTCCCGCATGTGGTGGTTCATCAGGGATTCGAACCCTGGACGCCCTGATTAAGAGTCAGGTGCTCTACCAACTGAGCTAATGAACCTAATAATAAAAATGGTGATCCATCCGCGACTCGAACGCGGGACACCCTGATTAAAAGTCAGGTGCTCTGCCGACTGAGCTAATGGATCACATAGTGGGGTGGATAACGGGATTCGAACCCGCGACCTCCAGAGCCACAATCTGGCGCCCTAACCAGCTAGGCCATATCCACCTCGTTACTTGGAGCGGGTGAAGGGAATCGAACCCTCGCAGCTGGCTTGGGAAGCCAGTGCTCTACCACTGAGCTACACCCGCAACTATGAATTGTTGCGATACTCAATGCATTTTCCGCTCTATCAGCATTTGTGCTGACTTGTATAATTATAGCAGTGTTATTTATTGATGTCAACATCTTTCAGCTCTGTCTTTCTTCATCTAAGAACGACAACTGCTGAAGGCTTTTGTCCATTAAATTGCTTAGTGTTATTCCTAATAATCTAAGGCTTTTATCCCATTGCATCTCGTCAAACAGCACTTTTGAAAGTTCAAACAGCTCATTTTTATCGGATAAATACCTTTGAAATGTCCTTGATTTTGTATGGCTTTCAAAGTCTTCATCTTTAATTTTTACTGTCAGCGTTCTTCCGTGCAAGCTCTTTCTAATCAGATCACCTTCTAGTTCTTCAGAATACTCCTCAAGCATCTTGTAGAATAATCGTTTGTCTTTTGTAGGTCTGAATGTCCTTTCAACACCTATGGACTTGCGCTCTCTGTCAGTCTCGACTTTTCTTGGATCGTACCCTCTTATCCTATCGAATATCTCTTTTCCCCATTTACCAAAAAACTCAGTTAAAAAATCTTCTGTGAGCCCATAAAGTTCTTCTATCGTATATATACCAATGTCTTCAAGCCTCTTCTTTGATTTTACTCCAATTCCATGAACTTTTCCAACTGAAAGTGGAAAGAGTATCTCTGGTATCATATCTTCAGTAATTATCATGAATCCATTGGGTTTATTCCAATCTGAGGCCAATTTAGCGAGAAATTTATTGTATGAAACACCAGCAGAAAGAGTCAGTTTTGTTTTTTCTAAAACCCTCTTTTTTATATCAGCAACTAGCTCTTCAGGTTTAAGCGGAATGTTTGATATGTCCATATAGGCTTCATCGATTGAAACTTGCTCTATTATAGGAGTAATTTCTCTTAGAATTGAAAATACTTCTTTTGAAACTTCCTGATACCTCCACATTCTGCCTGGAAGGTATATTCCATGAGGGCATCTTTCTCGTGCCATAAAAATTGGCATAGCTGAATGGATGCCATATTTCCTCGCTTCATAATTGCAGGTAGTGACAATTCCTCGCTGACTTCTCCCTCCTACAATCACGGGTTTGCCCTTAAGAGAAGGGTTGTCTGCCTCTTCTACTGAAGCATAGAAAGCATCCATGTCTAAATGTAAAAAGTTTAGTTTAGCCGCCATATTGTTACCTCATAAAGAATATCTTTGGAATCACCTTATCATTTAATTCTAGTTCACCATAACTACCTCGAGTAAGTCCACCTCTAGGTAACGACGGACTTCCAGGGTTCATCATTAGCAGTTCCTCTCCAATTCTTCTCATTGGGACGTGGGTATGCCCAAACAAGACTATATCAACTCCCTGTTCAACAGCATGGTAATATAGTCTGTTTAAATCATATTTTACATTGTACTTGTGCCCATGGGTCAAAAGAATTTTTCTTCCAGCTGCTTCAATAACCAATTCCTGGGGATAAAAGGTTCCCCAGTCTCCGTTTCCTGCTATTATGTAAGATGGAACTTGAAGCTTTGCAGCTATTCTTTCTCCGTCGTCTACGTTGTCACCTAAAAATACGAATATATCAGGCTTTTTAATATCATTGAGTTTAATTAGAAACTCTGAAACATGTCTGTGTGTATCACTTACCACCAGTATTCTCATCATTCTCACCCAAAATTATAGTCAGTATTTCTTTTAGGGCTTCTACTGCCCTTTTCCTGTGGCTGATTGAGTTTTTAACATCGATTGGAAGCTCTGCAAAGCTTTTTTTATAGCCATCAGGTACAAATATTGGATCGTAGCCAAATCCATTGGTTCCTCTCATTTCTTTCAACAGTGAACCTTCACATTTTCCCTTGAGTATATATTCATTGCCTTTTTCGTCAATAAAGGCAATTACAGTATAAAAACTTGCCTTTCGGTCTTTCCCTTCCAAATTTTTAAGAAGGGTCTGGTTATTTAGAAAGTCATTGCCCTTATCTCCACCATATCTTGATGAATGGACTCCAGGAGCTCCATCAAGAGAATCAACAAATAATCCTGAATCATCTGCCATTACCATGTATTCAGTCAATTCTTTAAGTGCTCTGGCTTTTTTTAGACTGTTTTCTTCGAGTGTATCTCCGTCCTCAGTCACTTCCAGATTTTCAAATCCAATGTCACTCTTTGAAAGTACCTCTACTGGTAAGTCTTTAAGTATCTCTTTTATCTCTGCAATCTTATTTCTATTTCCTGTGGATACAACTAGTTTTCTCATCCTACGCCCCCATGATGAGTTCAGACATTTCTGCACCTAAAATTTCTTTTTGTAGAGTTATGAGTTCTCTGTTTCCTTTTTCAGCAAGATCCAGCAGTTTATTTAGTGTTTCCCTTGAGTATGTTGCTCCTTCAGCAGTTCCCTGAACTTCAACAAATTGTCCATTATCGCCCATAACTACATTCATGTCTACAAGTGCGATATGATCCTCTTCATAGCACAAATCCAACATTGGCCCGTCTTCTGATACGCCTACACTTATTGCTGATAAAAAGCCTGTCAGTGGAATTTGTTCCAGAATCTTGTCTTCCCTAAGTTTATTTATGGCATCTGCCAGCGCAACAAAAGCTCCTGTTATGGAAGCAGTTCTAGTTCCTCCGTCTGCCTGAATTACGTCACAGTCAATCCAGATTGTCCTCTCTCCAAGCTTACTCATATCAACGACAGATCTCAGCGACCTACCGATTAATCTTTGAATTTCTTGGTTTCTTCCATCTATTCTGCCTTTTGTTGAATCTCTAATTTTTCTTTGGGTCGTGCTCCCTGGTAGCATTGAATATTCTGCTGTTACCCAGCCTTGTCCAGTTCCCTTTAAAAACGGAGGAACCTTTTCATCTACCATAGCTGTGCAGATGACTTTTGTATTTCCCATTTCTATGAGCACTGAACCATATGGATGCATCAAAAAGTTTCTTTTTATGGACACAGGTCTCATTTCATCATTTTTTCTGTTATCTAATCTCATATTATCCTCCCCTTGCAGTCATATATTATATATTATCAAATTTTTAGCATGATTTGTTAAAAGGCATTGAAAAACCCCATGAATCATGGGGTAATTATTTTTTAACCTGTGTGAAGTACCCACCTCTTATGGGAGTGATACTATTTACCGTAATAAAAGCGTTTGTATCAATTGAATCAACTATCGACTGGAGCTTTCTCATATCTTTCCTATTCATTACGACGTTTAATATCTCTCTTGGACCTTCAAGTCCCTGAGCTTCCAATATTGTTACACCAAAGCCATTCAGCCTTAATGTCTCTATCATATCAAGGTTATTTGCGTTCTTCAAGATTATCTGTGCTGACAGATTACCCATTGCTATCCGGTTTTCAATTGCTATCCCTACGAAATTGCCAGTTGCAAAACCTGCACAGTAGGCTAGTAAATTTAATGGGTTATTTAGCGCTCCTACAACCTTTCCCAAAGCTGTTACATATATTCCAACTTCAAAAAATCCAATGAGCGCTGCTGGAACTTTTCTCCCCTGTACCACCATCAAAGTCCTCATCGTCGCCATGGATACATCGAGTACTCTAGCAAAAAAAATCAGGCCATAGCCTAAAAGTGCTTCCATTATTTATCTCCTTTCACATAATAACAGGGAAGGTCGCCCTTCCCTAAGTTAGTTTTAAGTTGGGTTGTTAATTAATAGTATAAAAAGTATTCGTCGACGCCGTCTACAATTCCTCTAATTATCTGACTCTGATATTCCAAATCCATTACAAGCTGTTCATCATATACATTGGAAAGATATCCTATTTCTACCAATACTGCAGGCATTATAGTCTCTCGTAATACAACCAACTCTGGTCTTTTGATTACTCCCCTGCCAGGATTATTGGTGTTATTGATGATGTTGTTATATATTGTCTCTGCAAATGGATATTGATCTTCCATTTTAATTTCACTGGATGTTGAAGGGCAATAAAGAACTTCAAGACCTATTATTTCACTCTTAAGATTAGAGTTGGAGTGCATGCTTATAAACAGGTCAGCATTTATAGAATTAGCAATCCTTGGTCTTTCATAGAGCTCAATAAACTCATCTGTTGTCCTGGTCATAATGACGTTATATCCTTCTTCCAGAAGCAAATCTTCAAGCTGTAGAGCCATAGACAGGTTAATGTCTTTCTCTTTGTAGCCATTTATCGATATTGCACCTGGGTCTTTACCGCCATGTCCAGCGTCAACTACAATGGTTCGTTCTCCTGGAACTATATCTTCGTTTCTAATGGCTAGGAACTCAAGTGTATCCGAAACTCTGTCTGAAAGCACTTCAATACTCACACTTCTTCTGAAGCTTACAGTGATCTCAGTTGTTCTTCTTCCACGCTCTACAGTAATTTTGTCTACAAGGTTATCTTTAATGACAAAGCTTCCTTCGGACAACTCAGTATCCTTAGTTGGTATCTCGATTAATAATTCCTTCTTGACTTCATCATAATTTAGCTCAGCTTTAACTTCGTCGAGATGTACAAACTTTAACAAAGACTGCTTGCCTAGATTATCATACGAAAATGCATCCCAAATGTCCTCTTCAGGGTATATTAATAGACCTTCATCAGTTGGGACTATTAACGCCTTCGCATTATCTACGCCATCTTTTACATCCAGCACTACTCTTACAATTCTATCATCGGAGCTGTAGTTGTTATCAGCAACGAATTGGGAAGCTCTAACTGATTTTACAAAACCTAGCTTGTAATCGAATGTCTGATATTGTTCGCCACTTAACGTAGCATCCATAATATCTATAACTATCCTTGTTGGGTTTTTTAATTCAATTATGTTAATTTCAGGAAATGTAACGCCTTCAACTAAAATATGTTCTTTTTCACCTTTTTTCTCACTATATATGCCAGTTACTACATTATCATCAAAAGCTATATAAGATATTTTACCGTCCTCAGAACTTACAAAGCTAAAATCAGCTTCTTTTTCAAGTGTCAGTACGACTCTTGCAGTGTATGGGTTTGGAGGAATAGTAAACTGAGAATACTGTATCCTCTTAATTAGTGCATCGTCAGGTCTGATATCTCCAGGGGCATCAATTTTACCTGGAATGTTAACTCTGGTATCCTTGAAATCAAGCACCAGCTTGTTAGAATCACTAAGATACATGCTATCGAATTTAAGAGGTTTATCGCTATCAATTCTTATTCTATGTTTCCCAGTACTGCCCTTTATTGCACTAATTCCAGTTATTGTGGCAGTACCTTGTGGCTGTTCAGGTGCAACAGCCTTTGGCGAGTCTATAAGAGCAGTGTAGCTTGATGGATCCCAGTCCACTTCATAACCTAGAATCTGAGAAAAAAACCTGATTGGAGCCATTGTTCTAGAATCATTTAAAGATGTGTAAGTAATTAGTTTTGGTATATACTCTTCTTCAACCTTTAAATCTTTCCCATTTATTGCTACTATATCGCTATTTATTTTCAAGTTTATGACATTAGAATTATGTGTTATCGTTGCAACCTGTGTATCGTTATCCCAGTCTACCTTTGCCCCAAGCATTTCAAAATAGAATCTGACGGGAACCATCGTTCTATTGTGCTTAGGAATTATTACCGGCGGCACCTCAGAAATCAGGGTTTTGTTGTCGAGCTTAATATTTACCTGTGGAGCCTTAAAAGCCTGTCCATCAACCTTTATATCCACATCAGGAAGTCCGGAGTTTGCGTATGCAATTCCGGAAGCAAAAATCATAATCAGTATAAATAAAGCTATATATATAAAACGTTTCATGTTTTCCCCTCCAAGAACATTGCTTCTATTATTCTATTTATATCAGAATATTATAGCCCTTTCAATGAGAGGAGACACAATGTAACTATAATGTAATATGTGGTATTACGCATTAAGTGCCGTATAGAGCTCATCGCTTCCCGGAGGTAAAATTGGTGTAATCTCTCCGTTTGTTCTTACTTTTATGCCATTTTCAGTAACTTCACCTATAACTGTAGCTTTTATCCCCTCTAATTCCAGTTCCTCTACCAATGATGTCAAATTGTCTTCATTTACAATCATTATCATGCTGCCACTGGAGATTAATTTCTTTGGATCTATAGAAATACAGTCACATATTTTTTGAGTTACTTCTTTTATAGGCAAATTATCCTCATATAAAAGTATGCCCTTGCCTACAGCCTCTCCAGCTTCCCAGACGGCTCCAAAAACCCCTCCTTCGGTTATGTCGTGCATATAGACAACTCCATTTTTTCGACCGATGAGTCCGTCTTTTACCACACTTAGGTATTTGCCATAACTTTGAGCTTCAACTAGTTCTTCAACTGACAGACACTCAGCAAGTCTTTCTTCTATATCGTGAGCGAGTATATGAGTACCTTCAAGCCCCATCCATTTTGTCATTACAATTTTATCGCCAACTTTAATGTCGTCATAATCCTTAAAGTTTTCTCTGGATAACTTTGCGATTACAGTGGTGCTCACTACTATTCTAGTGACAGCGTCTGTAATTTCAGAGTGACCTCCGATTATTTCTACTTTCTCTTCGCTGGCAGCCTTGCCGGCATCGATCATCACTTGCTCAAGTTCCTCTTCTGTAGTCCCTGGAGGACAGAGTATCGTCATAAGTATCCCAACTGGTTCTGCACCTCTCGTTGCAGCGTCGTTACAGGACACATGTATGGCAAGAGTACCAATCCCAGTCGTCGCACCAGTTATGGGATCTGTACTCACTACGCAAAGGTCATTTCCAAAGTCCATAACACCAGTGTCTTCACCAATGCCGGGCCTGGCCAGAACCTCTTCTCTCTTATAGGTTATATTTTTAAATACCAGTTTTTCCAGCAGTTCATTTGGTACTTTACCAATTTCCACTTCCATCGACCTCCCAGTATAATCCTAACAGATTATTTGCCATAAGAAAACCCCCTGCTACAAAGCAAGGGGCAATTTCTATGATTTTTTAGCTGTTGAATACGTCAACGTCAAGAGCATTTTCCATTTTAGCTATTATTGTAGTACAAACAGCGTCACCTGTTACGTTGATGGATGTTCTACCCATGTCGACAAGTCTGTCTATACCCATTATTAGACCTAGTCCTTCCAGTGGCAATCCGACTGATTGAAGAACCATGGAAAGCATTATTGCACCAGCTCCTGGAACTCCTGCAGTTCCAATGGATGCAAGCGTTGCTGTAAGAACAACCGTGAGCATCATTGGAAGTGTCATTTCAATTCCATACGCCTGTGCGATAAACAATGAAGCAACACCCTGCATTATTGCAGTACCATCCATGTTTATTGTAGCGCCAAGTGGTATGGTAAAGGATGAAATTTCATTTGAAATACCTAACTTTTTCTCGCAAATATCCAGCGAGAATGGAATTGTAGCATTACTGCTAGCTGTTGAAAATGCAACGAACATTGCTGGTGAGAACTTTTTGTAGAATTTTGTAAGACTAAGGTTAGCTAGTGCTTTAAACAGGGTTCCATATACAAGTGTTGCATGTATCAGTAACCCTATATACACGATCCCAACGTATTTCAACAATGGGATAAGCGCTGAGTAACCAACCGTTGCAAAGGTCTTTGCAATAAGTCCGTACACACCAATAGGAGCAAACAGCATAACCATTTCTACCATTTTCATAATAAGATCGTTTAGTTTTTGGAAAAGAGTAAGTAGAAATTCAGCTTTTTCACCCAAGAATGACAACCCAACTCCTGTGAAAAGAGCAAATACGATTATCTGCAGCATGCTTCCACTTGCCATAGATCCAACGATGTTATTTGGTACCATTTCGTAGAGAATCTGAACTAATGGTGCTTTTGAACCCGCAGTAGTTTCAACAATTTCGATAGCTCCCATATCCAGGCCGACACCTGGCTTTAATAGTACGCCTAAAACTAACGAGATAATTATTGCTACTGCTGTTGTAGTGAGGTAGAAAGCTATTGTTTTCGAACCAACTCTACCAAGTTTTTTGACATCTCCCATGTTAGCTGCGCCATTTACCAGTGAAACAAACACCAGTGGCACAACTAGCATCATGATTCCTCTTAAAAATACTTGCCCTAAAAACTGAAAAATTCCGTTTACTAATATTGTGTCTTTGAAGGTACCAGCCGGAAGATTATATACCAATATCCCGGTCACAAGACCTGCTACCAACGCAATTAGTACTTTGGTCGTAAGACCCATGCTTTTTTTCTCCAATTCATGCGCCCCCTTTAATTAAAAGAAAAATAACTTCTGGTAATTGATACCCAGAAAAAGGCATAAATAGCAATCCTAAACTTTTTATCTCTTGTTTAGTTTTTCTAAAAGCATTGAATTGACCAACTGAGGATTGGCCTTTCCCTTGGTCTCCTTCATAATTTGTCCCATTAAAAAGCCAACAGCTCTGTCTTTACCATTCTTAAAGTCTTCTATGGATTTCTCATTATTGTCAAGAACTCTGTCTACTATTTCCCCTAGGGCTCCCTCGTCGCTTATCTGTATTAGACCTCGCTTATTAACGATATTCTCTGGTGTTTCTCCCGTTTCAAACATTTCACGAAGTACATTTTTGCCAGTGTTATTATTTATTTTTCCGTCTTTAACGAGTAGTAAAAGTTCTGCTAAATTCCTTGAAGTAAACTTCAACTCCTCAATTTCTTTTTCCTCTTCTTTTAATCTTCGTAACACATCTCCCATCATCCAGTTGGCAACTAATTTGCCATCTTTTACAAAAGACATGGTCTCTTCAAAGAAGAACGCTAACTCTTTTGACTGTGTAAGGACAGCGGCATCATATTCACTGAGACTGTACTCATCCATAAATCTAATCTTTTTATCGTGTGGAAGTTCTGGCATAGTCTCAATAATGTCTTCAAGCCATCGCTGATCAACCTGTATCGGTATCAGATCTCCGTCATAGCACAATCTATAGTCCTCTGCAGCAAGTTTTTTTCTCATAACTACAGTTTCTGCTGCCACTTCATCCCATCTTCTCGTCTCTCTTTCTGTATTAAGGCCTTGTTCGAGAAGATCTATATGTCTCTTCTCTTCAAATTCTATGGCTTTTACAACAGATCTGAATGAATTCAGGTTCTTTACCTCTGTTATAACAGATTTCAGTTCTCTCTCATCATCAATGATGTTGATATTCACGTCGCATCTTAGGGAACCTTCTTCCATTCGAACATCCGATATCCCGATGTATTTTATAGTTGATCTGAGTTTCTCTAAAAACAACCTAGCTTCTTCAGCATTAGTCATATCAGGTTTTGTAACTATCTCTATCAATGGAACACCGCTTCGGTTGAAGTCTATTAATGTCGTTCCATCTTCGTTGTGAATTTGCTTTCCTGTGTCCTCTTCAATGTGTATTCTTTCAAGATTGATTCTCTTTGTGCCTGCTGGCATGTCAATCTCTAAATATCCTCCGTCACACAACGGCATGTCATCTTGAGATATCTGATAACCTTTTGCAAGATCTGAATAGAAGTAGTTTTTTCTGTCCATCTTTACTACTTTGGCTATTTCGGAGTTAAAAGCAACTCCAGCTCTTATCCCAAACTCAAGGCACTCTTTGTCCAAAACTGGAAGTGCTCCTGGAAGTCCCATGCAAACTGGACAGACGTGAGTATTGACTTCGCCACCAAATTCATTTTTACAATTGCAAAATATTTTGTTTTTTGTCATTAACTCCACGTGTATTTCTAGCCCTATAAGTGTTCTATAAGCCATTATCTCACCGCCTTTTCATAGCCAAGTCCTGCTTTAATAACAGTTTCCTCAGCAAATCTGTTCCCTGTAATTTGGAACCCAACTGGAAGGCCTTCCACTTCTCCCATTGGAAGGCTCATTGAAACAAGCCCTGCCAGGTTAATGGGAACAGTAAACAAATCTGCATTATACATTTCGACTGGGGAATTTACAAGTGTATCAAATTTGTATGGAAGTATTGGCGAAACCAGCGAAAGTATCACATCGTAATCTTTGAAAACTCTGTCGTAATCATTTTTTATAAGAGTCCTTACCTTCATTGCTTTATTGTAGTATTCGTCTTGATAGCCTGCACTTAGAGAAAAAGTACCCATCATAATTCTTCTCTTTACTTCCTCGCCAAACCCTTCCGATCGGGATCTTGTATACAGCTCATCAAGAGTCTCGTAGTTATCTGTCCTATGCCCATACCTTATTCCATCAAGCCTTGAAAGACTAGTACTGGCTTCTGCTGTCGAAAGGATATAGTAAGTTTCAAGTGCGTATTTCAGGTTTGGCAATGATACATATTCTATTGACGCTCCAGCATTTTCAAATACCTTTAACATATTATTATATGCATCTTGAATTCCTTCAAAATTGGAGAATTTTAAATCGCTGTACTCTTTAGGCAGCGCCACTTTAAGCCCTTTAAGAGAGTAGTCATCATAAGAAGAAAACTCAAGTCCTGCTCTTTTTGACGAATTTGCATCCAGAGGGTCAAATCCCGCTATTGCACTAAGCAGCATATGCGCATCTGTTACATTTCGTCCAAAAGTACCCACTTGATCCAAAGAATTTGACATCGGCATGGTCCCGTATCTTGAAACCATCCCGTAAGTAGGCTTGATTCCCACTACTCCGCAGTAGCTCGCAGGCTGTCTTACTGAACCGCCAGTGTCTGTTCCCAGAGCTACAGCAGCTTCATTTGCCGCGACTGCAGCGGCTGAACCGCCAGACGAACCCCCAGGCACCACTTCAAGATTTCTTGGATTCCTAGTCTTGCCAAAATATGAAGTCTCTGTAGAGCCTCCCATTGCAAATTCATCTAAATTTGCTTTGCCTATTAATATTCCACCCTCTGCCTGGATTCTCTTTATAACTGTCGCATCGTAAGGAGGTATAAAGTCTTCTAGCATTTTTGATGCACAGGTAGTCCTTAATCCCTTAGTCATAATATTGTCTTTTACAGCTACTGGAATTCCTGAAAGAATACCAATTTCCTGTCCTTCACTTATTCTTTTATCAACTACCTTAGCTTCACTAATTGCTCTCTCTTTGTCAACTGTGATAAAAGCATTAATATCCTTATCCATCTCGTCAATTCTGTCCAGGTGGGCTGTAACGAGTTCAACGGAAGAAACTTCTTTGTTTATTATTTTTTCTCGCATCTCCCAGGCTGTCATATTTGTTAAATTCATAATTTCACCCCTATTCAACGACTTTCAGTATTTTAAAGTACCCGTATTGGGTTTCGTGTGTATTCATCAGTACTTCATCTCTTGTAAGAGTCTGGTTCTCTCCGCCATCTTTAAGAAATCCATCATCTTCGTTGACTGAATATGTCGGCGAAACTCCGTCGGCCTTTGCTTCATTAATTTTTTGCATAAAGTCTACTACCTGTTCAAATTTCTCAACAAACCCGTCAAGTTCGCTATCGTCAAAGCTCAACTTTGCTATCTCGGCGATGTGCACGACCTGTTCTTTAGTTATCACTATTCTCTCGCCCCCTCATGTAAAGGATATTTACCTAATATTCCTCTAAGCTCGGTTCCATCAATAATCCTGATTTCTAATTCTCTAGCTTTGAGAAATTTGCTTCCTGGATTTTCTCCGGCTATGACCATGTCAGTTTTCTTGCTTACTGATCCTGATACTTTTCCTCCCATGGCTTCAACCTTATCTGTTATATCATTTCTAGTAAGCCCTTCTATGGTACCTGTAATGACTATTGTTTTACCTGCAAAGGGATTCTCACTTACTATTTTTTCCTCGTAATAAGGCTTTACTCCCTCCATTAAAAGCTTGTCGATGGCTTCAGATATTCTCTCGTCATTAAAGAACTCGAGTATACTGTTTGCAACTATATCTCCAATATCTGGTATCAACACCAGTTCTTCGTATTTTGCCCTTCGCAAGGCTTCCAATGACTTATAGTTTTCAGCCAAGTCCTTTGCGGTTTTACTGCCCACATTTGAAATTCCAAGGGCATACACAAAGGACTGAAGGCTTACATCTTTGCTATTTTCGATTGAATCCAGCAGATTTGTAGTCTTCTTTTCTTTAAATCCCTCAAGACCCATTATATCTTCGTATTTTAGTTCATATATCTCAGGCAGATCTTGGATTCCTAGCTGGTCAACAAACAGTTCTGCCGTTTTTTCGCTGAATCCTTCTATGTTCATGGCATCTCTACTGGAAAAATGAACAAGCCTAGATACTAACTGAGGTTTACACGACAGCGTATTCGGACAGAATATATGCACTCCATTTTGAACTAATTCACTTCCACAAGACGGGCAGTATTTTGGTTTTTCAATTTCTTTTGAAGTCTCTCCGTCGTCTGGCATACCACCCAATATCTCTGGTATTACGTCATTTGAACGCCTTATGAGGACTCTGCCACCAAGCCTGACTCCCTTTCTTACAATATCATCGTAATTATTCAGAGTCGCTCTTTTTACTGTTACACCACCTATTTCAACTGGTTTAAGAAGAGCTGTAGGTGTTACTTTAGCAGTACGTCCTACATTCCACTGGACCTCTATTACTCTTGTAGTTGTCTCTTCCGCTTCAAATTTGAAAGCTATTGCCCATCTTGGAAAACGGCTGGTATAACCGAGCATTTCTCTTGTTGCCATATCGTTAATCTTTATAACCAATCCATCTGTAAGAATATCGAGCCCGGCTCTCTCTTTTTTCTGAACCTTAATTTCTTCAACCAACTGGTGTATATCTTTAAATAATCTGATATAAGGAAATACAGGTAGCCTGTTTTCTATTAAAAAATCTATCATTTCCATATGAGTCGAGAATTCTTTGCCTTCTATATATCCAACGTTATAGAAATAGGCAGACAGTTTTCTTCTTTCTGTAAGCCTGGTATCGAGATTTCTAAGAGCTCCTGCAGCCGCATTACGAGCGTTCTTAAGAGGTTCATCAGCTGTAAGATTATATTCTTCCAACACCGATAACGGCATTACACCTTCTCCCTGAATCTCAGCGCGACCAGCAAAATCTATCCTGAGCGGAATAGACTTAATTGTTTTAAGCTGAGCCAGTATACCCTCTCCCTGAATTCCGTTACCTCTTGTAGCACCCTGAACTAAGTTTCCATTTTCATAGGTCAGGTTCACAGTCAGCCCATCAAATTTAAACTCCAAAACGTACTCTGGAACAGGTAGTTTCTCTGCAGCATTTAAATTATGTTCTGCTACCGCTTCCTCAGTCTTTTTAGCCCAGGAAATAAGTTCCTCCTCGCTCTGCACTTTGTCCAAGCTCCATAGTCTGCCAAGGTGAGTGTGCTTTTTGAATCCCTCTAATAATTCTCCTCCAACTCTCTTGGTTGGAGAATACTCTAGATGAATCCCCAGAGTTTCTTCCAAATTCTTAAGTTCGTCAAATAGTTTATCGTACTCTGCGTCGCTGACCTTTGGCTCATCCATCGTATAATAATGATAGTTCAAATTTTCAATTTTCTTAATTAGTTCTTCAATCCTGTCAATTCCGGACATTGTTTACCTCCGTTCGAATCAGATTATAGTGAGCGGCGCATGGGACTGCATTAGTTTCTTAACTCCATTATCGTCAAATGCAATGGTGAGCTTATTATCGTCTCTCATTTCCTCAATTCTAACTATCATACCTTCGCCAAATTTATCGTGTATAACTTTGGTCCCTATTTCAACCTTTTCTCCAACTATAGATCTTCTCTCAGGTATTTTAGGCATGAGATTATCTTTAAAATAATCGATTTTAATTAGATTTTCATTTATAACTTCCTCTGTTCTGCCATAGGAATTTCTCCTTGGGGATTTCTGCTCTCTTTCTATGGTATCTCCCATCTCATCCAGAAAGCTAGAAGGAAGTGTGTAATTAGTACTCCCGTATATGGTACGTTTCCTCGCGCTGGTCAGTATGAGCTGTTCTGCAGCTCTCGTCACAGCTACATAGCATAGTCTTCTCTCTTCCTCGTATTCCTCCTGGGATTCCTTAGCTCTAGAAAGCGGAAACAACCCTTCTTCCATCCCAACTAGAAAAACTACTGGAAATTCAAGACCTTTAGCGCTGTGTATGGTCATAAGTGACACCACATTAACCTCTTCTTCAGTCTTGTCGACATCAGACAAAAGTGCTATGGTCGCAAGGAAATCCTCCATTGTAGCTTCAGAATTCTTCTGTTCAAACAGTAGTGCGACAGAAAGAAACTCTCTAAGGTTCTCAATTCTCGACTTTGCTTCAATAGTCCTCTCAGCTTCTAAATCAGCTATATATCCCGTTAAATTCATTATCTCTTCGATAAAATCTCTTATTCCCATCAGTTCATTTTTTGCCATTAGAAGTGACATATCCGTAGAGAAAGTTTCAAGTAGCTTCTTAGCCCTAGGTGTAAGACCGTCCACTTCTGATGAGTCCATTATGGATGAATAAAGCGACTCATTTCTATCGATTGCATGCTTTTCCAGCCTTTCAACGGTGGTATTTCCAATTCCCCTCTTAGGAACGTTAATTATCCTCTTAAGAGCTACATTATCATTGGGGTTCTGTAGAAATCTCAGGTAGGATATGATATCTTTTATCTCTCTACGGTCGTAAAACTTAATTCCGCCTACAACTTTATATGGGATTTCTTCAGCCATAAAAGCATCTTCAAACGGCCTGGATTGAACATTTGTCCTGTAGAGTATCGCAATATCTGAAAGACTCATACCTCTATATACCAGTTGCTGAATCCTGTTGGCTACAAACTGAGCTTCTTCCTCTGAATACTCCAGCTCAACATAAGTTACAGGAACTCCGCCTTTTTTGTCTGTCCAAAGGTTTTTATCTTTTCTCTGTGAGTTCTGGGAAATTACCTCGTTGGCTGTTTTTAAAATCTGGTCAGTAGATCTGTAATTCTGTTCCAGAAGAATAACTTTCGCCCCTGGAAAATCCTTTTCAAAATCAAGAATGTTAGTTATATCTGCAAATCTCCAGGAATAAATCGCCTGATCTGAATCTCCAACCACGCAAATATTGTTGTATCCCTGGGAGAGCATTTTTACGAACAGATACTGAATTCTATTTGTATCCTGATACTCGTCCACAAATATATACTTGAACCTATCCTGATATCTCTTTAGGATGTCGGGGTTTTCCCTAAGCAGTTCTACTCCTTTTATCAGAAGGTCATCGAAGTCTAAAGCATTATAAAACTTGAGCTTTTTTTCGTAAAGTGCATATACTTCACCTGCATTTCTATCGAAAAAAGAGCTGTAATTTAAGTTTATAAATTCATCTGGGGAAACCATCTGATTTTTTTGCTCACTAATTATAGCTAACATCGAATTTTCTTTGTAAGTCGCTTTGTCCAGATTTAATTCCTTTAAGCATTCCTTAACCAGAGTCTTCTGGTCATCACGGTCATAAATCGTAAAGTTTTTGTCGTAACCTATCCTCTCGATATCTCTTCTAAGCATTCTAACGCATGCCGAGTGAAATGTGCCCATCCACATGGTATCGACATCTACATCTATTAGAGCGGATACTCTTTCCTTCATTTCATTTGCTGCTTTGTTTGTAAACGTAATCGCCAGTATTTCATAGGGAGAAGCTTTTCTCTCAGCAATTAAATATGCAATTTTATGGGTAACTACCCTGGTCTTGCCAGACCCAGCTCCTGCCATTATCAAGAGAGGTCCATCAGTGTAAAGAACAGCCTCTTGCTGTCTTTCATTTAAATCTTTTAAATAGTTCATTCTACACCTTCCTAACTGTTCTACACTCCAATTATATAGTATAGCTATCCAGATTTCCACAAAAAAAACGCTGTGCACCTGGTGCGCTACGTAGGCAAACAGTACACAGCGTTTATTTTACAGTTGAATAGTCGTCGTTTGATTATTTAAGGTATCTATGTAAAGAAGAGTGTTCCTCAATAGCTCACCTTTATCAGTCAGTATTTTTAGTGCTTCAGCTACCTGATAAGATGCTACCAACGCTGGGATAAATGATGGATTACCCAAACGTCTTTCTATTCCTTCCACATCATCTTTAGGATACAGTTTTGTGAGAGTTCTATCTCCAGGCATAACTACACATACCTGACCATACCATCCTCCAATAGCACCATGTACAAGTGGTATTTCCAATTCTTCACATAACCTCTGTAAGAGCAGCCTGGTTTTAATGTTGTCAGTACCATCCATAACGATGTCAGCATCTTTAAGTAGCTGCAAACCATTGCTCGAATCGATATACAAATTGTGAACTGTAACGCTCACTTCAGAATTAATCTCAGATAAATCTTCTTTTATGCAATCAACTTTACTGCTACCGAGTCTTTTTTCAGTAGAAAAAAGCTGCCTGTTGAGGTTGCTTTCCTCAAATACGTCATAGTCAATGAGTATTAGTTTCCCTATCCCAAGCCGGGCAAGCTGTTCAGCTATATGTCCACCAAGGCCTCCTCCACCAATTATTACTATCGTCTTTTCTTTCAGCATAATCTGCTCTTTATCAGATAATAGAGATTTATTCTTTAGATACCTATTTGCATATTTCATAATTATTCTTCTCCGTACAGATCTTCTACTACTGAATCTAGTCCACCTATGTTTTTCAAGAATGCAAGGGAAGGAACACCTGTCTCAAAACTCCAGTCCAATTCTTTAAAAAAGTTCTCACCAAGAAGAGCGGTGTCTATTTCAACATCTTTAAGAGGACCGTCTTTAAGAGGAGGTTTTCCTACTGCACGTTGTGTAATAAACATATCCTTAGGTGTAATTCCCTCTCTAAGATTAAAAGCATGTCTCAAAGTGTAAATCCTAAGACCAGCCTTAAAACTTTCGCTTTCGCCAAAAGTCTGTCCTGTAATAGCTTCAACATAACTATTAATAATTTTCCAATTCATTTTACCGTATCCACTAAACAGACAGAATCCAGCCACGTTTAGAATCTCTCTTCTCGATGTAAGCTCCACATCCTGATCTCCAGTGTTCTCATAAACGTATTTAGGCCTGGTTTCTCCTCCGCCCATTTGGATAGTACCCACTCCACCCTTTACGTGTCGTCCAGGGGTTGGGTCATACTGGTAAGTTCTTGCAAGCCCTGGTGCAAACCTTGGGTCGTGCATTGGGAGCTCTATCCCTGATGCTGTCTGCAGAAACTCCTCACCCTTGCCAAAGTATTTAGAAGCGTATAAAGAGCCATTTGCCAGTACTGCACCGACTCCGTCACCGTCAGCCATCTTCTGTGTTAGATTTACAATGGCTTCACCATCTCCCCATTTCAAGTCTATTCCATCCAGTTCATCTTTGGTCAGTACTCCCTCGTCATAGCACTCCATTGCCCAGGCTATTGTCATTCCAGTCGATATTGTATCCAGTCCATATCTGTTGCATACCTCATTCACTTTTAAAAGAGCATCCATATCACCACATAATAATGTGGATCCAAAAGCTGATGCGGTTTCATATTCTGGTCTTTCAGTTGCCCCTACAGGCCACCTGCCATCGTTCACTTCGTACTCTGCTCCGCATCCCAGGGGGCAACTTGCACAAGCATATTTCTTAGTCCTATATTTGTCCATTGCCATAGCTGTTAGAGCTTCAGCATTTTCTATACCGTAATCAGTGATTCCTATTCCCTTCCAATTCATCACAGGGCTATCCCCACTGAGGGCTGAAGCTGCGGTCCCTCGCCCTGTTCCAAATTCACCAAAGACTTTCGCTGATTTACTTTCTTTCATATTGCCCAATATTTTTCTATTTAGTGCCTGAAGTTTTTCCTTGTCTGCAATTTCTATCTTTCCAGAACCTTTCACCAGTATGGCCTTCAACTTTTTTGAACCCATGACAGCACCACCGCCGCCTCTTCCAGGTGCACGATGACCATCGTTAATTGGGCATGCAATTAGTGACATTCTCTCGCCTGAAGGCCCAATTGAGACTATCTTTGCTCCAGGTTCACCATGATCTACTTTAAGTTTTTCCCATACATCCTTGGTATCCATCCCCCATAGATGTACAGCATCCCTTATCTCAGCCTTTCCATCAGTTATCCATAGGTAAACTGGCTTTTCTGATATTCCAGAAATAAATACTGCATCAAAGCCTGCTTTCTTTAACTCGGGCCCAAAGAAACCGCCTGAGTTTGAATCATTCCACCCACCTGTAACAGGTGACTTATGTACCATTGTAAATCTTCCACCAAACATTGCCCCAGTAGCATTAGTTAGTCCTGATATAAATCCTAGAATATTGTCTGGACCGAGAGGATCGGCTCCCTTAGGCATCCTGTCATATAGTATTTTTGCTCCAAACCCATAACCGCCTATGTAGTCTTCCACCAGTTTCTCACTTAACACCTCTGAAACTGTGGTTTTATTTGTTAGGTCAACAAATAATATCTTCCCGTTATATCCGTTCATTTCTTCACCCCTTTGTTTCTATTATATCGTTACCTTGACAAAGCTTCAATACTCTGAAGTAGCTCAATTATCTAATTGCGAATGTGAAATTTATGGTATAATCAAATCAAAACACTACGGAGGTGCACTTTGAAGCTGGATTATAAAAGAACTTTTTTTCTCGGGCTTGCATTTCTATCAGTTTCAGCCTTTTGGCAGCTTTACGACAATATTATACCTTTGATTCTTCAAAACAGTTTTAAACTTGGGGAAACCCTGACTGGAGCTATTATGGCTTTGGATAATGTTTTGGCTCTGTTTTTACTTCCGTTTTTTGGCGCTCTTTCCGATAGGACTAACACTCGTTTTGGAAAGCGTACACCTTATATAATTGGTGGTACTGCAGCAGCGGTAGTATTTATGATGATTATACCCATTTCTGCAAATATTGTAAGTTTCCCACTCTTCTTTGTATCTCTGGGAGCAGTTTTGATTGCCATGAGCGTATACAGATCCCCTGCAGTTGCTCTGATGCCAGATCTTACTCCTAAGCCTCTTAGGAGCAGTGCAAACTCTGTAATTAACCTTATGGGAGCTGTTGGAGGAATTATTGCCCTGATAGGAATTAGTCTGTTGGTTCCAAAGGAGACTAATCCCAGTTTTGTTCCTGTATTTTCGCTTATTGCCATCTTAATGATAGTATCTGTTTCAGTAATGGTGGCAACTATTAAGGAAAAAAACTTAGCAGAAAAGATAAGGCAAGAATATGGTGAAGATGAAGACGAAGTTACCGATAATGGTGAATCTCATGAAATGGCTCCTGATGTTCGCAAGAGTCTCAATTTTATACTGGCATCCATATTCCTTTGGTTTATGGCCTATAATGCAGTTACCACTGCCTTTTCAAGATATGCAGGAAGAGTATGGGGACTTCACGGGGGCAGCTTTGCCAATGCTCTGATGGTTGCGATGGGAGCAGCTATACTTAGTTTTATTCCTATTGGAATTATTGCAAGTAAGGTAGGTAGAAAAAAGAGCATCATAGCAGGTATAGTATTGATGTCTCTTAGCTATTTCGCTGGATTTCTGTTTATAAACTACTCTCCAGCAATAAATATTGTATTTGCTTTTACTGGTATAGGTTGGGCTGCAATAAATGTAAACTCTTATCCGATGGTAGTTGAGATGAGTAAAAGCAGCGATGTGGGAAAATATACAGGACTTTATTACACCTTTTCGATGTCTGCGCAGATTTTTACACCGATACTCTCAGGTTTCTTACTCGAAAATGTAAGCTACAGAACTCTTTTCCCGTATTCAGTACTATTTTCACTACTTTCACTTCTTACTATGCTGCAAGTAAAACATGGAGATTCAAAACCTCCAAGTAAAAAAAGCGCCCTTGAGCACTTTGATGTTGAAGATTAATTAATATAAATTGTAAAAGGATTTCTCTGCATTTGAGAAATCCTTTTCCTGTTTTGTATTCTTATTCCTTTTCAATTAAACCTAACTTTTCAAATACTATCTTGTATCCATCTGCACCGTAATTGAGTGATCTATTGATTCGGCTTATTGTGGCTGTAGAAGCACCAGTTAGCTCCTCAATCTCGTTGTAGGTCTTGTTGGATTTAAGGAGTTTAGCTACTTCAAGTCGCTGGGCAATAGCCTGCACTTCCTTGATTGTACAGATATCCTCAAAGAAGCGATAGCATTCGTCCATAGTCTCAAGCTGCAATACAGCTTCAAACAAACTATCTGCTTGTTTGCTCTTGATCTTTGAATTATAGACCATTTTACCCTCTCCTAACTTTGATTTGACTTAATATAATTATATATTACAGTATTAGAGCAGAGTTGTAAACATCAACTGGAATTTTTCTCCACTTTTATTACACTACTAAATCGACGTGCTGAATCACGCCAGCCTGGCCTGTCTCTTTTAGAAAAATTCCTGATCTTTCAGCCGATCCTAGTAATTCATTCCCAGCTCCTGTATAACCAAAGGGAGTCGCAATGTTTCCTAAGTAAATTGCACCTACATTCTTTTCTTTTAACGTGTATAACTGGTCGTTTCCGTCTTTGTCCTTTGACCATATTAAAAGTTTGTCAAATACTTCGTCGTTCTCATCAATCCAACCATTTCCGTCCAAATCATACTTGGCAAGCTCTAAAAAACCATTCCCAGAACTTGGTCCAAACAATTCCGATCCGTCATTTATCTTTCCGTCGTTATTTAAATCTATAGCTAAGAATCCGCTGCCTTTTCCAGCAAATGCTATCTGGTCAGCTTTACCATCCATATCTAAATCAAACTCAAATTTCTTATCTGTTAGGGAAGGTATGTTATTCCCATAGTTAACAATCAGAGGATCAACTTTGACTGCATCGCCAGCTCTGAAGTTAATTTCATTGTATTCAGCAAATTCTTTAGTCATATTCAAATTTACATTAAAGCTGATTTCTCTTCCATCTGCTGTCTTTACAATTCCGTCTGCATTAAAGGACATTGTCTCTTTTTGATAAAAAGACTCTTTCAAATCGTATTCAATGCCCCATCCTTTAGGCTGGTTTACAGGTTCATTATTGACTCCACCTTTTGAAATGTCCTTGTAGTTTTGAGGCAATTGAAAAGCTTTGGTATTAATTTTTTTCATATCACAATTTGAAAAGTTTATCTTCTTGCCGATGAGCTTCTCAAGCATAGCTTTTAGAATCATCATGTTGTACTTGTCTGATTCACTCATTTCAAACTCTAATACGTCCTCAGTCTCAGCCGTCTTCGCAGCCATACTCTCCTCTAGCTTCTTTCTTGCTTGCTCAGATATCTCTAAAATAGTGCTAACCGCTTTTGGTAGCTTATTATTCTCCTTAGGTTCTTCAGGTCTCTTTCCTACCCAGGTTAACAATCTTTCTTCTTTGCTGTATTTTTGCACAAATTCATGCTTTGATTTCATATTAATAGTAGAACCCATTATCTTCATTTCATCACCTCCACACTGCATAATGCTGTAAACATTCTAAGTATAGTCCTATGATTTGTCTATCGGCTAAAGTAACAGTGATTTAAGTGAGAAATATTGTTAAGTTTTAGTTAAATGAAAAGAGCTGGGTTATCCCAGCTCTATCGTTAGAACAGTCCTACTATTTCTCCATTTGGAAGAATATCAATATTTTCTGCTGAAGGAACCTTTGGCAGTCCAGGCATTGTCATTATTTCGCCTGTAAGTGCAACTAGGAATCCTGCACCTCTTGATATTCTGACATCTCTTACAGTTATTCTAAAGTTTTTCGGTCTTCCTGCCTTTGTAGGATCATCACTTAAAGAATACTGAGTTTTTGCCATACAAATAGGCATTTTGTCAAAGCCCATTTTTTCTATATTAGCTATTGTCTTAGCACAAGCTCCTGTAAAGTCAACGCCATCAGCACCATATATCTCTTTTGCTATCTTTTCTATTTTTGCCTGGATGGATTCTTCAACGTCGTAAAGTGGCTTGAAGTGTGATTCTTCACTTCCAACTACTTCGACAACTTTTTTAGCAAGGTCTACACCGCCATCTCCGCCTTTACCCCATACTTCGGATACGACAGCTTTTGCTCCAAGCTCTTCACATTTTTTAATAACAAAATCCAGCTCTGCGTCGGTATCAGTTGGAAACTTGTTGAAAGCAACTATTGCAGGTACGCCGAATTTCTTGACGTTTTCAATATGTTTTTCAAGATTTTCGAATCCTTTTGCCAAAAGCTCAAAGTTTTCTTTATCCCAATCTTCTTTCTTGATCCCGCCGTGGTGTTTAAGTGCTCTTACAGTTGCGACTATAACTGCAGCATTTGGCTTAAGTCCGCCAAATCGAGCCTTAATGTCAAAGAATTTCTCTGCTCCTAGGTCAGCTCCAAAACCTGCTTCTGTTACGGTGTATTCAGCTAGCTTCAATGATAGCTTTGTAGCCAGCATTGAGTTACATCCGTGCGCTATATTTGCAAATGGTCCGCCGTGTATAAGGGCAGGTGTATTTTCTAGAGTCTGTACCAAGTTTGGCGCTATAGCATCCTTCATTAGAAGTGCAACTGCTCCCTGAGCTTTAAGGTCTCTAGCGTATACTGGGCTGCCGTCAAATTTATATGCAACTAAAATATTTGCTACTCTTTCCTTAAGATCTTCAAGGTCATTAGCAAGACAGAATATAGCCATAATCTCTGATGCAACTGTTATGTCAAATCCATCTTGTCTTGGCATTCCGTCGGGTTTACCACCAAGTCCTATAACTATATGTCTAAGAGCTCTGTCGTTCATATCCAAAACTCTTTTCCAAAGAACTCTTCTTGGGTCTATACCAAGTGCGTTGCCTTGTTGTATATGATTGTCCAATAGAGCAGCTATAAGGTTATGTGATGTTGTGATTGCATGGAAGTCACCTGTAAAGTGAAGATTGATATCTTCCATAGGCACTACTTGTGCGTATCCTCCGCCAGCAGCTCCACCCTTCATTCCAAAACTTGGTCCAAGGGATGGTTCCCTGATAGCTGTTATAGCTGTTTTACCAATTTTATTCAGGCCCATTGAAAGCCCTATGTTTGTAGTCGTTTTTCCTTCTCCTGCAGGAGTAGGGCTAATTGCTGTTACGAGAATGAGTTTTCCGTCTGGTTTGTCTTTAAGTCTGTCAAATACATTCAAAGAGATTTTTGCTTTGTAATTCCCGTAATTGATGACTTCGTCATCCAGGATACCCAGCTTTTCTGCAACTTCATTGATTCTTACCATTTTAGCTTCCTGAGCTATTTGCACGTCTGTTTTCAAAGAATCTCCTCCTAACAAAATGATTTTTTGGATAATATACTCTGTGATGCCAATCTATTTACTAAATAAAAAAAGCTCATACTGGTATTAAGTATATCAAATATGAGCTCGTTTTCAACTGCAAATATCGTTAAATTAATATCCTGGAAGTATAGCTGCAATATCTTTTCTAAAATACATATCATTAAAGCTAATCTTACCGATGGCTTCGTAAATATCCTTTCTACAGCTTTCGAAATCTCCCATAGCAGTGACGCTAAGTACTCTGCCACCGTTAGTCAGAAGAGCATCATTCTCAGCTTTGGTTCCATTATGAAATAGCAATATTCCACTAGGAAGATCGCTTACACCTTGTATTTCGTATCCTTTATGGTAATTCCCCGGATAGCCACCAGAGGTTAATACTACTGTAACGCAAGATTTATCACTCCACTTGAGGTCTGAATCCTTTAAATCGCCTGCAATTGCTTTAAAGAAAATCTCTCCAAGGTCTGACTCCAACCTGGGGAGTACTACCTCTGTTTCTGGATCTCCAAATCTAACATTAAATTCCAAAACTTTAGGAACTTGCTCATCTATCATGAATCCAATAAATAGTATCCCAGTAAAATCGTGCCCATCAGCATCAAGACCTTTTTCAATCGGAACCAATACTGACTGTTTTATTACTTCATCTAACTGTGGCGTAAAGAGGGGGCTTGGAGAATAACATCCTACACCTCCAGTATTGGGCCCTTTATCTCCCTCGTAAATCTGTTTATAATCTTTGGCACTTTCCATTGGAAATAATCGGTTATGGGAAACAAAACACAAAAGAGAAGCTTCAGTCCCTTTTAAGAATTCCTCAATGACTACCTTTTCTCCTTCTGCTCCAAAGACTTTATCTTCAAGACTTTCGGTTAAAGCCTTTTCTGCAGCCATTCTATCTTCGCAAATAGTAACTCCTTTACCGAGGCAGAGTCCATCTGCCTTCACAACCACAGGGTAAGAAAACTCGTCAAGACCTTTTATTGCATCTGCTAAATTAGTATAGGTCCTATATCTAGCCGTTGGTATTCCGTGATTTACCATAAATTTTTTAGCAAAATCTTTACTGCCTTCTAATTGTGCACTAAAAGCATCAGGTCCAAAAATACTTAGCCCTGATTTCTCAAATGCATCAGAAATCCCCTTAACTAATGGGTCTTCTGGTCCTACAACAGTCAAATCAATCTCATTTTCAATTGCAAATTCAAGTAAACTGTCAACGTCACTTGCTTCAATTCCTATGTTGACAGCAACCTCTTTAGTTCCTCCATTGCCTGGGGCACAGTAAATTTCTTCGACAATATCTGATTGCGCAAGCTTCCAGCACAAAGCGTGCTCTCTTCCTCCACTGCCTACAACTAATACTCTCATAGACTCCCTCCTAGTGCCTGAAGTGCCTCATGCCTGTAAATAGCATGGCCATATTGTGTTTGTCGGCTTCCTCAATAACATCATGGTCCTTGACAGATCCGCCAGGTTGAATGATTGCTGTAACTCCTGCATCTGCGAGAGCTTCCACTGAATCTGTGAAAGGAAAGAACCCGTCAGAAGCTAATACAGCTCCTTTTGCTCCCTCTCCAGACCTCTTAATCGCTTCTTCAACAGCCCAAAATCTGTTTACCTCGCCAAGTCCAATGCCGAGTGTCTGCTTGTCTTTAGCTATGACAACCCCATTTGAAGATATGTGTTTTGCTACCTTCCAAGCAAATAACATGTCCTCTACTTCGTAGTTGTCAGGGAATCTATTTGACACAGCTGGCATTTCTTCTCCTAGGAGTTCAGTGTTTTCATCTTGAACCAGAAGTCCGCCCTGAACCTGTTTAATCGCCAGACTACTCTTATCGTACATTTCTAAATCTTCAAGCTTAAGAAGTCTGAGATTCTTTTTCTGCGTAAGGATCGATATGGCTTCTCTGCTAAAGGAAGGAGCAATTATTATCTCTAAAAATATTTCACTTAGTTTAAGTGCAATTGCCTCAGTGACTTCTCCGTTTAGGGCAACGATGCCTCCAAATATCGAGTCAGGATCAGCCTGATAGGCTTTTTCATATGCTATCAAAAGTGTCTGTCCACTGGCAACACCGCAGGGATTGGCATGCTTAACTGCTACTGCAGTTGGCTCTTCGAATTCTTTAATAATCTTTATTGCACTATTTGCATCATTAATGTTGTTGTAGGAAAGTGCCTTTCCATGTAGCTGCATTGCTCCAGATATAGTACCTTCAAGATCTCCAGGTTCGGTGTAGAACGCGGCATTTTGATGAGGATTTTCACCATATCTAAGGCTGTCTTTCTTTCTATAAGGCAGTGTTAAAAGCTCTGGAAACCTGATTCCCTGCTCATCATTGAAATACGATGCAATCAATGAATCGTAATATGCAGTGAGGCTGAATGCTGTTCTTGCCAGCCTAGCTCTGGTCTGAGGCGTTGTTTCCCCATTCTCCCTAAGTTCGTCCAGCACCAATCCATAATCTTCTGGATCGACGATTATTGTAACATCTGCGTAATTCTTTGCTGCTGCCCTTATCATCGAAGGACCTCCGATGTCAATGTTTTCAATAATCTCAAGTGGTGTTGCATTTGGATTGAATACAGTATCTTCAAAAGGATACAGATTATTTACGACCATATCTATTGGCACTATATCCATCTCTTCGATTACCGTTCTATGTGACTCCAGGTCTCGCCTGAATAATATTCCTCCGTGAATCAAGGGATTGAGAGTCTTGACTCTACCATCGAGAATCTCGGGGAAACCTGTCACTTCATCTATTTCTACCACGTTAATTCCATATTCTTTAAGGAGTTTGTAAGTTCCTCCAGTGGATACTATTTCCCACCCAAGTTCTGCTAAGCCTTCAGCAAAAGCAACTATTCCTGATTTGTTGTAGACGCTTATCAAAGCTCTTTTCATTTTAAGCCCCCTCATTTTTGCAAAACTCCGCAACAGCTCTTACAAGAAGTTTGTGCTCGACTGCGAGCACTCGCTGCTGTAGTGTTTCGACTGTATCATCAGGATGCACATTTACTGCTTCCTGTAAAATTATAGGACCAGTATCAGTCCCCTCGTCCACAAGGTGGACAGTCGCTCCCGTAATTTTCACTCCTGATTTTAGCACAGCTTGATGTACTTTTTCACCGTAGTACCCCTTTCCGCAGAAACTGGGGATTAGTGAAGGGTGAATGTTTATAATTTTATTTCTGAATGCATTTATAAATGTAGGCGTCAGTACTCTCAGCCATCCTGCAAGGACTACCAAATCTACTTCTTTGTCTGTCAGAATTTCTATGAGTTTATGATCGTAGCTATCAGGTGTATAACCCTGATAGCTGACGTATTCAGCGTCAATCCCTGCTTTTTCTGCTCTGGCCAGACCATAGGCTTCTTCTCTACTAGAGATAACAACTGCTATTTCACCGTTAATCTCTTCATTTTTACATGCATCTATAAGTGCCTGCAAATTAGTGCCACCACCGGAAATAAGCACACCTATGCGTTTTTTCTCCATAAGTCTACTCCCTTTTCTCCTTTTATCACTTCTCCAAGAACATAGCATTTTTCGCCATTTTCATCCAAGAATTTCTTAATTCTTTCAGCTTCTTCAGGTGCAACAGCTATTACCATTCCGACACCCATATTAAACGTTCCATACATTTCATCTTCAGCAATATTTCCCCACTTCTGAAGAAGATCAAATATTGCATGAGTTTCTATAGAATTTAAATCGACTTTGGCTCTGAGCCCTTCTCTAAGCATTCTAGGTATATTCTCGTAAAATCCACCACCTGTGATGTGACTCATGCCCTTTATGTCAAAGTTTTCTATCAAAGGAAGTACAGCTTTACTGTAAATTCTCGTTGGCGTCAGTAATTCTTCTCCAAGTGTTTTCCCCAGTTCATCGTAGTAAGTATCAAGTTTTAAGTCTAGCTTGTCAAATATAAGTTTTCGAACAAGTGAGAAGCCATTGCTGTGAAGACCACTGGAGGGAAGTCCCAGAATAACATCACCTTCTTCAATTCTCTCACCAGTAATTAACTTTTCTTTATCGACTATACCGACTACAAACCCTGCTACATCGTATTCTCCGTCATTGTAAAACCCTGGCATTTCAGCTGTCTCGCCGCCAATCAGTGCACATCCGGCGCTTATACATCCGTTTGCAACACCTTCGACGATCTGAGCCATTTTTTCAGGAATCAGCTTCCCAGTAGCAATGTAATCCAAGAAAAACAGAGGCTTTGCTCCCTGGCACAGTATGTCATTTGCACACATAGCTACACAATCCTCACCAATAGTATCGTGCTTGTCGAGCTCAAAGGCAAGTTTTAGTTTCGTGCCTACACCGTCCGTACCTGATACCAGAACAGGTTCCTTAATATTTGATATGTCCGGCTGAAACAGACCAGAAAAACCACCAAGTTCTGACAATACTCCTGGAATATGAGTCTTTTTGATGAAATTTTTTATGAGCTGTACCTCTTTATAACCAGCCTCTTTATCAACTCCTGAATCTTTATAAGTCAAAGACATTTAATTTTCCTCCTGTTATTCTTTTTCAACCGGATAAATTCCAGTAAAACATCCTTTGCAAAAACCGTTATCTTCTCCAGCGGCACTTACCAGACCTTCAATACTTATAAAATACAGAGAATCAGCACCTATTTCCTGAGCTAACTCATCGACCGATAGCCTGCTAGAAATTAGATTTTCTTCCGAAGGAGTATCTACCCCCAGATAACAGCTGTGCGTTATAGGCGGAGATGCAATTCTTACATGAACTTCTTTTGCTCCTGCATTCTTAAGCATAGCCACGGTACGTTTGATTGTGGTTCCTCTTACAATTGAGTCGTCTACAAGAATAAGTCTCTTACCTTTGATGTTTTCTTTCAGTGGATTGAGTTTTATCTTCACGCCCTGCTCTCTAAGCTCCTGAGATGGCTCTATAAAGGTCCTGCCTATATATCTGTTCTTAATCATGCCTTCTGCATAGGGTATCCCCGAAGCTTCTGCGTATCCTATTGCAGCTACGATGCCAGAGTCAGGAGCACCTATAACTATGTCAGCAACTGTTTCTGGTTTTTCTAGATAAAGTCTCTTTCCAGCTTCAAACCTGGACATATAAACACTTTTGCCATCCAAAATACTATCTGGCCTTGCAAGGTAAACCAGTTCAAATATGCACAGACTTCTCTTTTGAGGGTTGCTGTAGAGAGTTTTTAGTCCTTCTTTATCAATTAGCACTATTTCTCCAGGCTCGACATCTCTTACAAATTCTCCCCCTACTGAATCAAAAGCACAGGATTCTGAAGCTACAATGTAGTCACCATCCAACTTTCCTATAGACAGTGGCTTAATTCCATGGGGATCTCTGGCTGCTATCATTCTGTCATTTGTCATAACTGCCATTGCATATGATCCTCTTACTTCTGACAAAGCCTTAATTATTGCGTCATTGAGATCGTCCTTGTGATATTTTGCTATCAGAGCAGCTATAACCTCTGTGTCGAGATCAGTCTGAAATATTGAGCCCTGATCTTCCATAGCTTCTCTTATCTTCATAAAGTTTACTATAC